>NZ_JANUEW010000044.1:0-46194 GCF_024807515.1 Pseudomonas sp. BIGb0558
GAGTGGTGGGGCAAAGACCTTTTGGTTACTTTTGGCTGGGCCGGCATTCCGGGCGTTTGCCAAAAGTGACCCGCTGTAAGAGCGGAACCCTAAGTAGCCGTTACCGCAGCAACGGATATGTACTCAATCAATCAATCAATCAATCAATCAATCAATCAATCAATCAACCAGCCACCACCTGCCGCACCTGCTTCTCAAGCTCAACCTTCAACCCCGGCTCCAACTTAAGCTGCCGCGCCAACTCATCGAGATAAGCCTTCTCCATGAAGTTCTCCTCATCCACCAACATCACACTGGCGATATACATCTCAGCCGCCATCTCCGGCGTACTGGCCGCCCGGGCAACATCAGCCGGATCCAGCGGCTTATTCAGCTCAGCATGCAACCAATGCTGCAACTCCTGATCATTATCCAGCTTCACAAACTCCCCTTCGATCAACTCACGCTCACGCTCATCCACGTGCCCATCCGCCTTGGCCGCCGCCACCAACGCCTTGAGAATCGCCTGGCTATGCAGCTCAACCTGAGCGGCCGGCAAGCGATCAATCGTCTGCGGCTCACCCCGGGGCGCACTGGCCTGCTGCGCCTGCCAATTGCCGTAAGCCTTGTAGGCAATCACACCCAGCGCGGCCAATCCGCCGTACGTCAGCGCCTTGCCACCAAACTTGCGAGCTTTCTTGTTCCCCAACAAAAGCCCCATAGCGCCGGCTGCCAAGGCGCCCCCGCCCGCACCACCGAGCAAGCTGCCCAACCCACCGCTGCCGAGCAGGCCGCCAAGGGCCCCCTTATCCTCACCTTTACGCTGCCCACCAGCCTTGTTCTGCAACATGTCCTGGCCAGATTTGAGCAGTTGATCAAGCAATCCACGAGTATTCATTAACAGCCTCCAGAAACGCAGGTTCATAGGACCAATAGGCCCCCAGCGTAAAACTAAGTGCCAAAAACCCCCGATCTAGAGTGCTTCCAGATGTAACGCCCCTACCCCTCAATTAAAACGATATACACTCGAACAAATCTATAAAAACACCCCACTGGTAATTCCAGCATGATGACCTTGCGTCAGATCCGTCATTTCATCGCCGTGGCCGAGACCGGCTCGATCTCCGCCGCCGCCCAGACCGCCTTCATCTCCCAGTCCACCCTGACCCTGGCGATCCAGCAACTGGAGCAGGAAATCGGCGTCAACCTGTTCAACCGCCACGCCAAGGGCATGACCCTGACCCACCAGGGCCACCAGTTCCTGCGCCAGGCGCACCTGATCCTGGCCACCGTCGACAACGCCAAGCGCAGCCTGCAACAGAGCACCGACCAGGTAGCCGGGCAGCTGATCATCGGCGTGACCAGCCTGGTGGCCGGCTATTACCTGGCCGATCTGCTCACCCGCTTCCAGCGCGCCTACCCCAATGTCGAAATTCGCGTGATGGAAGACGAACGCCCCTACATCGAACACTTGCTGGTCAGCGGCGAAATCGACGTCGGCGTGCTGATCCTCTCCAATCTCGAAGACCGCCACGCCCTGCAGACCGAAGTGCTGACCCACTCACCCCATCGCCTGTGGCTGCCGGCCCAGCACCCGCTGCTGGAACACGACAGCATCAACCTCGCCGACGTAGCCCGCGAGCCACTGATTCAGTTGAACGTCGATGAAATGGGCCACAACGCCCAGCGCATGTGGACCGGCGCCGGCCTGCAACCTCGCGTCACATTGCGCACAGCCTCGACGGAAGCCGTGCGAAGCCTGGTCGCCGCTGGCCTGGGCGTGTCGATCCAGCCGGACATGACCTACCGTCCCTGGTCGCTGGAAGGCGACATCATCGAGGCCCGGCCGATCGCCGATCTCAGCCAGACCCTCGACGTGGGCCTGGCCTGGCGCCGGGGCACGGCACGCCCGGCGCTGGTGGACCCGTTCCTGACGGTGGCGCGCGAACAGCCCCACCCACGCAAGCCATCTATTTAATCGAATGCTGCTTTCAGTATTTAGTATTTGTTGACCTCGCGCCTGACCTCTAGTCTCTGCTCATCCCATAAGAGAAGGTCAGGCGCCTCGTACGAGAACAGCCATGACCACACAAGAAAAGAGATCGCGAAAAATGTCTGGCGCGCCCACACCGCTGCTCACTGCGTTGCTGATCGACGGCGAACTGGTCGCAGGCGAAGGTTTTGTCGAGCCGATCATCAACCCGGCCACCGGTGAAATCCTCACCCACATCGCCGAAGCCAGCACCGAACAGGTTGAAGCCGCAATCCTGGCCGCCCACCGCGCCTTTGCCGGTTGGTCGCGGACCACGCCCCAGCAGCGTTCGAACATTCTCCTGGGCATCGCCGATGCCATCGAAAAACAAGCCGACTACCTCGCCCGCCTGGAATCGCTGAACTGCGGCAAGCCGTTGCACCTGGCGCGCCAGGACGACTTGAGCGCCACCGTCGATGTGTTCCGTTTCTTCGCCGGCGCCGTGCGCTGCCAGACCGGGCAACTGAGCGGTGAATACCTGCCGGGCTACACCAGCATGGTGCGCCGCGATCCGATTGGCGTGGTCGCCTCGATCGCGCCATGGAATTACCCGCTGATGATGGCCGCCTGGAAAATCGCCCCGGCCCTGGCCGCCGGCAATACCCTGGTGTTCAAGCCGTCGGAACACACGCCGCTGTCGATCCTGGCCCTGGCCCCCGCGCTGAGCCAACTGTTGCCGCGCGGGGTGATCAACATTCTGTGTGGCGGCGGCGAAGGCGTCGGCAGCCATTTGGTCAGCCACCCGAAAGTGCGCATGGTGTCGTTGACCGGCGATATCGTCACCGGGCAGAAAATCCTCCAGGCCGCCTCCAAGACACTTAAGCGCACCCACCTGGAACTGGGCGGCAAGGCACCGGTGATCGTGTGCAACGACGCCGACCTGCAAGCCGTGGTCGAAGGCGTGCGCGCCTACGGTTATTACAACGCCGGCCAGGACTGCACCGCCGCGTGCCGCATCTACGCCCAGGCCGGCATCCACGACAAATTGGTGGCCGACCTCGGCGCCGCCGTCAGCAGCCTGCGGTTTGCCGGCAAGCGTGATGCGGACAACGAACTCGGCCCGCTGATCAGTACGCGCCAGCGCGACCGCGTGGCCAGTTTTGTCGAGCGTGCCCTCGGCCAGCCGCATATCGAACGCATCACCGGTGCCGCCGTGCATTCCGGCGCCGGGTTCTTCTACCAGCCAACGTTGCTGGCCGGTTGCAAACAGAATGATGAAATCGTGCAGCGCGAAGTGTTCGGCCCGGTGGTCACCGTGACCCGCTTCGATGAACTGGAACAGGCCGTGGACTGGGCCAACGACTCGGAATATGGCCTGGCCTCTTCCGTCTGGACCCAGAACCTGGACAAGGCCATGCAGGTTGCATCGCGCCTGCAATACGGCTGCACCTGGATCAACAGCCATTTCATGCTGGTCAGCGAAATGCCCCACGGCGGCTTGAAGCGCTCGGGGTATGGGAAAGATCTGTCCAGCGATTCGCTACAGGACTACAGCGTGGTGCGGCACATCATGGCGCGCCACGGCCAGCATCTTTAAAACAACAACTACGCTCATGCACCACCTGCTGCAAAAACTGCCCCGACCATAATTAAAGAAGAGGGAACCCCCATGTCTGCGCACAAGACCGCACTGCTCAGTGCCCTGACCACCGCGCTGCTGGCCAGTGTCAGCATCCAGGCCGCCGAACCGCTCAAGGCGGTGGGTGCCGGTGAAGGCCAGTTGGATATCGTCGCCTGGCCCGGCTATATCGAACGTGGCGAAAGCGACAAGAACTACGACTGGGTCACCGGTTTCGAGAAAGAGACCGGCTGCAAGGTCAACGTCAAGACCGCCGCCACCTCTGACGAGATGGTGAGCTTGATGGCCAAGGGCGGCTACGACCTGGTCACCGCGTCGGGCGATGCCTCGTTGCGACTGATCGTCGGCAAGCGCGTACAGCCGATCAACACCTCGCTGATCCCCAACTGGAAGAACATCGACCCGCGCCTCAAGGATGCGCCGTGGTACGTGGTGGGCCAGCAGACGTACGGCACGCCGTACCAGTGGGGCCCGAACGTGTTGATGTACAACACCAACGTGTTCAAGACCGCGCCCACCAGCTGGAACGTGGTGTTCGACGCGCAGAACCTGCCGGACGGCAAGCCGAACAAAGGCCGCGTGCAGGCCTATGACGGCCCGATCTACATCGCCGATGCGGCGCTGTACCTCAAGGCCACCAAGCCGGAACTGGGCATCCAGAGCCCGTACGAGCTGACCGAAACCCAGTACAAGGCCGTGCTCGACCTGTTGCGCGCCCAGCAGCCGTTGATCCACCGCTACTGGCACGACACCACCGTGCAAATGAGTGACTTCAAGAACGAAGGCGTGGTGGCCTCCAGTGCGTGGCCGTATCAGGTCAACGGCCTGGTGAACGAGAAGCAGCCGATCGCCTCGACCATTCCGAAGGAAGGCGCCACCGGCTGGGCGGACACCACCATGCTGCACACCGATGCCAAGCACCCGAACTGCGCCTACAAGTGGATGGACTGGTCGCTGCAGCCGAAGGTCCAGGGTGATGTGGCCTCGTGGTTCGGTTCGCTGCCGGCGGTGCCTGCCGCGTGCAAGGAAAGCGAATTGCTCGGCGCCGAGGGTTGCAAGACCAACGGTTTCGACCAGTTCGAGAAGATCGCCTTCTGGAAAACCCCACAGGCTGAAGGCGGCAAGTTCGTGCCGTACAGCCGCTGGACCCAGGATTACATCGCGATCATGGGCGGCCGCTAAGCCCTTGGGGCCGCTTCGCGGCCCAACGCAGCCTCGTACCTCGGCAGCTGCTACGCGACCTCAATAAAACATCGCCTGCGCTCGACAGCGCCTACGCCGAATGTAGGAGCTGTCGAGTGAAACGAGGCTGCGAATTTGCGCACCGCCTCGGATTTGATTTTTATCCAAAACGCGCCTTTTTGGAGCACCGCACCATGACGCTTGCAGTCCAATTCACCCACGTTTCCCGTCAGTTCGGCGAAGTGAAAGCCGTTGACCGGGTTTCCATCGATATCCAGGACGGCGAGTTCTTCTCCATGCTCGGCCCTTCCGGCTCGGGCAAAACCACGTGCCTGCGCCTGATAGCCGGTTTCGAACAACCGAGTGCCGGTTCCATCCGGATTCACGGCGAGGAAGCCGCCGGCCTGCCGCCGTATCAGCGCGACGTGAACACTGTGTTCCAGGATTACGCGCTGTTCCCCCACATGAACGTGCGGGACAACGTGGCCTATGGCCTGAAAGTCAAAGGCGTGGCCAAGACCGAACGCCTCAACCGCGCCGAAGAGGCCTTGGGCATGGTGGCCCTCGGCGGCTACGGCGACCGCAAGCCGGTGCAACTCTCCGGCGGCCAGCGTCAACGTGTGGCCCTGGCCCGCGCACTGGTCAATCGCCCTCGCGTTTTGCTGCTCGACGAGCCCCTTGGCGCACTCGACCTGAAACTGCGGGAACAGATGCAAAGCGAGCTGAAGAAGCTGCAACGCCAGCTCGGCATCACCTTCATCTTCGTGACCCACGACCAGACCGAAGCGCTGTCGATGTCCGACCGCGTGGCGGTGTTCAACAAGGGCCGCATCGAACAGGTCGACACCCCGCGCAACCTGTACATGAAGCCCGCCACCACCTTCGTCGCGGAATTCGTCGGCACCTCCAACGTGATTCGCGGTGAACTGGCGCAACGCTTGAGCGGTAACCCGCAGCCGTTCTCGATCCGCCCGGAACACGTGCGTTTCGCCGAAGGCCCGCTGGGCACTGGCGAAGTGGAAGTCAGCGGCCTGCTGCATGACATCCAGTACCAGGGCAGCGCCACGCGCTATGAACTGAAACTGGAAAACGGCCAGGCCCTGAACATCAGCCAGGCCAACAATCAATGGCTGGACACCACCGCCGGGCATCAGGTCGGCCAGTCCATCACGGCGCGCTGGGCGCGGGAAGCCATGACGCCGCTGACCGACATCGCAGGCGAGGTGTGACATGAGCCTGGCCCTGTCCCAACCCCCGATGCGCAGGTTTTCCAACCTGCTGTACAAGAAGCCCAACCTGTACCTGTCGCTGCTGCTGGTGCCGCCGCTGATCTGGTTCGGCGCGATCTACCTGGGTTCGTTGCTGACCCTGCTGTGGCAAGGCTTCTACACGTTTGACGACTTCACCATGGCGGTGACGCCGGACCTGACCCTGGCCAACTTCGCCGCGCTGTTCCAGCCGTCGAACTTCGACATCATCGTGCGCACCTTGAGCATGGCGGTCGTGGTGTCCATCGCCAGCGCCATCGTCGCGTTCCCCATCGCCTACTACATGGCGCGCTACACCACGGGCAAGACCAAGGCGTTTTTCTACATCGCGGTGATGATGCCGATGTGGGCCAGCTACATCGTCAAGGCCTACGCCTGGACCCTGCTGCTGGCCAAGGGCGGCGTGGCGCAGTGGTTCGTGCAGCACCTGGGCCTGGAGCCGGCGCTGCAATTCATCATGGGCATTCCCGGCGTGGGCGGCAGCACCTTGAGCACCTCGCACCTGGGGCGGTTCATGGTGTTTGTGTACATCTGGCTGCCGTTCATGATTCTGCCGATCCAGGCCTCGCTGGAGCGTTTGCCGCCGTCGTTGCTGCAAGCCTCGGCAGACTTGGGCGCCAAGCCGCGCCAGACCTTCATGCAGGTGATTCTGCCGCTGTCGGTGCCAGGGATTGCGGCGGGTTCGATCTTCACGTTCTCGCTGACCCTGGGGGACTTCATCGTGCCGCAACTGGTGGGCCCGCCGGGTTACTTCGTGGGCGGCATGGTGTACGCCCAGCAAGGTGCCATCGGCAACATGCCCATGGCTGCAGCGTTCACCCTGGTGCCGATCGTGCTGATCGCGGTTTACCTGTCCATCGTCAAACGTCTGGGGGCCTTCGATGCACTCTGAAAAAGCTTCATGGAGTCTCAAGATCGCGGCCTGGGGTGGGTTGGTTTTCCTGCACTTCCCGATCCTGATCATCTTTCTCTACGCCTTCAACACCGAAGAAGCGGCCTTCAGCTTTCCGCCCCAGGGCTTCACCCTGAAGTGGTTCAGCGTGGCCTTCTCGCGGCCGGACGTGCTGGAAGCGATCAAGCTGTCGCTGCAAATCGCGGCCATTGCCACGCTGATTGCGATGGTGCTCGGCACCCTGGCGTCGGCGGCGTTGTATCGCCGGGAGTTTTTCGGCAAGCAGGGCATCTCGCTGATGCTGATCCTGCCGATTGCGCTGCCGGGGATCATCACCGGTATCGCCTTGCTCGCGACCTTCAAGACGCTGGGCATTGAACCGGGGATGTTCACCATCATCGTCGGCCACGCGACCTTCTGCGTGGTGATCGTCTACAACAACGTGATCGCCCGTTTGCGCCGCACTTCCCACAGCCTGATCGAAGCCTCGATGGACCTCGGTGCCGACGGCTGGCAGACCTTCCGCTACATCATCATGCCCAACCTCGGCTCGGCGTTGCTGGCCGGCGGCATGCTGGCGTTTGCGCTGTCGTTCGACGAAATCATCGTCACCACCTTCACTGCCGGCCACGAGCGCACCTTGCCGCTGTGGCTGCTCAACCAGTTGAGCCGGCCACGGGATGTGCCGGTGACCAACGTGGTGGCGATGCTGGTGATGATCGTGACGATGTTCCCGATTCTGGGTGCCTATTACCTCACCCGCGGCGGCGAAAGCGTGGCCGGTAGTGGCGGTAAATAATTGCCACTGACGAAACCGGATCCACTGTAGGAGCTGGCTTGCCAGCGATGGCGGTATCACCTGACACACCGCCATCGCCGGCAAGCCGGCTCCTACAAATGACGCTGGTTTCGGCAGGGGAAACGATGCAGCTTTAAGAGGACTGAACCATGCAAACCAAACTGCTGATCAACGGCCAACTGGTCGAAGGCGAAGGCCCGGCACAGCCGGTGTTCAACCCGGCACTGGGCCGGGTGCTGGTAGAGATCAAGGAAGCCAGCGAAGCCCAGGTCGACGCCGCCGTGCGCGCCGCCGACAGCGCCTTTGAAGGCTGGTCCCAGACCCCGCCCAAAGACCGCTCGCTGCTGCTGCTCAAACTCGCCGACGCCATCGAAGCCCATGGCGAAGAACTGGCCAAGCTGGAGTCGGACAACTGCGGCAAGCCCTACAGCGCCGCGCTGAACGACGAGATCCCGGCGGTGGCCGACGTGTTCCGCTTCTTCGCCGGCGCCAGCCGCTGCATGAGCGGTTCGGCCGGCGGTGAATACCTGCCGGGCCACACCTCGATGATCCGTCGCGACCCGGTGGGCGTGATTGCCTCCATCGCGCCGTGGAACTACCCGCTGATGATGGTCGCCTGGAAAATCGCCCCGGCCCTGGCCGCCGGGAATACCGTGGTGCTCAAGCCGTCGGAACAAACCCCGCTGACCGCGTTGCGTCTGGTGGAGCTGGCCGCTGAAATTTTCCCGGCCGGTGTACTCAACCTGGTGTTTGGCCGTGGGCCGACCGTGGGCAGCCCGCTGGTGAATCATCCGAAAGTGCGCATGGTGTCGCTGACGGGTTCGATTGCCACCGGTGCCAATATCATTTCCAGCACCGCCGACAGCGTCAAACGCATGCACATGGAACTGGGCGGCAAGGCACCGGTGATCATCTTCAACGACGCCGATATCGACGCGGCGGTTGAGGGCATTCGTACCTTTGGTTTCTACAACGCCGGCCAGGATTGCACCGCGGCCTGCCGGATTTATGCACAGGCCGATATCTACGATGCCTTCGTCGAAAAGCTCGGCGCGGCCGTCGCCAGCATCAAGTACGGTTTGCAGGATGACCCGGCCACCGAGTTGGGCCCGCTGATCACAGCGCAGCATCGCGACCGTGTCGCTGGGTTTGTGGAGCGTGCCGTGGCGCAATCCCACATCCGCCTGATCACCGGCGGCAAGGCGGTGGAAGGCAACGGGTTCTTCTTTGAGCCGACGGTATTGGCCGATGCGCAGCAGGACGATGAAATCGTGCGCCGCGAGGTGTTCGGGCCAGTGGTTTCGGTGACGAAGTTTAATGACGAGGCCCAGGTATTGGGCTGGGCCAATGATTCGGACTACGGCCTGGCGTCGTCGGTGTGGACCGCCGATGTCGGCCGCGCCCACCGCCTGGCTGCCCGCCTGCAATACGGCTGCACCTGGGTGAATACCCACTTCATGCTGGTCAGCGAAATGCCTCACGGCGGTCAGAAACTGTCTGGCTATGGCAAGGACATGTCCATGTATGGCCTGGAGGACTACACCACCGTTCGCCATGTGATGTTCAAGCACTGACCCATAACCCCTGTCGAAGCGAGCTCACTGTGGCGAGGGAGCTTGCTCCCGCTGGAGTGCGCAGCGCTCCCAGGATTTTTGGGGCCGCTACGCAGCCCAGCGGGAGCAAGCTCCCTCGCCACAACGGCCCGCCCCCACAGGGGATCTCCTCATAACAATAAATAATTCGCAGGTTCCCATGGATATCACCCGCCGCGACTTCCTCAACGGCGTCGCCATCACCATTGCCGCCGGCATGACGCCCCTGCAACTCCTCCAGGCCGCTCCCGATGGCCGCTACTACCCGCCCGCCCTCACCGGCTTGCGCGGCAGCCATGTCGGCTCATTCGAAATCGCCCACCAGATGGGCTGGGAAAAGAAGGCCTTCGACACCGATAAACTGCCCATTACCGAAGACTACGACCTGGTGGTGGTCGGCGGAGGCTTGAGCGGTTTGTCGGCGGCGTGGTTCTACCGTGAGAAGCACCCGCAGGCGAAGATCCTGATCCTGGAAAACCACGACGACTTCGGTGGCCACGCCAAGCGCAATGAATTCCAGGCAGGTGGCCGGATGATCATCGGTTACGGCGGCAGCGAAGCGTTTCAGTCGCCGAATCATCTTTACAGCAAAGAAGTAAACGGACTGTTGAAGAAACTCGGGGTAAACATCAAGCGCTTCGAGACCGCGTTCGACCGCCAGTTCTACCCGGGCCTGGGTTTGTCCCGCGGGGTGTTCTTCGACAAGGAAAACTTCGGCGAAGACAAACTGGTCACCGGCGACCCGACACCGATGGTCGCCGACGACATCGCCCCGGACCAACTGCACGCGCGCTCCATCAGCGACTTCATCAATGACTTCCCGTTGCCGCAGGCCGACCGCCAGGCGCTGATCGCCCTGCACGTCGCGCCCAAGGATTACCTGCCGGGCAAATCCGCCGAGGAAAAGGAAGAATATCTCGCCGCCACCAGCTACCGCGATTTCCTGCTCAAGGACGTGGGATTGTCGGAAGGTGCGGTGAAGTACTTCCAGAGTCGCACCAACGACTTCATGGCCTTGAGCATCGATGCCGTGGCGTCGGCCGATGCCTACAGCGTGGGTTTCCCGGGTTTTGGCGGGATGAATCTCGCGCCCATCAGCGAAGAAGCTGCAGCGGAAATGGAAGAGCCTTACATCTACCACTTCCCAGACGGCAACGCGTCGCTGGCACGCTTGCTGGTACGCAGCCTGATTCCGACCGTGGCGCCCGGACACACCATGGACGACATCGTGCTGGCACCGTTTGACTACGCCAAGCTCGATCAACCCAAGACACCGGTGCGGGTACGCCTCAACAGCACGGCGGTGAGTGTGCGTAACGTCGGTGACGGCGTGCACATCGGCTACAGCCGTGGCGGCCAACTCGCACAGGTGCGTGGCAAGCGCTGCATCCTGGCCTGCTACAACATGATGATCCCGTACCTGCTGCGGGACCTGCCGGCGCCACAGGCCCAGGCCCTGAGCCAGAACGTGAAGTACCCGCTGGTTTATACCAAAGTGGTGGTGCGCAACTGGACGTCGTTCCAGAAGCTGGGGGTGCATGAGATCTACGCGGCCACCCAGCCCTACAGCCGGATCAAGCTCGACTACCCGGTGAGCATGGGCGGTTACGAGCACCCGCGTGACCCGACGCAGCCGATCGGTTTGCACATGGTGTACGTGCCCACCAGCCCCAACAGCGGCATGAACGGCCGCGACCAGGCCCGCGCCGGGCGGGGCAAGCTGTACGGGCAGACGTTTGAACAACTGGAAGCGCAGTTGCGGGATCAACTGCAACGCATGCTCGGCCCGGGCGGTTTCAACCACCAGACCGACATTCTGGCGATCACTGTCAACCGTTGGTCACACGGCTATGCGACCTTCTCCAACAGCTTGTTTGACGATGCCGATGAAAGCGAAAAACTGAAGAACCTGGCGCGCAAGCCGGTGGGGCATGTGAGCATCGCCAACTCGGATGCGGCGTGGAGCGCGTATGCCCATGCGGCGATTGATGAGGCATATCGGGCGGTAGGTGAAGTGAGTTAAACCTGTGGGAGCTGGCTTGCCTGCGATGGGGGCACCTCGGTCTGTCAGACAGACCGGGGCGATGCCATCGCAGGCAAGCCAGCTCCCACATTTGATCTTCATTGATAAAGGGATTGCGTTCACTTCAGACCCTGACACGTCTTGTTTCATATGCAACGCCATCAACCCGCCATCAATCATTTTTCCTTGCGCACCGAACCGCTTAAGCTATTTGGCATCTGTTTAATGTCCGTTGCGTTTGGCCGAAGGCATGTCCGAACCGTTTTTCTTGATCCAGCACGTGCCAGGAACGGCGCGGGATTGTTCACGACAGGTTGTATTTATGCACCGTAGGAATTTGCTCAAAGCGTCCATGGCCATTGCGGCTTACACCGGTCTGTCGGCCAGTGGCCTGCTGGCCGCTCAAGCCTGGGCGGGCAATCGCGCCGCTGATGGCGAGGCTCAGGCTTTCGATTTCGAAGCCCTGAAGATCCAGGCCAAGCAACTGGCCAGCAATCGCTACCAGGACACCAAGCAGGTGCTGCCGCCGACCCTGGCGACCATGACCCCGCAGAATTTCAATGCCATCGGCTACGACGGCAAGCATTCGCTGTGGAAAGAGTTGAACGGCCAACTGGACGTGCAATTCTTCCACGTCGGCATGGGTTTCAAGACGCCGGTGCGCATGTACAGCGTCGACCCGAAAACCCGCCAGGCCCGCGAGGTGCACTTTCGCCCTTCGCTGTTCAACTATGAAAAAACCACGGTGGACACCAAGCAGCTGACCGGCGACCTGGGTTTCTCCGGCTTCAAGCTGTTCAAGGCCCCGGAACTGGACCGCCACGACGTGCTGTCCTTCCTCGGCGCCAGCTACTTCCGGGCGGTGGATTCCACCGGCCAGTACGGCCTTTCCGCACGCGGCCTGGCCATCGACACCTACGCGAAAAAGCGCGAGGAGTTCCCGGACTTCACCAAGTTCTGGTTCGAAACCCCGGACAAGGACAGCACCCGCTTCGTGGTCTACGCCCTGCTGGATTCGCCGAGCGCCACAGGTGCCTACCGCTTCGATATCGACTGCCAGGCCAACCAGGTGGTGATGGCCATTGACGCCCATATCAACGCGCGTACCGCTATCGAACAGTTGGGCATCGCCCCGATGACCAGTATGTTCAGTTGCGGCACCGTTGAGCGGCGGATGTGCGACACCATCCACCCGCAAATCCACGACTCGGATCGCCTGGCCATGTGGCGCGGCAATGGCGAGTGGATCTGCCGCCCGCTGAACAACCCGGCCACCCTGCAATTCAACGCCTTTGCCGACACCGACCCGAAAGGCTTCGGCCTGGTGCAGACCGACCATGAGTTCGCCAGCTACCAGGACACCGTGGACTGGTACAGCAAGCGTCCAAGCCTGTGGGTAGAACCGACAACTGCGTGGGGCGAAGGCTCGATCGACCTGCTGGAAATTCCTACAACCGGCGAGACCCTGGACAACATCGTGGCCTTCTGGACCCCGAAAAAGCCCGTGGCGGCCGGCGAGTCCCTGAACTACGGCTACAAGCTCTACTGGAGCGCCCTGCCGCCGGTCAGCACGCCGCTGGCACAGGTCAACGCGACCCGTTCAGGCATGGGCGGCTTTACCGAAGGCTGGGCACCGGGCGAGCATTACCCCGAGGTGTGGGCGCGGCGCTTTGCCGTGGACTTCAACGGCGGCGGCCTGGATCGTTTGCCTGAAGGCACCGGGATCGAACCGGTGGTGACCTGCTCCCATGGTGAGGTCAAGGACTTCAGCGTGTTGGTGCTGGATGCCATCAAGGGCTATCGGATTCTGTTTGACTGGTACCCCACCAGCGACAGTGTCGAGCCGGTTGAACTGCGACTGTTCATCCGCACCCAGGACCGCACCTTGAGTGAAACCTGGCTGTACCAGTACTTCCCACCCGCGCCAGACAAGCGTAAGTACATCTGATAGCGAACGTTCCCACGCTTGCGTGGGAATGCCCCTTCGGCGTGCTCAGAACCGCGAAATACTTTTCATCGCCCCAATCAAGTACCGCATCGCCACCTGATCACTCTCGGTGAGGGCGCGGTACTGCTCCAGCAATTGCTCCTCGTCCGAACTCAAGCGCCTGCCTCGCAACGACAGCCTGCGGGCCAGAAAGGACGATAAAACCCCCGCTACACCATAAGACTTGGCCATGGACTGTCTCCTCGTGTCAGTCAACTGCTCCTGGTTGCCCATAACCTTGTCCCGCGATGTGCGATGCCAGCGAAGGCCCCACAGACTGACTTCCTGGGCCAGAAATCAGACTTACTGTAAGCGTAGAAACTATCTTGCCGGGCGTGAGAGTTTTTTAGAGTAATCACTTAAAAAACTGCTTACAGGGCAATGACCTACAGCCCTATCCCACATTATTTTGCGACGCCTCATAGCGAATGACGCTGAACCCCTCTTCTACACGGGGCGCTTCGAAATAGCCGGTTATCAGGTCAAACTGGGCATCACTGGTTTCAAATGCGTGGGTGCCGGCGGCATTGCGCGCACGCAGACGTGCCTTGCAGACCGCGTCCGGCACATCCAGGTAATGCAATTGGTGGTCAACGCCTGCGCCTTCGAACAAGGAGCGCATCCAGCGGCGACTGGCCAAGGTGTTGGCGGGAAAATCCAGCACCACCGAAACACCGGCTTTGAGCAAGGAAATGATATGCGCCGTCAACGCATCACGCAGGAGGCCGGTGCAGCGCACATAGTCGCCAAGGGCCTGGATCTGTCCGGGATAGAGCCGAGCCAGCCACTCATCCTCGCTGATCAATACCGCCTGGGGTCCCTGGGACAATTGCTGGGTCAGGGTCGATTTGCCGGATGCGATTTTGCCGCAGATCAGGTGCAACATAGGTTTCTCCGGTGTGAGGCCAATAAAAAACCCGCCGGATCAACGGCGGGTTTTCATGTTTACCACGATTGCCGTACAGATCAATCCCGCAGATCCGACTCATGAATCGGCTGGTCCCTGTGGGTCGCCCGCTGGTATTGCGCCGGCCAGATCGCCTTGCGCCCACCGAGGTCATCGTCGGCATGCAGTGGCCAGTAAGGATCACGCAACAGTTCACGGGCGAGGAAAATGATATCGGCCTGGCAGGTGCGCAGGATGTGCTCGGCCTGAGCCGGCTCGGTAATCATGCCCACGGTGCCGGTGGCGATCCCTGACTCTTTGCGCACACGCTCGGCGAAGCGGGTCTGATAACCGGGGCCGGTAGGAATTTCCGCATTGGCGGCGGTGCCACCGGAAGAGACGTCGATGAGGTCCACGCCCAGATCTTTCAGGCGACGCGCCAGTTCCACGGTTTCATCCGGGTTCCAGCCGTCTTCGACCCAATCGGTGGCCGACACCCGCACAAACAGCGGCAGCTCCTGCGGCCAGGCTTCACGCACCGCCGTGGTCACTTGCAGCACCAGGCGGATACGGTTTTCGAACGAGCCGCCGTACTGGTCTTGGCGTTGGTTGCTCAGGGGCGAGAGAAACTGATGCAACAGGTAGCCATGGGCCGCATGGATTTCCGCCACTTTAAAACCGGCGGTCAGCGCTCGCTTGGCGGCCGCGACAAAGTCAGCGATCACTTGCTGGATCTGCCCTTCGTCCAGTTGCTTGGGTGAGGTGTGCTGCGGGTCGAAGGCAATGGGCGATGGACCCACCGGCACCCAGCCGCCGTCTTCCGGCTTGACGCTGCCGTGCTTGCCGATCCACGGCCGGTGCGTACTGGCCTTGCGCCCGGCGTGGGCCAGTTGGATGCCCGCCACCGCGCCCTGGGCGTTGATAAAACGGGTGATGCGTTGCAGGGGTTCGATCTGTTCGTCGTTCCACAGCCCAAGGTCCTGGGCGGTGATGCGGCCATCGGCGGTCACGGCGGTGGCTTCGGTGAAGATCAGCCCGGCGCCGCCGACGGCACGGCTGCCGAGGTGCACCAGGTGCCAGTCATTGGCCAGGCCATCGACGCTGGAATACTGGCACATCGGCGACACGGCGATGCGGTTGAGCAGGGTCAGTTGGCGCAGGGTATAGGGTTCAAGCAGCAGACTCATGGGGCACCTCTTTTATGCAGTGGGCAGGCTCCAGGGTTCTGTTTGAACGGTCGACGAAAAACCCGTCCCCGGCGGGCTGAAATAAGACAAGGTCACAAGACCGATCACACAGTGCTTAGAGACTAGTCGACAACAGAGGATTGCACAGGGTTCAGCGCGGCTCGATGTGGGCAATCATCAATTGCACGGTTTCCTGGCCACGGAACTCGTTCACGTCGAGCTTGTAGGCCAGTTCCACCCAGCGAATGGTGGGGTTGGGCCAGATTTCACGGTCGATACCAAACGCGATGCCATCCAGTTTCACCGAACCGCATTCACTCTTGAGCACCACTTTCAGGTGACGCTCGCCGACCACCCGCTGCTCCACCAACTGGAACACCCCGTGGAACAACGGCTCGGGGAAATGCTGGCCCCACGGCCCGGCGTTGCGCAGGGCGCGGGCCAGTTCCAGGTGAAATTCTTCAACCGCCAGGGTGCCGTCGGACAGCAGCCGGCCCGTCAGGTCTTCTTCACGCAGTTGCCGGCGCACTTCGGCGTCAAAGGCTTCGGCGAACAGTGGGAAATTGGCCTCGGGCAACGTAAGACCTGCCGCCATAGCGTGACCGCCGTACTTGGCGATCAGTGTCGGATGCTGGCTGGCCACCACGGCCAGCGCGTCACGGATATGGAAGCCCGGCACAGAACGCCCGGAGCCCTTGAGCAGGCCGTCACCGGCATCGGCAAAGGCAATGGTCGGGCGGAAGTAGCGCTCTTTCATCCGCGAGGCGAGGATGCCGATGACGCCCTGGTGCCATTCCGGATCGAACAGGCACAAGCCATACGGCATGGACTCCACCGGCAAGTCCTTGAGCTGGGCCAGGGCCTCGCGCTGCATGCCTTGCTCGATGGATTTACGGTCCTGGTTCATGCCGTCCAGTTGCGCGGCCATTTCCCGGGCAGCGGCGAAATCCGTGGTGAGCAGGCATTCGATGCCCAGGCTCATGTCATCCAGGCGACCCGCGGCGTTCAGGCGTGGGCCGAGGATAAAACCGAGGTCGGTGGAGGTGATGCGGGCGTGATCGCGCTTGGCCACTTCGAGGATCGCCTTGATCCCGGGCCGTGCGCGACCGGCGCGAATGCGTTCCAGGCCCTGGTAGACGAGGATGCGGTTGTTGGCGTCCAGCGGGACCACGTCGGCCACGCTGCCCAGGGCAACCAGATCCAGCAGTTCGCCGATGTTCGGCTGCGGCTTGTTCTCGTACCAGCCCAGGCTGCGCAAACGCGCGCGCAGGGCCATCAGTACGTAGAAGATCACGCCGACACCGGCCAGGGCCTTGCTGGGAAATTCACAGCCCGGCTGGTTCGGGTTGACGATGGCGTCGGCCGCCGGCAATTCATCGCCCGGCAAGTGGTGGTCGGTGACCAGCACCTTGAGCCCCGCCGCTTTCGCCGCCGCCACGCCTTCGACGCTGGAGATGCCGTTGTCCACGGTGATCAGCAGCTGTGGCTGGCGCTGCAGGGCCACGGCGACGATTTCCGGGGTCAGGCCGTAGCCGTATTCGAAGCGGTTGGGCACCAGGTAGTCGACATGCGCGGCACCCAGCAGGCGCAGGCCCAGGGTGCCCACGGTGCTCGCGGTGGCGCCGTCGGCGTCGAAGTCCCCCACGATCAGGATCCGCTGGCGCTGCTCCAGGGCCGTCACCAGCAGGTCCACGGCGGCATCGATACCCTTGAGCTGCTGATACGGGATCAGCCGCGCCAGGCTTTTATCCAGCTCGGCTTCCGATTGCACCCCGCGTGCGGCGTAGAGACGGGTCAACAACGGTGGCAATTCACCGAGGAATGGCAGGACGGCGGGCAACGGGCGAGGATCGATACGCATGGGGTGACGGAAGCTTCTCTTTAATACAGCGTTGAAAATTAATGCTGAAAACAGCGGTGGTCCCTTGTGGGAGCTGTCGAGCCCCGGCGAGGCTGCGATAGGGTCACCTCGGTGTACCTGTCAGACCGCAGCGCCTGCATCGCAGCCTCGCTAAAGCTCGACAGCTCCCACACTCGACCAGCGTCCAATCAGTTATCGACGTTTCAACCGCGCTCGCCGACCAGCCATTCCAGCTGGACTTCGTGCTGGCCACGGTCGTCGGTCACGAAGATAGTGCCTTCACTGATCATCACATCCCACTTGATCACCCGCGGCATGTCCTTGGCCAGGACTTCCAGGATTTCCTGGGGGACAGCGGCGATGCTCACGTTTTTCAGGTTTTTCGCCACCGGCACCACTTTGCCTTCCCAGACGCGCAAGCTGCCATAGGCCAGCAACGTGGTGCGTTCGGTACGGCGCGAACACCAGGTCAGGCGGTCGGCATCCGGCTGGCCGACTTCGATCCAGTGCAGGACGCGATCATCCAGGCTTTTTTCCCACAATGCCGGCTCGTCTACATCTGACAGGCCACGACCAAAAGACAACTGCTCGTTGTAGAAAAGGGCGTAGGCCAGCAAACGCACGGTCATGCGCTCTTCGGTTTCCGAAGGATGGCGGGCAATGGTCTGCTTGACGCTCTCGTACACCGAACGATCGAGGTCGGTGAGGTTGAGTTCAAACTTGTAGGTCGTGGACGGCTGGGCCATGAACGGACTTCTAGAGACAGGGAAAGGCGGCAAGTCTAACCGATGGCGAGGTGATTCAACGAATCCTGCGCTGCATCATCCTTATCACTGCGCCACTCGCCTATGTTAAAAGGCATCACATCCCCGTACCGCGCTTGAAGGATCCTCATGTCGTTTACCGCCAAACCGCTTGCCGGCCTGAAAGTCATCGAACTCGGCACCCTGATTGCCGGCCCGTTCGCGTCCCGCATCTGCGCCGAGTTCGGCGCCGAGGTGATCAAGGTCGAATCCCCCGATGGCGGCGACCCGTTGCGCAAGTGGCGCAAGCTGTATGAAGGCACTTCGTTGTGGTGGTTTGTGCAGGCGCGCAACAAGAAATCCCTGACCCTGAACCTGAAACACCCGGACGGCCTGGCGATCCTCAAGCAGTTGCTGGCGGATGCCGACATCCTGATCGAGAATTTTCGCCCTGGCGTGCTGGAAAAGCTCGGCCTGAGCTGGGAAACCTTGCACGCCCTGAACCCGAAACTGGTGATGGTGCGCCTCTCGGGCTTCGGCCAGACCGGGCCGATGAAGGATCAACCCGGGTTTGGCGCGGTGGGTGAGTCAATGGGCGGCCTGCGCTATATCACTGGTTTCGAGGATCGCCCGCCAGTGCGCACCGGGATCTCCATCGGCGATTCAATCGCGGCGTTGTGGGCGGTGATTGGGGCGCTGATGGCCCTGCGGCATCGCGAGGTCAACGGTGGCCTGGGGCAGGTGGTGGATGTGGCGCTTTATGAAGCGATCTTCGCGATGATGGAGAGCATGATCCCGGAGTTCGACGTCTTCGGCTTTATCCGCGAGCGCACCGGCAACATCATGCCGGGCATTACGCCCTCCTCGATCCACACCAGCCAGGACGGCAAGCATGTGCAGATCGGCGCCAATGGTGACGCGATCTTCAAGCGGTTCATGTCGGCCATTGGCCGGGAGGACCTGGCCAATGACCCGGCCCTGGCCAGCAACGATGGCCGCGACAGCCGTCGCGATGAGTTGTACGGGGTGATTGATCGCTGGGTCAATTCGCTGCCGCTGGAGCAAGTGGTCGAGCAACTGAACAAGGCCGAAGTACCCGCCAGCCGCATCTACAGTGCTGAAGACATGCTGGGCGACCCGCAGTTTCTCGCCCGCGAGATGTTCCTCAAGGCGCAGCTCCCCGGCGGCAAGGACTTCAAGATGCCGGGCATCGTGCCCAAACTTTCAGACACCCCGGGCAGCTGTGAATGGGTCGGGCCGCAGTTGGGCGAGCACAACGCCGTGGTGCTCAATGAATTGGGCTACGACGCTGCGGCCATTACGCGCCTGCGCGAGGATGGCGCAATCTGATGGCCCGGCGCTTCATCATTCGACTCTGCCTCCTGGGCTCACTGCTCGGGGGGTGGCCGCTGTCGAGCCACGCCCAGGAAACCCTGATTTGGCTGTTGCGTGACCTGCCGCCGGTGACGATTTTCGAAGGCCCGCAAAAAGGCCAGGGCGTGCTCGACCAACTGCTGCCGATACTCGCCAACCATATGCCGGAATATAAGCACCAGATTCTCCACGTGAACCGTGCGCGGGGCATGCAAATGCTCCGCGACCCCGGCACGCTGACGTGCGACCCGTCCCTGCTGTGGACGGCAGAGCGCGCGAAAACCATCGTTTTTTCCACCCAGGCCTTTGCGTCAGCGAGCAATGGGGTAACGATCCGCCAGAGTCAGCGGGCTCTGCTGGCGCCGTTTGTAGTGGATGGCCTGTTTGACCTGGAGGCGTTTTTGAATGCCCGGGATGCCCGCCTTGGCATCATCGCCGAACGCAGCTATGGCCCCATCATCGATGAAGCGCTGAAGCACGCCAGCACTCACAAGCTGGCACCGCACTACGGCAATGACGCCCTCGGCAGCCTGCTGCAAATGCAACGCAAGGGACGACTGGAAGCGGTACTGGGTTACGGGACAGAAGTTCGCTATCAGGCGCTGCAACAGGGCATTGATCCCCAGGACCTGATCTTCTACCCCATCAAAGGGACCGCGCCCTATCAACTGACCCGCATTGCGTGCACCGACAACGCAGCAGGCCGCAAGGCCATCGAGCGGATCAATCATGTGCTGCACGAGATACCACAGGAGCAACTGCGACAGTCCTACGCCTCCTGGCTCGACCCGGTCACGCGTGAGCAGTACCTGAAAGACAACCCGACGTTTTTCCAGGATGCCCCTCTCCCCTGACAAATCGCGGGCAAAAAGAAACCCCGAGCAGTGGGGAGACAACTCGGGGTTAATAAGGGCCTAAAAAGACCAGTAACAACGAGCCACAAGCACCGGAGCACAATGCTTGATCTCGCTGTTACAAAATCTGACTCGCCTTGCCGTAGGAAGGTTCCCAACAAAAATAAATCTTCATGCGCAGGCAATCGGCCGAGTCAGGGCCGCGTTGCGCAGAGCCGCCATGACCGAGGGCTCCAGGCGTCCTTCGGCAATCATCAGGTCGCGGTGCAGACAGTCCACCACATCCACCAACGCACGCTTGTCGGTCAATTGCGCCTGGTCGACTTCACGCTCGACCACGATGGCACCCGCAGGATTCTTTACGGTTACCAGGCATTCGCCCTGCACACCCGAGGTGGTCAGCGTGACCTGGTAAGGGCTCAGTGCTTCACCGAGCAATAGGCTGATACTTTCCATCTCGATCACCACTCAATAGTTCGGGAACAATCGTGTAAACGGGAGCTGCATCTATCCTAAGTGACTATTTGCGTCGTAGGAAAGTTCGCTTTTTCGTCTTTCAAGGGTTGCCGGGGATGACGTGACCAGCATGCGCTTGCAACATGACAACCAGAAAACGGCGGCACATAACTGCTTACTCAATGGGTCGCTGTTTTGGCGCTGCTGCGAGAGGTGAATCCTATACTCGATGAGCGCTGACCACTTTGCCCTGCAGGCAAAAGTGCATGTCGAAGGGCCCTTATTGCGAAGGATAAAGACGATGTTGGAACAGAACGAACAACAGGCAACGATAGAGAAAATGCACGCTGATGTATCACGCATCTATGCTGAAATATCACGGATCTACGCCGAACAACGCAAGCTGAACGCGGAAACCCATAAGATAACCCGTGAAAACTTCTGGTACCCCATGGGCGTCGCAATGGCTGTTGTTGCGACAATTTCCTCGATCACAGCAATGGCAATCAAACTGTTCCTATAACCGCCAGGCCTTCAAGAAACGAAAAACGCCGCTGACCCAAGGATAGGAAAGCGGCGTTTTTGTGTGCGCCGAAGCGCAGCGCGTTCTTTACAACGGCTTGCCACGATTCCCGTGCTGGCTGACAAACGCCTGCACAGCTTTCAGGTCATTGGCCAACACCGTGCAACGCTCTTCACGCTCAAACAGGTCGGTGAGGTGCGGTGGCAATTCCAGCGCCTTGCCAACACCGGCCTTCTCCACCGCTTCCGGGAATTTGACCGGGTGCGCAGTGCCGAGAATCACCATCGGGATGTCCAGGCTGCGACGGCATTCGCGCGCGGCCTTGACGCCAATGGCGGTGTGCGGGTCCAGCAGCTCGCCGGTCTGGGCGTAGACTTCGGCGATGGTCTCGCAGGTTTCTGCGTCGTCCACGGCCAGGGAATCAAACAGCTTGCGGGTTTCGGTCCAGCGCTCTTGCTCGACGCTGAAACCGCCACCTTGCTTGAAGCTGTCCATCAGGCCGGCCAGGGCAGCGCCGTTGCGACCGTGCATGTCGAACAGCAGGCGTTCGAAGTTCGACGAGACCATGATGTCCATCGACGGCGACAGCGTGGCGTGCAGGGTTTCCTTGACGTACTGGTTGCCGCTCATGAAGCGGTGCAGGATGTCGTTGCGGTTGGTGGCGACGATCAACTGGTTGATCGGCAGGCCCATGTTGCGCGCCAGGTAACCGGCGAAGATGTCGCCGAAGTTGCCGGTTGGCACCGAGAACGACACCGAACGCGCCGGGCCGCCCAGCTGCAGGGCGGCGTGGAAGTAGTAGACGATCTGGGCCATGATCCGCGCCCAGTTGATCGAGTTCACCGCTACCAGGCGCGTGCCCTTGAGGAAGCTCTGGTCGGCGAAGCTCGCCTTGACCATTTCCTGGCAGTCATCGAAGTTGCCTTCGATGGCGATGTTGTGGATGTTCTCGCCGAAGATGGTGGTCATCTGCCGGCGCTGCACTTCCGACACACGGTTGTGCGGGTGCAGGATGAAGATGTCGACGTTTTCGCAGTGCTTGCAACCTTCGATCGCCGCCGAGCCGGTATCACCGGAGGTGGCGCCGATGATCACCACGCGCTCGCCGCGCTTTTCCAGCACGTAATCGAGCAGGCGACCCAGCAGTTGCAGGGCAAAATCCTTGAACGCCAGGGTCGGGCCGTGGAACAGTTCCAGCACCCATTCGTTACCGTTCAGCTGGCGCAACGGCGCGATGGCGCTGTGGGAAAACACGCCGTAGGTTTCTTCCAGGATCTTCTTGAAGTCGGCATCCGGAATGCTGCCGGCAACGAACGGGCGCATGACCCGGAATGCCAGCTCGTGATACGGCAGGCCGGCCCAGGAGGCGATTTCTTCCTGGGTGAAGCGTGGCAGGTTTTCCGGCACATACAGGCCGCCGTCAGTGGCCAGACCGGCCAGCAAAACGTCTTCGAAATTCAGGGCCGGTGCCTGGCCGCGGGTGCTGATATAACGCATGACTGGCTCCTCTAGAGCATGCTTGAACAAGGGCCGCCGAACGTGTGGGGCCCTTGCCGCAAAACGATTAGTTCAGGTGTTCGACGCGAATCCGCACCACCGGTCCAACCACGCCCTGCAACGCTTCAAGCGCGGCAATGGCATCGTTGATGTGCTGTTCCAGCACGCGGTGGGTCAGCAGGATCATGGGCACCAGGCCGTCTTGTTCTTCGACTTCCTTCTGCATGATCGATTCAATGTTGATGCCGCGCTCCGACAGGATGCTGGCCACCTGGGCCAACACGCCCGGATGATCCTTGGCCTGGATGCGCAGGTAGTAGGCGCTTTCGCAGGCTTCGATCGGCAGGATCGGGTGGGCCGACAGCGAGTCCGGCTGGAAGGCCAGGTGCGGTACGCGGTTTTCCGGGTCGCTGGTCATGGCGCGAACCACGTCCACCAGGTCGGCGATCACCGACGAAGCCGTAGGCTCCATGCCGGCGCCGGCGCCGTAGAACAGGGTCGAACCGGCAGCGTCACCGTTGACCATCACGGCGTTCATCACGCCATTGACGTTGGCGATCAGGCGGTCAGCCGGGATCAGTGTCGGGTGCACACGCAACTCGATGCCGGCCGGGGTGCTGCGCGCCACACCGAGGTGCTTGATGCGGTAGCCCAGGGCTTCAGCGTAGTTCACGTCGGCGGTGGTCAGTTTGGTGATGCCTTCGGTGTAGGCCTTGTCGAACTGCAGCGGGATGCCAAAGGCGATGGACGCCAGGATGGTCAGCTTGTGGGCCGCGTCGATGCCTTCCACGTCGAAGGTCGGATCGGCTTCGGCGTAACCCAGTGCCTGGGCTTCGGCCAGCACGTCTTCGAAGGTACGACCCTTCTCGCGCATTTCGGTGAGGATGAAGTTACCGGTGCCGTTGATGATGCCGGCCACCCAGTTGATACGGTTGGCGGACAGGCCTTCACGGATCGCCTTGATCACCGGGATGCCACCGGCCACGGCCGCTTCGAACGCCACAATCACACCCTTCTCGCGGGCCTTGGCGAAGATTTCGTTACCGTGCACGGCGATCAGCGCCTTGTTGGCGGTGACCACGTGCTTGCCGTTTTCGATGGCCTTGAGCACCAGCTCGCGGGCCACGGTGTAGCCGCCAACCAGTTCGATGACGATATCGATTTCAGGGTTGGTGGCGACTTCGAAGACATCGTTGGTAATCGCAATACCGGTCGTTTGGAACTGAGGCTTTGGCGTACGCGTGGCAATTTGTGCCACTTCAATCCCACGCCCTGCACGGCGGGAAATTTCTTCAGCGTTACGCTGAAGTACGTTGAAGGTGCCGCCACCGACGGTCCCTAACCCACAGATGCCTACTTTGACCGGTTTCACTGAAGAACTCCCCATGAAACGGCCGACTCAAGGTCGGCCGTGAAAACAGCCGCACAACTGCGGCTCTCTATTAATGACCCGCCGAATGGTCGGCCAGTCATGATCGTCAAGGCTCGACGATAGTGCTTACTTTGCGTTCAGTGCCAGTTTGGCAACTTGCGGCGCAGGCTGGTAGCCCGGAATCACCTGACCATCAGCCAAAACGATGGCCGGCGTACCGTTCACGCCAATCGACTGGCCGAGGGCGAACTGCTTGGAAACCGGGTTGGCGCACTTGGCCGCCTTGATTTCCTTGCCATCGACCATCTTGTCCATGGCGGCTTTCTTGTCGGCCGAACACCAGACGGCTTGCAACTGCTCGTCACCCGGCGAACCCAGGCCCTGGCGCGGGAACGCTACGTAGCGCACCTCAACACCGAGCTTGTTCAGCTCAGGCACTTCGGCATGCAGCTTGTGGCAGTACGGGCAGGTGGTGTCGGTGAAGACGGTGATGTGGGTCTTGGTTTCGCCGATGGCCGGGTACACCACGGTTTCAGCCACCGGGATGCCGTTGATCAGCTTGGACACGCCCAGGCGCTCGGCTTTCTCGGTGAGGTTCACCGGCTTGCCATCTTTCAACTGGAACAGGTAGCCCTGGACGATGTACTGGCCATCGGCGCTGGCGTACAGCACGCGGCTGCCCTTGAGCTTGACTTCATACAGGCCGGCCATCGGGCTGGCATTGATGCTTTCTATCGGGGTGTCGAGCTGGAGGGCTTCCAGGCTCTTGCGGATAGTCTTCTCGGCGGCGTCGTCGGCGACGGCAAAGGTTGAGACCAACGCAATGGCTGCGATGGCAAAAATCTGGGTCACGCGCATGGGAACTCCTGAAGGCAGATGCAGGGACGGGAGCAGGAACACCGATCTTCAAACACGGGTTTGGGCCGTCCCCTTTGCGAACCGGCAAAGCCTACCACAGTTGGGCCGCAGGGCAGCCAGTCGCGGGGAAATTGGGCTTTTTCCGATGGGTTTTTCATCCACGGGGATGGTGCTTGGCGTGCATGTCCTGCAAACGTGCGCGCGCGACGTGGGTGTAGATCTGGGTGGTGGACAAGTCGCTGTGCCCCAACAGCATTTGAACCACGCGCAAATCCGCACCGTGGTTGAGCAAATGCGTGGCGAAGGCATGGCGCAGGGTGTGGGGCGACAGCGACTTGCCGATGCCGGCAACCTTGGCCTGGTGCTTGATGCGATGCCAGAAGGTCTGGCGGGTCATCTGCTCGCCACGCTGGCTGGGAAACAGCACATCGCTGGGGCGACCGTTGAGCAACTCGCTGCGGGCGTCACGCATGTAGCGCTCGATCCACACGATCGCCTCCTCCCCCATGGGCACCAGGCGCTCCTTGCTGCCCTTGCCCATCACCCGCAACACACCCTGGCGCAGGTTGACCTGCTCCAGGGTCAGGCTGATCAGCTCGGTGACACGCAGGCCGCAGGCATACAGCACTTCCAGCATGGCGCGGTCGCGCTGGCCGATGGCTTCGCTCAGGTCGGGGGCTGCCAACAGGGCTTCGACGTCGGCTTCCGACAGGGATTTGGGCAATGGCCGGCCCAGCTGCGGCATGTCGATTTGCAGGGTTGGGTCGATAGCGATCAGCTTTTCCCGCAGCAGGTAGCGATAAAAGCCACGTACACCGGAAAGAAACCTCGCAGTGGAGCGAGGTTTGTAGTTCTGCTCCAGGCGCCAGGACAAATGATCGAGGATCAACTCACGACCGGCGTTGAGCAGCTCCAGGTTTTTCTCCTGCAGCCAGCCATTGAACAACGCCAGGTCGCTGCGGTAGGCCTGGCGGGTGTTGTCCGACAGGCCTTTTTCCAGCCAGAGGGCATCGAGGAAGCGGTCTATCTGGGGGTGATCGATGGCGGGCATGGGGGCTCAAGCTGGGAAGGTGGCGATGTCGGGTAGATCCTATCGCAGCACAGGCATCTACACATCAATGAAGGCGGGCAAATAATCTGTGGCGAGGGAGCTTGCTCCCGCTGGGGCGCGAAGCGGCCCTGATTGACCATTGAAGTCCAACAGAAAGACTTCTATTGCAGGTTTCAGGACTGCTGCGCAGCCCAACGGGAGCAAGCTCCCTCGCCACAAAAGCGACTCGATTCAGGATCAGTCGGCAAACCCTGGATGGCCTTTTCTCGGACAGGTCGGCACGGCGCTGGATTTCTTCGAGGCGGGTGGTCATGAACAGGTACCAGGGAAATAGACAAATTTCAGGCAACAAAAAAGCAGCCCGTAGGCTGCTTTTTTCTGCATCGGGAAGCTGGACTTAAGCCAGTTTTTCCTTGATGCGAGCTGCTTTACCGGACAGGTCACGCAGGTAGTACAGCTTGGCTTTACGTACGTCACCGCGACGTTTAACGGCCATGCTGTCGATTTGCGGGCTGTAGGTCTGGAAAGTACGCTCTACGCCAACACCGTTGGAGATTTTACGAACAGTGAAAGCACTGTTCACACCACGGTTACGCTTGGCAATTACCACGCCTTCGAACGCTTGCAGACGCGAACGGTCGCCTTCCTTCACTTTCACCTGAACGACAATGGTGTCGCCCGGGGCAAAGGTAGGGATCTCTTTGGTCATCTGCTCTGCTTCGAGTGCAAGGATGATTTTGTTAGTCATGCTGTGCTCCTAAGGTAAGTCGTCGGACCTACCATCGATACGTTGTTAACTATCGTCCCGCGCGAGGATGTATTCCTCGAGCAGCTTCTTCTCTTCTCCAGAAAGCGAGCGGCTTTCCAGAAGATCGGCGCGTCGTTCATAGGTCCGCCCGAGGGACTGCTGTAAACGCCAACGCCGGATGTGTGCGTGATTGCCACTTAGCAATACGTCGGGAACACGCTGATCCGCATACACCTCCGGTCGGGTGTAGTGCGGGCAATCCAGCAAACCATCCGTGAAGGAATCTTCCTCCGCGGAGTCCGCATGCCCTAAAGCTCCAGGCAGCAGTCGTGTAACCGCATCTATCAGGACCATCGCCGGCAGCTCGCCGCCAGACAGGACATAGTCCCCAATCGACCACTCTTCATCGACATGAGCATCAATAAAACGCTCGTCAATGCCTTCATAGCGACCGGCAATCAGGATTAATGCTTCCAGATTCGCCAACTCGCGTACCGCCGACTGATTCAGCTGACGGCCTTGAGGGGACAGGTAAATTACCTTCGCCTTCTCCCCGGCGGCTGCCTTGGCCTGAACCAACGCGTCTTCCAGGGGCTTGATCTTCATCACCATGCCCGGGCCACCGCCAAATGGGCGATCGTCCACAGTGTGATGTCGATCCGTCGTGTAGTCTCGCGGGTTCCAACAGGTGAGCTGCAAGAGCCCCTGTTTCACCGCCCGACTGGTGATGCCGTACTCGCTGATGGCGGAAAACATCTCGGGAAACAAACTGATCACTTCAACGCGCAGGTTAGCCACGTTAGAAGTCCGCGTCCCATTCCACCTTCATCTCGCCCGCTGCCAGGTCGACGGCCAACACGCATTGCTCGGTATAGGGCAACAGGCGTTCGCGATCATCCAGGCTGCCAGCGCAAGGCTTGACCACCATTACATCATTGGCGCCGGTTTCCAGAAGATGATCGATTTTCCCGAGCAATTGCCCGAGTTGATCAATAACCTTCAGACCTTCCAGCTGGTACCAGTAGTACTCGCCGTCGGTCAATTCAGGGAACAGGTTGCGCGGCACGCAGATCTCATAACCGGCCAGAAGACGAGCTTCTTCACGATCATCAAGACCCTTGAGCTTTGCGACCAGGAACTTGTCGCTCCCGCGTCCACTGACCAGCTCTACCTGTTTCACACTACCTTCGCGCTTGAGCGTCCAGGTCTTGTACTGCAACAGGTTTTCAGTCGGATCAGTAAAGGAATACACCTTCACTTCGCCGCGAACGCCATGAACAGAGTAAATCTTGCCGATAACGATCAAATCATCAGCAACCGCTGGCGTCGCGTTCATATTGCTCAGGCCGCAGCCTTAGATGCATCCTTCAACAACTGAGCAACGCGCTCAGAAGGTTGTGCACCAACGCTCAGCCAGTAGGCTACGCGCTCTTGGTTCACGGACAGACGGACTTCTTGACCACGAGCGATCGGGTTGAAGAAGCCTACTTGTTCCTTGTGAGAGCCGTCACGTGGGTTGCGGCTGTCAGTTACGGTCAAGTGGTAAAACGGGCGCTTTTTGGAGCCGCCAAGGGCAAGACGGATTGTTAGCATGTGAACATCGTTCCTGTAGTCGGTGCTGCAAATCTAAATGCACAGCGGGCATAGGTGCCCGAAAGGCCGCATATTCTAAGGAATATCCGGACTTTTGCAAATGTCTTTTTCTGGCGCCTATCAGCGTGCCATTCAGATCTGCTATAGAGCCGTCGGTTAAAACGGCAAGTCAGCTCCCGCCAATGGCGGGTTTGCTGGAGATCCCGCATCCCTGCGGGTCGGAGCAGGAGCAAAGCTCCCGCTCGAATTCTTTACATTTTCGGCATGCCGCCGCCGGGCAACATACCGCCCATGCCGCGCATCATCTTGGCCATTCCGCCTTTTGCGGAGAATTTCTTCATCATCTTCTGCATCTGCTTGTGCTGCTTGATCAAGCGACCGATGTCCTGCACCTGGGTGCCGGAACCCATGGCGATCCGACGCTTGCGCGAACCGCTGATCAGCTCAGGGTCGCGGCGCTCGGCCGGGGTCATGGAATTGATGATGGCTTCCATCTGCTTGAATTGCTTCTCTGCCGCGCCCTGGGCATTGCCCATTTGCGCCAGGTTCACGCCGCCCATGTTCGGCAGCTTGTCCATCAGGCCGCCAAGGCCGCCCATGTTCTTCATCTGTTGCAGCTGGTCGCGGAAGTCTTCGAGGTCGAAGCCCTTGCCCTTCTTCAGCTTTTTGGCCAGCTTGTCGGCCTTGTCCTTGTCGAGGGTCGCTTCCGCTTGCTCGATCAGGCTGAGCACGTCGCCCATGCCGAGAATACGCGAGGCGATCCGCTCAGGGTGGAACGGCTCGAGCGCTTCGCTCTTCTCGCCCATACCGATGAACTTGATCGGCTTGCCGGTAATCGCACGCACCGACAGCGCGGCACCGCCACGGGCGTCGCCGTCGACCTTGGTCAGGATCACACCGGTCAGCGGCAGCGCATCACCAAAGGCCTTGGCGGTGTTGGCCGCATCCTGGCCGGTCATGGCGTCGACCACAAACAGGGTTTCTACCGGGTTGATCGCGGCATGCAGCGCCTTGATCTCGCCCATCATCTCTTCATCGATGTGCAGGCGACCGGCGGTATCGACGATGACCACGTCGATGAATTTCAGCTTGGCTTCTTTAATAGCGGCCTGGGCAATGTCGACCGGCTTCTGGCTCAGGTCGGACGGGAAGAAGGTCACGCCCACTTCACCCGCGAGCATTTCCAGCTGCTTGATGGCGGCCGGACGGTAAACGTCCGCAGACACCACCATCACCGACTTCTTCTTGCGCTCTTTAAGGAAGCGCGCCAGTTTGCCGGCGGTGGTGGTTTTACCCGCACCTTGCAGACCGGCCATCAGCACCACGGCCGGCGGTACGGCGCTGAGGTTCAAATCTTCGTTGGCCGCGCCCATCAGGCTTTCGAGTTCGGCCTGGACGATCTTCACAAACGCCTGGCCCGGCGTCAGGCTGCGGGACACTTCGGTGCCCACCGCGCGCTCTTTGACCGAGTTGACGAAGTCCTTCACCACCGGCAAGGCGACGTCGGCTTCCAGCAACGCCATGCGCACTTCACGCAGGGTGTCTTTAATATTGTCCTCGGTCAGCTTGGCCTTGCCGGTGACATGGCGCAGCGTCTGCGAGAGACGGTCAGTCAGATTTTCAAACATGCGCGATCCTTTCAGGCCCTATGTTAGACCGAGGTAATGGCGGCCCAGGCTGTGGTAAATCGCTATTAAAAACAGCGCTCGGCGAGCCTGCGGCGTGGGCAGGTCGCGGATTATAGCGAAGACTGTCGCCATGCACACCCGCTGTCTGGCCTGAGAGTCTTTCGTGTTACGCGGGTGTATGCCAAACTCAGCGCCTTTCGGGCCTGCTTAACAGGATTTATGCTCCCTTTGTCACCCAGTTTGCTACCCAGCCTCGCCGCCGCCATCTTGTATGCCGCTGCGACCCTCTATCAGGGCACTCGTCTGGCCCAAGGCGCCAAGGCCGACAAACGCCTGTTGGTAGGCCTTGGCGTTCTCGCCCTGCTGGCTCACGCCGCCAGCCTGTTCACGCATTTGATGACGCCGGTGGGCCTGGGCCTGGATTTCTTCAGCGCCGCCAGCCTGATTGCCGCCGCCGTGATCGCACTGACCCTGATGGCCTGCTACCGGATCCCGGTGGAGAACCTGCTGGTGCTGTTGTTCCCGCTTGGGGTGCTGACAGTGCTGCTGGCGCAATTCACCCCGACCGGCACCGTGCAGGTCATTGATGAAGAGCCGGGCATCCTCGCCCACATCCTGCTGTCGATCCTCGCCTACGGCATGTTCACCATCGCGGTGTTCCAGGCCTTGCTGCTGCTGTTGCAAGACCACCAGCTCAAGCACAAGCACCCGTCCGGGCTGATCAAGAACTTCCCGCCGCTGCAAACCATGGAAAGCCTGCTGTTCGGCTTCCTCTGGGCCGGCTGGACGCTGCTGTCGCTGTCTCTGATCTCCGGCTGGCTATTCGTCGAGAACCTGTTCGCCCAGCACCTGGTGCACAAAACCCTGCTGGCGTGCCTGGCCTGGGTAGTGTTCAGCGTGCTGCTGTGGGGCCGCAACCGCCTCGGCTGGCGCGGGCACAAGGCGATCCGCTGGACCCTGGCCGGTTTCTGCCTGCTGATGCTGGCCTATTTCGGCAGCAAGCTGGTTCGCGAATACATCCTGCATATCTGACGGGCAGCCGACATGGACAACTTGCCCTTGGGGCCGATGCTTGCGGTAGTAGCCTTGCTGGTTTTATGGTCGGCGCTGTTTACCGCCATCGAAGCCGCCCAGCAACATTTGCTGGCCCTGCGCCCCGGCACCCGCCAGGGTGACAAAGCCGCCGCCCGCCTGAATTTCCCGCGCAACAGCCTGATCCTTTGCAACACCCTGTGCCGTGCCGTGGTGGTGATTCTCTGCACGTTGCTGGCGATCTACGCCTGGGCAGAAAACGGCCCGTGGCTCGGCTGGGTGATCTCCAGTGCCGTCCTGCTGGTGCTGGCCGACTATCTGCCGCGCGCCCTGGCCACTCGCCACCCGCAAACCATCCTTGGCTTTGGCAACACCCTGCTGAGCGTGCCGTTGAAAATTCTGTACCCGCTGGCCTGGCTGCTCAACGGCGTCAGCCTTGTGCTGCTGCGCCCGTTCGCCCGCAAGGCCGGCGTGGTCAAGAAGAGCGACGAGCCACAGCCGGACCAGGACGGCGAACCGGAAGCCGAAATCCCCAACACCCGCGCGCCGGGCATGCCAGGCATCCACGCCCTGGACAACATCACCGTGAATGACATCCTGGTGCCCCGCAGTGAAGTGGACGGCATCAACCTGGATGACCCGATCGAGGAAATCATCGAGCAACTGCGGGTTTCTACCCGCACCCGGTTGCCGGTGTTCCACAGCGATATCAACCAGGTCGAAGCCGTGCTCAATACCCGGCAGATCCGCCACCTGCTGCCGGACGCCAGCCTGACCAAGGAAGCGCTGCTGGCGGCCTGCCACGAGCCCTACTTCGTCCCGGAAAGCACGCCGCTGCAGCTGCAATTGCTGAACTTCCACAAGCAACAGCGTCGCCTGGGCATGGTGGTGGACGAATACGGCGAAGTCCTGGGCATCGTGACCCTGGAAGACATTCTTGAAGAAATCGTCGGTGAGTTCGAAAGCGAGCAGCACCTCGACAACCCCCACATCCAGCCGCAACTGGATGGCCGCTACGTGATCGACGGCGCCGCCTCGATCCGTGATTTGAACAAAACCCTCGGCTGGCACCTGCCCAGCGACGGCCCCAAGACCCTCAACGGCCTGGTGACCGAAGCGCTGGAAACCATTCCGGACTGCGCCGTGTGCCTGAAAATCGGCCGCTATCGCTTGGAAATCCTCGAGACCGAGGACAACCGCGTGGCCAAGGTGCTGATCTGGCACACCAGCACGGTGCCGGTCGCCGCTTAAGCCCCTTGTTGGATCCACAAACCCCTTCCTATAATCGGGGCGGCTTACCCAAGCCCCGCCCGACCGCGTGCTACCCGCACTGAGCGTGTCCAGGCACCGCTTTATCGTGTCTGAACGGTGTTTGCTCCCATCCCGAGCCGCCCCGCGCACAACCCTGATCCATGGGTGTTCGACCAATAATAATCCGCGTCCAAACGCGCAATGACCGTCAGGGATACCTTCATGAGCACCACCTATAACGAGGCAGCGACCGCCGCCCCGACCAACTCGACGGCCCGGGTCGCCACCGCGAGCATCATCGGCACCGCCATCGAGTTCTACGACTTCTATATCTACGCGACCGCCGCAGCACTGGTGATCGGCCCGGTGTTCTTCCCGCAAACCTCCGGCACGGCGCAGATGCTTGCCTCGTTCCTGACCTTCGGCATTGCGTTTATCGCCCGGCCGTTGGGTTCGGCGCTGTTCGGGCACTTTGGTGACCGGATCGGCCGTAAATCGACGCTGGTCGCCTCCTTGCTGCTGATGGGCGTGTGCACCACGCTGATCGGCTTGCTCCCCGGCTATGACAGCATCGGGGCCTGGGCGCCGATCCTGCTCTGCGTGCTGCGTTTCGGCCAGGGCCTCGGGCTTGGCGGCGAATGGGGCGGCGCGGCGTTGCTGGCCACCGAGAACGCGCCGAAGGGCAAGCGCGCCTGGTTCGGCATGTTTCCGCAACTGGGGCCATCGATTGGCTTTCTGGCGGCCAACGGGTTGTTCCTGATCCTGGCCATGAACCTGAATGACGAGCAGTTCCGCAGCTGGGGTTGGCGCATTCCATTCATCCTCAGCGCGGCGCTGGTGATGGTCGGCCTGTATGCGCGGCTCAAACTGCATGAAACCCCGGTGTTCGCGAATGCGGTGGCCAAAGAAGCGCCGGTGAAGGTGCCGCTGGTGGAGCTGTTCAGCCAGCATTGGCTGCCGGTGCTGCTGGGCGCCGCGTCGATGGTGGTGTGTTATGCGCTGTTCTATATCACCACGGCGTTTTCCCTGAGCTATGGCGTGTCCACCCTGGGCTACAGCCGTGAAACCTTCCTCGGGTTGCTGTGCTTCGCGGTGCTGTTCATGGGCGCGGCGACCCCGCTGGCGGCGTGGGCAAGCGACCGTTACGGGCGTAAGCCGGTGCTGATTGTGGGGGCGATCCTGACCATCCTTTCCGGCTTCACCATGGAACCGTTGCTGACCCACGGTTCAACCTGGGCCGTGGCCCTGTTCCTGGCGCTGGAGCTGTTTTTGATGGGCGTGACGTTTGCCCCGATGGGCGCGATGTTGCCGGAACTGTTTCCGACCCGCGTGCGTTATACCGGCGCTTCGGCGGCGTATAACCTGGGTGGGATCGTGGGTGCGTCGGCGGCGCCGTTCTTCGCGACCAAGCTGGTAGCGATGGGCGGTTTGAGTTATGTCGGCGGGTATGTGTCGGCGGCAGCGGTGATCAGCTTGATTGCTGTGTTGTGCCTGAAAGAGACGCGCAATAACGATTTGAATCGCGTTAGCTGATAGACCGCCATCGCGGGCAAGCCCGACTCCCACATTTGAATGTATTCACAAATCAAAATGTGGGAGCCGGGCTTGCCCGCGATGGGCGCGACTCGGTTACAGCTCTACAACAACCGCCTTCGAAGCACGAGTGGCCTTAGCCCGGGCAGCCTCAATCGACTCATCCCGCGCCAACGCCACGCCCATGCGGCGCTGACCGTTCACTTCCGGTTTGCCAAACAGGCGCAACGCCGTATCCGGCTCGCTCAAGGCTGCGCCCAGGTTGGCAAACGCAGTCTGGGTCGACTGCCCTTCCACCAGAATCACCGCCGAAGCCGAAGGCCCGAACTGACGGATCAACGGGATCGGCAGGCCAAGAATCGCCCGTGCATGCAGGGCAAACTGCGACAAGTCCTGGGAAATCAGGGTCACCAGACCAGTGTCATGGGGGCGTGGCGAGACTTCGCTGAACCACACTTGATCGCCTTTGATGAACAGCTCGACACCAAACAGGCCACGACCACCCAAGGCCTCGGTTACCGCTTTGGCAACGCGCTCGGATTCGGCCAGTGCAATCGGGCTCATGGCCTGTGGCTGCCAGGATTCCTGGTAGTCACCCTTCTCCTGACGGTGGCCGACAGGCGCGCAGAAGGTGGTGCCGCCGATGTGGCGCACGGTCAGCAGGGTGATTTCGTAATCGAAGTCGATAAAGCCTTCGATGATCACCCGGCCCTTGCCGGCTCGCCCGCCTTCCTGGGCGTAATCCCAGGCTTTTTGCACGTCATCCGCGCTGCGCAGCAGGCTCTGGCCCTTGCCCGACGAACTCATTACCGGCTTGACCACACATGGGAAACCCAAATCGGTGACGGCCTTGCTGTAGTCCTCGAAGGTGTCGGCGAAGTGGTACGGCGAGGTCGGCAGGTCCAGCTCTTCAGCCGCCAGGCGACGGATGCCTTCGCGGTTCATGGTCAGCAAGGTTGCGCGGGCGGTCGGGATCACGGTGAAGCCTTCGGCTTCCAGCTCAACCAGGGTCGCGGTGGCGATCGCTTCGATTTCCGGCACGATGAAGTGCGGCTTCTCGGCTTCGATCACAGCACGCAGGGCGGCGCCATCGAGCATGTTGATCACGTGACTGCGGTGCGCGACCTGCATGGCCGGCGCGTTGGCGTAGCGATCCACGGCAATCACTTCAACGCCCAGGCGTTGCAGTTCGATTACCACTTCCTTGCCCAGCTCACCGCAGCCACACAGCATTACGCGGGTCGCGGTTGGCGACAATGGAGTTCCGATTCGGGTCATCTCAGGTCCTCAGGGGAGCGGATCATGGTGGAGAAAGGCCGGCATTTTACATGAACTGTAAAGATTGGCTTCAGTTGGCGACGCGCTGCCGGCGCAAACGCCAGGCCATGGCCAGCCACACCACGGTGACGCCGGCGAATTTCGAGACCAGCGCAGTGCCGGCCACGGCAGGCGTGAGCGCGCCGATCAGGCCGAAAAAGATGAAGGTATCGAGGGGGATGCTCAGCGCCGAACTTATCCACAGGCGATCATGGAGCGGACGCTTGGTGATGCTGAACACCAGCCAGTCGATGCACTCGGACACCGCAAACGCCGTGGCGCTGGCCAGGGCGATGGACGGATCGGAGGTGATATAGGAGAGCACCAACGCCGCCAGCATCGCGATGATCGCGCCATGGCCGAAGCGGGTTTGCACCATGTCCCGCAGGACAAACACCAAACCACCCCAGGCAGACCAGATGACGTCCAGGTGCGGGGCGGTGGAAAAGGCAAAGTTGATCAGCACGACACTGCTGATGTAGGCAATCAGGAAGAACATGGGGCGAGGGACCTGTGAACAAGGGGCACAGGGTACTGCACAACCCGTCAATGTGGCGAGGGAGCTTGGTGGCGAGGGAGCTTGCTCCCGCTGGGGCGCGAAGCGGCCCTGAAATGGGCGAGCCTGGTGTATCTGAAGGAAGGCAGTCGTCTGATTTGGGGCTGCTTCGCAGCCCAGCGGGAGCAAGCTCCCTCGCCACAGAAAAGCAGTCCACCTGCAGATCAGGCGCCGGACTTTCCCGGAATCATCCACATCAACCCACTCGCCTTCGCCCGCTCATGACACAACCCCAGCACCACCCGGCGCTCGGTGTTGTCCATGCGACTCCAGCGGGTGATTTCATCCACCGTCCGCTGGCAGCCCGTGCAGATATCATCGTCATCCAGCGCACAAATGCTCACGCACGGCGACGCTACCGGCCGTTCAGATAAGGTCATTCTTCCTGCTCAACCAGGTCACGGGCATAACGCTGCGAGTTATGCACATAGTGCGCGGCGCTGGCCTCGAGCATTTTCTTCTGCACATCGGTCAGCTCCCGAACCACCTTGCCCGGCGACCCCATCACCAGCGAGCCATCCGGAATTTCCTTGCCCTCGCCAATCAGCGAATTGGCGCCGATGATGCAGTGCTTGCCGATCTTCGCCCCGTTGAGGATCACCGCATTGATGCCGATCAGGCTGTAATCGTCGACGGTGCAGCCATGCAGCATGGCGTTATGGCCAATGGTCACGCCGGTGCCGAGGGTCAGCGGGTAGCCCATGTCGGTGTGCATCACGCTGCCGTCTTGCACGTTGCTGTTCTTGCCGATCAGGATCAGTTCGTTGTCGCCACGCAACACCGCGTTGAACCAGACGTTGGCGCCCTCCTCCAGCTTGACCTTGCCCACCAGCGTGGCATTCGGGGCCACCCAGCTGTCGGGATGGGTTTCGACTCGGGCGTCGCCCAGGCGGTATTTCATAGGTGGATCCTCACGGCGGAAACGATGGCCATCTGGCTCTTAGGTATTGATGAAGCTTTTCGGTGGTCGATGCAGGCTGATGTCGGCATCGTCATAGAGCAGATTGATCAGCTCTACAATCATGATCGCCGTCAGGCCCCAGATCTTGTACTCGCCAAACCGGTAACTGGGCACGTACCAACTGCGGCCCTGGTAATCGATACGGTGGGTATGTTCGCGCGGGTCCTGGCGAAAAAACTCCAGGGGCACGCTGAAAACAGCGGCGATCTCGGCGTCATTCGCCAGGTATTCAACGTAATCGGGGATAACGCCTACATAAGGCGTGACACGGATACCGTGCAGGGAAATCAGCGGGCTCAACGGGCCGATAACTTCCACCAGGCCCGGCGGCAGGCCGATCTCTTCTTGCGCTTCGCGCAGCGCGGTAAAGATCAGGTCCGGGTCTTCCGGGTCGCGGCGACCGCCAGGGAACGCCACTTCGCCGCCATGGGTGGATAACCCGCTGGCGCGCAAGGTCAGGATCAGCTCGGGTTCGTCACTGCGGGTGATGGGCACCAGTACCGCCGCTTCCGGGAAACGACCGTCGGTCTCCAGCGTGTGGGGCGTATGATTGCTTACCCGGCGAAGTAGCTCGTCCAGCATGAGTCATCTCGGTCTGTTGGCTACCTTGCATCATGCACCAAACCTTGCGCCCGCCCAACCCCAAAACCCTGGCCATGTCGCTAAACGACAACTTGCAGCCCATACCCGGTCACGCCAAGATAGGCGCACTCTCCAGGAACCCCAGCATGAACTTCTGCAGCCAGTGCGGTAAACCAGTCACCCAACGCATTCCCGAAGGCGACGCACGCCTGCGTTATGTCTGCGATCACTGTCAGACCATTCACTACCAGAATCCCAATATCGTCGCGGGCACCGTGCCGGTGTGGGGCGATCAGGTGTTGCTGTGCCGCCGCGCGATCGAGCCGCGCCTGGGTTTCTGGACCCTGCCCGCCGGCTTCATGGAAAACGGCGAGACCGTCGAGCAAGCCGCCATACGCGAAACCATGGAAGAAGCCTGCGCCCGGGTGCGCAACTTGAGCATCTACACCCTGATCGACGTGCCGCACATCAGCCAGGTGCACATCTTCTACCGCGCCGAGCTGATCGACCTGGACTTTGCCGCAGGCCCCGAAAGCCTCGAAGTGCGCTTATTCGATGAAGCCGACATCCCTTGGTCAGAGCTGGCTTTCCGCACGGTCGGGCGTACCTTAGAATGCTTTTTTGCTGACCGCCGCCAACAGTCGTATCCGGTGCGCAGCGAGTCGGTGCCGCCACTGACCCAACTGGCCAAATAACAACTCCAGGCGGCACGTAGTCTTCTCAGGGGATACCGTTTTAATGCGTTGGTTGCTTGCTCTGATCTGTCTGTCGTTTGCCACGCTGTCGCCAGCCTCCACCCAAGTGATCCTGGGCGGCAAACCCGTCGAGAAAATCCTGGTGCTCAAGTCCGCCCATCAGTTGCAACTGATCAACGACGGCAAGCCGATCAGAACCTATCGCATCTCCCTGGGCAAAAACCCCAAGGGCACCAAGCTGATGGAAGGCGACCGTCGAACCCCGGAAGGCTTCTACTGGATCGACTGGCGCAAGACCAGCGACCGCTTCAACCTGGCCATGCACATCTCCTACCCCAACATCAGCGACTCCGCCCGCGCCCGCCGCGAAGGGGTCAAGCCCGGCAGCATGATCATGATCCACGGCACCCCCGACGCCGAGGACTACCCCGAAGAGCTGTTCCACACCCTGGACTGGACCGATGGCTGCATCGGCATGCGCAATGTCGACATGCGCGAAGTCTGGAACCTGGTCAAAGACGGCACCATGATCGAGATTCGTCCGTAATTTCCCGCCGCCCGTAAAATAATTCGAAAAAAAATCCTGCCCCGCGCAGCGCTTGCCGGTGAATACCAGTTCACCCCGGCAAGCTGCGCGCTTCTGCCCGCGATAAAGACCTCTCTAATACCACTTGATCTGGCGCACTATTAAGGCGCCCGCAAACGCTCGTCTGCACCGTTTTCGCTGCATTGACATGGTATTTAAGTGGTATTAGCTTGCGATCACTACCGGGCGACAACACTCCAATAACCGCATCGGAAACCGACACAATGAACCCCATCCTGGCCCTGCGCCCCGACGATAAACAATCGACGCCGCTGTACCTGCAACTGGCCCGCAACCTGGAAGCCGCGATTCATGCCGGCCAGTGGAAATCCGAGCAGGCATTGCCCTCGGAGCGCGCCCTCAGCGAGCAACTGAGCATTTCCCGGGTGACTGCCCGCAAGGCGCTGGAAGTGCTGTTCGAACAAGGCCTGATCCGTCGCAGCCAAGGCTCCGGAACCTTCATCACGCCGCGCCTGGAACAGCCGTTGTCGCGCCTCTCGGGCTTCAGCGAAATGCTCCGGCTCAAAGGGTTTGTGCCGACGTCCCAATGGCTGGAGCGCGACATCACCCAGCCCACCCATGAAGAATTGATCCGCCTGGGCCTGTCGCCCAGCGACAAGGTCGCGCGCCTCAAGCGTTTACGTAAGGCCGACGACACGGTGATGGCGATTGAAATGACCGCCATGCCCGCCTCTGTCCTCCCGCACCCGCAGGCCATCGGCAATTCGCTGTACGAATACCTGGAAAGCATCGGCAAACCCATCGTGCGCGCCCTGCAACACATCCAGGCAATCAACGCCTCGGACGAGTTCGCGGCCCTGGTGGGCATCGCCCCCGGCACCGCCATGCTGCTGATGACGCGGGTGGGCTACACCGCCGACAACACCCCGATTGAAATCACCGACACCTACTGCCGCAACGACTACTACGACTTTGTCGCAGAACTGCGCCGCCACGACTATTCCGCTGAACTGCGAATTTAGAGAACTGCCCATGTCCGAAGACAATATCCTCACGCCCCACGGCTGGATTCGCGGCCGCCTGGTGCACCAGCACGGCAAGGTGACTGCCGTTGAAGGCAGCCCGTGCGACCCGGCTGACAACGACCTGCCCTACCTGCTGCCAGGCTTTATCGACCTGCACGTACACGGCGGTGGCGGCAAAGACATCATGGAAGGCAGCGACGCCTTTCAGACCATCACCCGCACCCACGTACGATTCGGTACCACCTCGCTGCTGGCCACCACCATGACCGCGCCGGTGGACGAAATTTCCCGCGTGCTCGGCGAGATCGGCACCTATTGCGAAAGCCGCCCCACCGGCACCGCCCGAGTGCTCGGCGTGCACCTGGAAGGCCCCTACATCAACCCCGGAAAACTCGGCGCGCAACCGAACTTCGCTCACACGGCGTTGATGGCCGAAGTCGAGGAATACCTGCGCCTGGCGCCGATCCGGGTGATCACCATTGCCCCGGAAATCGCCGGCCACGACGGCCTGATCCGCGCCCTCAGCGAACGCGGCGTGCGCATGCAGATCGGCCACACCCTGGGCAGCTATGAAGAAGGCGTCGCCGCCCTCGCCGCCGGTGCCACCAGCTTTACCCACTTGTACAACGCCATGAGCCCGCTGCATCACCGCGAGCCCGGCATCGTCGGCGCGGCCCTGGCCCATGCCAAATACGCCGAACTGATTCCCGACCTGCTGCACGTGCACCCCGGCGCCATGCGCGTGGCGCTGCGCTCGATCCCGTGCCTGTACTGCGTCACCGATTCCACCGCCGCCGCCGGCATGCCCGACGGCGAATACAAGCTGGGCAGCCACACCGTGACCAAATGCCTGGGCGGCGTGCGCCTGGCCGATGGAACCCTGGCCGGCAGCACCCTGACCATGGACCAGGCGCTGCGCAACCTGGTGAAGATCGGCCTGCCCATCAACGAAGCCTCACAACGTTTGTCGCAATTTCCTGCGGACTACCTGGGCCTGGAAGAACGCGGCCGCCTGCAACCCGGCAGCTTTGCCGACTGCGTGCGCCTGGACCGCTCCCTGCACCTCACCGACGTAATGGTCGAAGGAGAAACCATTGACTTCAAAAATGCTTGAAGAGGCCCTGGCCTCCTGTGAGGCCGTCGAGGCTCAACTGCAACGCCTGGACCCGCTGCTGGTGGAAGTCGCCGGCCGCCTGCGCCGCCAGCCGCCACAGGTAGCGATGACCATCGCCCGTGGCAGTTCGGACCACGCCGCCAGCTACTTCGCCTACCTGACCATGCAGCACCTGGGGATTCCGGTGGCGTCGTTGCCGATGTCGGTGGTGACCATGCTGCAATCGCCACTCAAGGTCAGCGGGCAAGTGGCGTTCGGTTTCTCCCAGTCGGGGCAAAGCCCGGACCTGGTCAACAGCCTGCGCCTGTTGCGCAAACGCGGCGCCTTGAGCATCTCGATGGTCAATGCCGAAGACTCACCGCTGGAAGCCGCCTGCGAATTCCACGTGCCATTGTGCGCCGGGCCGGAACGCAGCGTCGCCGCCACCAAAAGCTTTATCGCCACCCTGAGCGCCAGCGCTCAATTGATTGGCCACTGGAATCAGGAAGACGAGTTGCTGCAAGCCTGTAAGGCATTGCCCGACGGTTTGCGGGAAGCCGCCAAGCAAGACTGGAGCGTGGCCATTGACGCCCTGCGCGATTGCCAACAACTCATGGTGATCGGCCGTGGCGCCGGTTTTGCCATCGCCCAGGAAGCCGCGCTCAAGCTCAAGGAAACCTCGGCGATCCAGGCCGAAGCCTTCAGCAGTGCCGAAGTGCGCCACGGCCCGATGGCCCTGATCGACGACAACTACCCGCTGCTGGTCTTCGCCCCCCGTGGCGCCGAACAAGCCGGCCTGCTGAGCCTGGCCGCCGACATGCGCCAGCGTGGCGCCCGCGTGCTGCTGGCCGCTCCCGACGACATCGCCGAACGCGACCTGAGCCTGAGCCGCGCCGAACACCCGGCCCTGGACCCGATCCTGGCGATCCAGAGCTTCTACGTGATGGCCGCAGGTTTGGCCGAGGCCCGGGGCATGGACCCCGACCAGCCACGTCACTTGAGCAAAGTGACCCGCACCCACTGAGTCGATTGCAGCGTTTTCCTGATGAGTACCGTGCCCATGTCCAACAACAATAAAGACCTCACCCTCAGCGCTCCCCTCAGCGGGCCGGTGCTGACCCTGGGCAACGTTCCCGACGAAGTGTTCGCCAGTGGCGCCATGGGCGACGGCATTGCCATCGACCCGCTCAATGATTGCCTGCACGCGCCGTGCGATGGTGTGATCATCCATGTCGCCCGCACCGGGCATGCGCTGACCATTCGCGCCGACAACGGTGCCGAATTGCTGATGCACCTGGGCATCGACACGGTGGAACTGAATGGCGAAGGTTTTGCGCTGCTGGTCAAGCAAGGCGCGCGGGTCAGCAAGGGCCAGGCGCTGGTGCAGTTTGACCTGGACCTGATCGCGCGCCGGTGCAAAAGCCTGGTCAGCCTGATCATCCTGACCAACAGCGAGTTGTTTGAGTTACGGCCGATCACCCTGAAGTCGGTGAGGGTGGGCGAGCCGCTGCTGCATGTGGTTGCGCGGCTGGCCGGGGCCGCGAAAGTGCTTGATGAGTCTGTCACTGAAGCCAGCGCGACCCTGCGCATCACCCATCGCGGCGGCCTGCATGCACGCCCTGCAGCCTTGGTGCGCAAGACGGCGCAGGCATTCAGCAGCCAGTCACAGCTGCATTTCGCCGGCAAGACAGCGTCGTGCGACAGCTTGATCGGCTTGATGGGCCTCGGGATTGGCGAGCAGGACGAGGTGCAGGTCACCTGTCGCGGCAAGGATTGTGAAGCGGCGCTGCAAGCCCTGATTGCCGCGCTGTCGGTGGCAGTTGGCGAAGAACATCACGCGCCAGTGGTCATTGCCCCGCGCCTTGCAAATACCGAAGCCGGTGTACTGCAAGGCGTGTGCGCCGCGCCCGGCCTGGTCTGTGGCCCGCTGTTCCGCCTGAACGGAATCGAGCTGCCGGCAGACCCGGGCAGCAACGTCCCGGATGAACAACTGCAGCACCTGGACAGTGCCCTGGAACAGGTGCGCGGCGAAATCCGCCACACCCTGGACCAGGCCCGCCAGCGCAAGGATGTGGAGGAAGAAGAGATCTTCGCCGCCCACCTCGCCCTGCTGGAAGACCCGACACTGCTGGAGGCCGCCACCACTGCTATCGAACACGGCAGTGCTGCCACTCACGCCTGGCGCGATGCGATCCAGGCCCAGTGCGCGGTGCTGCTGGCCCTCGGAAAACCGCTGTTCGCCGAACGTGCCAATGACCTGCGGGACTTGCAGCAACGTGTGCTGCGGGCGCTGTTGGGCGAGGCCTGGAATTTTGATTTGCCGGCCGGCGCGATCGTGTCCGCCCATGAGTTGACCCCGTCGGATCTGCTGCAACTGAGCAAACAACACGCCGTCGGCATCTGTATGGCCGAGGGCGGCGCGACCTCCCATGTGGCGATTCTGGCGCGGGGTAAAGGCTTGCCGTGTGTGGTTGCGCTGGGCACCGAATTGCTCGACGTGCCCCAAGGCCAGCGGGTGGTGCTGGATGCCGCCAACGGTCGGCTGGAACTGACGCCGGATGATGCGCGCCACACTCAGGTTCACCAATTGCGCGACGCACAGAAACTGCGGCGCCAGCAGCAACACACCGAGGCTCAAGGTTCAGCCAGTACTCAAGATGGCGTGCGTATAGAAGTGGCGGCGAATGTCGCCTCCAGCACCGAAGCCCAGTTGGCCTTTGAGAACGGCGCCGACGGCGTCGGCCTGCTGCGCACCGAGTTTCTCTTCGTCGACCGCCGCACCGCGCCCGATGAACAGGAGCAGCGCCAGGCCTATCAAGCCGTGCTGGATGCCATGGGCGACAAGTCCGTGATCATCCGCACCATCGACGTCGGCGGCGACAAGCAACTGGACTACCTGCCGCTGCCGTTCGAGACCAATCCGGTGCTGGGCCTGCGGGGCATTCGCATGGCCCAGGTGCGCCCGGAACTGCTGGACCAGCAACTGCGTGCCCTGCTGCAAGTCTCGCCGCTGGAACGCTGCCGGATCCTGCTGCCGATGGTCAGCGAAGTCGACGAACTGTTACAGATCCGCCAGCGCCTCGATGAGTTGTGCACCGAGCTGGAACTGACCCAACGCCCCGAGCTGGGCGTGATGATCGAAGTGCCCGCCGCCGCGCTGATGGCCGAACAACTGGCCGAGCACGCGGACTTCTTGTCCATCGGCACCAACGACCTGTCCCAGTACACCCTGGCCATGGACCGCGACCACGCCGGCCTCGCCGCCCGGGTCGACGCCCTGCACCCGGCGCTGCTGCGGCTGATCGCACAGACCTGCAGCGGCGCCGCCAAGCATGGGCGCTGGGTGGGTGTGTGCGGTGCGCTGGCGTCCGACCCGCTGGCCACGCCGGTGCTGATCGGCCTGGGCATCAGCGAGCTGTCCGTGAGCCCGCCGCAAATCGGAGAAATCAAGGACCGTGTCCGCCACCTGGACGCAGCCCAATGCCGGCAACTGAGCCAAGGCCTGCTTAACCTGAGCAGCGCCAAAGCCGTTCGCCAAGCCTGTCAACACCACTGGCCGCTGAGCTGAAAACAACAAGAATAGGGAGACACGCCGTGTACCAATATTTTATCGAAGGGCTGCAACGCCTGGGCCGTGCGCTGATGCTGCCGATCGCGATTTTGCCGATCGCCGGCCTGCTGCTGCGACTGGGCGACACCGACTTGCTGAACATCGCGGTGATGCACGACGCCGGGCAGGCGATCTTCGCCAACCTGGCGCTGATCTTCGCCATCGGGATTGCCGTGGGTTTTGCCCGCGACAACAACGGCACGGCGGGCCTGGCGGGGGCCATTGGTTACCTGGTGATGGTCTCCACCCTCAAGGTGATGGACGCCAGCATCAACATGGGCATGCTCGCGGGCATCGCCAGCGGCTTGATGGCGGGTGCGCTGTATAACCGCTTCAAGGACATCAAGCTGCCGGAGTACCTCGCATTCTTTGGCGGGCGACGGTTTGTGCCGATCGTCACCGGGTTCTCGGCGGTGGCGCTGGGGGTGATCTTTGGGCTGATCTGGCCACCCGTGCAGCAAGGCATCAACAGCTTCGGTGTGTTGCTGATGGAAAGCGGCAGCTTTGGTGCGTTCGTGTTTGGGGTGTTCAACCGCCTGCTGATCGTCACTGGCTTGCACCATATCCTCAACAACATGGCGTGGTTTGTGTTCGGCACCTTCACCGACCCGACCACGGGCGCGGTAGTGACCGGCGACCTGACCCGCTACTTTGCCGGCGACCCGAAAGGCGGCCAGTTCATGACCGGCATGTTCCCGGTGATGCTGTTCGGCCTGCCGGCGGCGTGCCTGGCGATGTACCGCAATGCCCTGCCGGAACGGCGCAAGATCATGGGCGGGATTTTCCTGTCGATGGCGCTGACCTCGTTCCTGACCGGGGTGACCGAGCCGATCGAATTCGCCTTCATGTTCCTCGCGCCGTTCCTGTACCTGGTGCATGCGCTGCTCACCGGGTTGTCGATGGCGATCACCAACATGCTCAACATCCACCTGGGCTTTACCTTCTCCGGTGGGTTTATCGACATGGTGCTGGGTTGGGGCAAGTCCACCAACGGCTGGCTGGTATTCCCGGTTGGGCTGGCGTATGCGTTGATCTACTACAGCGTGTTCAATTACTGCATTCGCCGGTTCAACTTGAAGACGCCGGGGCGTGAGGATATTCAGGTGGTGCAGGCTGAGGCCATGACTGATAACCAACGGGCCGGGGCTTACATTCGTGCGCTGGGTGGTGCGGAGAATTTGCTGAGTGTGGGGGCTTGCACGACGCGCCTGCGGTTGGACATGGTGGACCGCAACAAGGCGGTAGATGCCGAGCTGAAAGCGCTGGGTGCCATGGCGGTGGTTCGGCCGGGTAATGGCGGGAGTTTGCAGGTGGTGGTCGGGCCGATGGCGGACAGCATTGCCGATGAGATTCGGTTGGCCATGCCTTCCTATGTTGGGGTAACTCCGGTCGCTGCTGCGCCGGTTGAGAAGAGCACGCCGGTGAATGTGCATGAGGCCGAGAAATGGCTGAGTGCGCTGGGCGGTCGGGGCAATGTGCTGCAACTGGACGCGGTGGCGATGACGCGGCTGCGGGTGGAGTTGGGGGATGGTTCGGCGTTGTCCGAGTCCCAACTGACGGCGCTGGGTTGCCAGGGTGTGAGCCAACTTGAGAGCGGTGTTTGGCACTTGCTGATTGGTGACAAGGCGTCAGGCTTGGGTGAGGCGCTGGAGCGGTTGGTCAGTGGCCGCGAAGCCGTAACCGGCGCCTGACAACATTGTGGCGAGGGAGCTTGCTCCCGTTGGGCTGCGCAGCAGCCCCAATAAGAGCGCCGCATTTTTTCAGGTAGAACTCTGTGGCAGGTTTTGGGGCCGCTTCGCGCCCCAGCGGGAGCAAGCTCCCTCGCCACAGGGTTACGGCCTTTAGCAAAGAAATATGTCCATGCCGGGGCCGCCTGTTCAGGCACCTTACATAAATTCAGCGTTGGCCTGCAGGAACCCGGGGCGCCCGAGGTGGCGCTATCGCAGGCAAGCCAGCTCCCACATTTGATCGCCACCAGACATGGCAACTCGGTCAAATGTGGGGCCCGGGTTTGGCCGCGAAGCCGTA
>NZ_JANUEW010000045.1:0-45825 GCF_024807515.1 Pseudomonas sp. BIGb0558
CATAATGTGTCAACCATGTCCCCGCACATGTGTCCACCATGTGTCCGGTCCGTACACGCTTTTGCAAAGTGACTCGCTGTAAGAGCGAAACCATAGGCGGCCGTTACCTAAATAACGGATATGCCCATCACCGCTCCACCGGCACCGAAAGCCCCGACTTGCCAAGCGCATGACTACGCGCATCAAAAAACCGCAACTCCACATCCATCCCCTCAAACAGCTCGGCAAAACGCCGCTTCTGCTGCTGGATAAACCCCGCACTACGACCAAACACCGAAATCGCCAAAGTGCTGACTTTCGCCTGCCGAATCGCCTGCACAAGATGCACATCCTGCACGCCGAGGTGATGCCCGAAAATGCAAAGCCCACCCTCATGGCTCAACAACTGCTCATAACAGAACGACAAATAGTCAGAACTGCGGATGGTCTTGAGCTTCTCCTCAACCTTCCCTTCGCTGACAAACAACGGCACATCATCCAGCGTCTTGATCGTATTGTTGATCGCAAAACTGCTGAGCAACGTGCTGTCTGTGGTCGGCAATTTACGCGCCGTACCATCAAGGTTACGCACCAGATGCAGGCCACCATGCAGGTACAAAATGCGCGTGGTGTCGCTGGCAGTATTACGCAGGTCAAAGCTCGCATCGGCACTGCGAAACAGATCGTCGATCCCAGGCGCATGCAGGATCGCCCAGTAGTTCAGCAGGTCATAATTGCTGGTGAACACCGTGGGGTAACTCGCCAGCTCTTGATGAAGGGTCGCCAACGTCGAAGGCTTCACCAGGCGCCACGGAATGTGCACGCTGTGGATCGTGTTGATCAGCGCTTCCTTGATCGCGTAGTAGCGATTACGCGGCGCCGCCGAACTCACGGCCAGGGCCTTGTTCACCCGGCTGGTGGTTTTCAGCGCGCCCAGCACCTGCTCGAAACTGCGGGTCTGCATCGCGTCAAACACGCTGAGTTCGGATTGGCTCAGGGGTTTTTCTTCCACGGTGCGGGCGTTTTCAAACAGCGAGTCGTAGGCAAAGTCTTCCCACACTGCGCGGCTGGCGCCGTTGCCGATCAGGATCCCGCTGAAGGCGGTACTGCTGCGCAAGGCGTTCCAGTCTTCAAGGTGGGCATCAAAATCCTGGGAATCCTTCATTGCGGCGGGTCTACTCAAAATCGGCTGGGCGGTGACTTTATCACGAGCGGGCGTTGATCCTGGTCAAGATGCCGCAGGCAATCGAGGTCGATGCTGTAGGCATAACGACTTTCGAGGATTCGCCACCATGAGCAGCACCTTCTTCATTCCCGCCGTCAACATCATGGGCATCGACTGCCTCGACGAAGCCATGATCGCGATTCGCAACTACGGTTTTCGCAAGGCACTGATCGTGACCGACGCCGGGATGGCCAAGGCCGGTGTCGCCAGCATGATCGCCGAGAAACTCGCGATGCAAGACATCGACTCGGTGATCTACGACGGCGCCAAGCCCAACCCGAATGTCGAAAACGTTGAAAAAGGCCTGGCGTTGCTGAAACAGAGCGCCTGCGATTTTGTGGTGTCCCTGGGCGGTGGCTCACCCCATGACTGCGCCAAGGGCATTGCCCTGTGTGCGACCAACGGCGGGCACATCGGTGACTACGAAGGCGTCGACCAGTCGGCCAAGCCGCAACTGCCGCTGGTGGCCATCAACACCACCGCCGGCACCGCCAGCGAGATGACGCGCTTCTGCATCATCACCGACGAAACCCGCCACGTGAAAATGGCCATCGTCGACCGCAACGTCACGCCGCTGCTGTCGGTCAACGACCCGGCGTTGATGGTGGGCATGCCCAAGGGCCTGACCGCCGCCACCGGCATGGACGCGCTCACCCACGCCATCGAAGCCTACGTGTCCACTGCGGCCAACCCGATCACCGACGCCTGCGCGATCAAGGCCATCGAACTGATCAGCGCCAATCTGCGGATCGCGGTGCGCGACGGTAAAGACATGGCCGCCCGGGAGAACATGGCCTACGCCCAGTTCCTCGCCGGCATGGCTTTCAACAATGCGTCCCTGGGGTTCGTGCACGCCATGGCCCACCAGTTGGGCGGCCTGTACGACTTGCCACACGGCGTGTGCAATGCGGTGTTGTTGCCCCATGTGCAAAGCTTCAACGCCAGCGTCAGTGCCGAGCGCCTGAGCCATGTGGCCCGGGCCCTGGGTGCAGACATCAAAGGCACGTCGCCGGAAGAAGGCGCCCAGGCCGCCATCGCGGCGATTCGCAGCCTGTCCCAGGATGTCGAGATTCCCGCTGGCCTGCGTGAACTGGGCGCCAAGTTGCAGGACATCCCGCTGCTGGCGAGCAACGCACTGAAGGACGCCTGCGGCCTGACCAACCCACGGCGGGCGGATCAGCGTCAGATTGAGGAGATCTTTCGCAGCGCGTTTTGATCAGGACAGCGGCAAGCTGCAAGCTTCAGGCAACAAGCTGCTAAGGTATGAGCCTTGCTGCTTTTAACTTGAAGCTTGCGGCGTGATGCTTGCCGCTGAGGTCCCCCTATGAGAGTTCTGCTATTCGGCGCCACCGGCATGGTCGGCCAAGGCGTGCTACGCGAGTGCCTGCTGGCCAGTGATGTGCAGGAAGTCGTCGCCGTCGGCCGTACCGCGCTGACCCAGGAACACGGCAAGCTGCACCAGGTGCTGCATGCCGATATGTTGGATTTCCAGCCCCTGGAGCATCTGCTGCAAGGCTTCGATGCCTGCTTCTTTTGCCTGGGCGTGTCTTCGGTGGGCATGGACGAAGTCAAGTACACCCACCTGAGCTACGACCTGACCCTGGTGGCCGCCAGCACCCTGGCCCGGCTTAACCCGCAGATGACCTTTATCTACGTGTCCGGCGCCGGTACCGACAGCAGCGAAACCGGTAAAACCATGTGGGCCCGAATCAAGGGCAAGACTGAAAACGCCTTGCTGCGCCTGCCGTTCAAGGCGGTGTATCTGTTCCGCCCCGGGGTGATCCAGCCGCTGCACGGCGTGCGTTCGAAGACCCCGCTCTACCAATCCCTCTACACCGTGACCGGCCCGTTGTTGTCGTTGCTGCGCCATGTGCGACCGGCCTGGGTGGTGAGTACGGAAACCGTCGGCCGTGCGATGCTCTCGGCCGTCCGGCATGGTGCACCGCAACCGGTGGTGGAGCAGGCCGACATCAACCGCCTGGCCAACGAGCGCGCCTAGATGCTGCACAAAAGCCTGGTTCGCCGCCTTGACTTGATCACCCTGCAGCTGTTCGTCGCGGTGCATGAAGAAGGCACCCTGACCCGCGCCGCCGCCCGTGAGGCCATCGCGGTCTCGGCAGCGAGCAAGCGTTTGATGGAGCTGGAACAGGTGTTGGGCGTGAGCCTGTTTGTGCGCCAGGCCAAGGGCATGCACCTCACGGCCGCCGGCGAGACCTTGCTGCACCATGCCCGGCAGATGCTGTTCAACGTCGAGAAGATGGGCCTGGAGCTGGGCGAACACAGCCATGGCGTGCGCGGTTATGTGCGGATGCTGGCGAATCTCTCGGCGATCATTCAATTCCTGCCTGAGGATTTGCGTGACTTTTCCGCGCTGCACCCACAGGTGAAAGCCGACCTGGAAGAGCGTCCCAGCAATGGCGTGGTCCAGGGTGTGATCGATGGGGTTGCGGACCTGGGCATCTGCTCCAGTGACACCGACACCAAAGGCCTGCCCGGCGTGACCTATCGCCGGGACAAACTGGTGGTGTTGATGCCGGCGGATCACCCGTTGGCGGCGCGCAAGGCAGTGGCTTTTGTCGAGACGCTGGACAGCGACTACGTGGGGCTGCATTCCGCCAGTTCGATCAACATGCGCACCCACGCTGCGGCACGGGAGGCGGGCAAGGTGCTGCGCCTGCGGATCCATGTGCCGGGTTTTGATGCGATGTGCCGGATGGTCCAGGCCAACATGGGCATCGGCATCCTGCCGCAAAAGGCCTATGAACTGTTTGGTCGGGCGCTGGGGTTGCATGCGGTGCCGCTGACGGATGCCTGGTCGGACCGCAGCCTGATTCTGGTGGTGCGTGATGAGGCGCAGCTGTCGCCGGTGAGTCGGTTGTTGTTCGATTATTTGCGTCGGGAGCCGGGCTAAGCGAAACGCTGCTGGCCTCATCGCGGGCAAGCCCGGCTCCCACAGTTGACCGAGTTGTTTGGGGAAAAATCGATCCCCTGTGGGAGCCGGGCTTGCCCGCGATGGCGATTTAAAAAGCGCCCAAAATCCCCAAGCCTTCGCATTTCGCGAACGCTCGTTGCCAACTGACGGTTGGATTTCTGCTGCCCCTGTCCTCTAGCCTTGGCCCACATTCCAAGAACAAGAGGTACACCCCATGACGGCTCCCCTGAGCGGTATCAAGGTGATCGAGATCGGCACCCTGATTGCCGCGCCGTTCGCCGCCCGGCTGATGGCCGAGTTTGGCGCCGAGGTGATCAAGATCGAAGCCATGGGCCAGGGCGATCCGCTTCGCAAATGGCGAAAGCTGCACGAAGGCACGTCGCTGTGGTGGTACCTGCAATCGCGCAACAAGAAGTCCCTGGCCCTGGACCTCAAGTCCGCCGAAGGCCTGGACCTGGTCAAGCAACTGCTGGGCGACGCCGACGTGCTGATCGAAAACCTGCGCCCCGGCGGCCTGGAAAAACTTGGCCTGGGCTGGGACGTGCTGCACGCCCTCAACCCCAAGCTGACCCTGGTGCGCATCTCCGGCTACGGCCAGACCGGCCCCTACCGCGACCGCCCCGGCTTTGGTGCCATCGGCGAGGCCATGGGCGGGATTCGCTACACCACCGGCAACCCGGATTCGCCACCGGCGCGGGTCGGTGTGAGCCTGGGTGATTCCCTGGCCTCGTTGCACGGCGTGATCGGCGCGCTGATGTCGCTGCTGCGGGTCAAGACCGGCCAGGGCGACGGCCAGATTGTCGACGTGTCCCTGGCCGAAAGTGTGTTCAACCTGATGGAAAGCCTGGTGCCCGAATACGACATGCTCGGCCATGTGCGTGAGCGCAGCGGCGGCGCCTTGCCGGGCATCGCACCGTCCAATACCTACCTGACCGCCGACGGCGCCTACGTGGTGATCGCCGGCAACAGTGACCCGATCTACAAGCGCCTGATGACCACCATCGGCCGCGCCGACCTGGCCGAAGCCCCCGAGTTCGCCCACAACGACGGCCGCGCCGCCAAGAGCGGCCTGCTCGACGCCGCCATCACTCACTGGACCAGCAGCCAGCCCATCGACCAGGTGCTCAGCGCCCTGGAAGCCGCCGAAGTACCGGCGGGGCGCATCTATTCAGTGGCCGATATCGTCGCCGACCCGCACTACCAGGCCCGGGACATGCTGCTCAGCGCCGACCTGCCCGGCGGCCTCACGGTGAAGATGCCCGGCATCGTGCCCAAACTGTCGGAAACCCCCGGCGCCGTTAATTGGCAGGGCCCGAGCCTGGGCCAGCACACCGACTCGATCCTCGGCGACCTGGGCTTGAGCGGTGCCGATATTCAACGCCTGAAAACTTCAGGAGTGGTGCAATGAAAAACTATTCCGATGCCTTGATCGTGCAGGAAGTCTCACCTCGGGACGGCCTGCAAATCGAGCCGACCTGGGTCGAGACCGCCGACAAGATCGCCCTGATCGATCAGCTGTCCCTGGCCGGTTTTTCCCGGATCGAAGCGGGTTCGTTCGTGTCGCCCAAGGCCATTCCCGCCTTGCGCGATGGTGAGCAGGTGTTCCAGGGCATCACTCGCCGCCCCGGGATTGTCTACGTGGCCTTGATCCCCAACCTCAAGGGTGCCCAGCGTGCCATCGAGTCCCGGGCTGATGAGTTGAACCTGGTGATGTCCGCCAGCCAGACCCACAACCTGGCCAATATGCGCATGCGTTGCGAGGCCTCGTTGGCCGCATTCAGCGATATCGTGAGCTTTGCTGCCGACTTTCCGGTGCGCCTCAACGGCAGCATCGCCACCACCTTCGGTTGCCCGTTCGAAGGCAAGATCGACGAAGACCGCGTGCTGCAATTAGTCGATGCCTACCGCGAGCTGGGCATCCAGGGCATCAGCCTGGCGGACACCACCGGCATGGCCAATCCACGTCAGGTGGAGCGCCTGGTCAAGCGCGTGCTGGAACGTGTTCCGGCCAGCGATTTGACCCTGCATTTCCACAACACCCGCGGCCTGGGTTTGTGCAATGTGCTGGCTGCCTACGAAGCCGGTGCCCGACGGTTTGATGCGGCATTGGGCGGCCTCGGCGGCTGCCCGTTTGCCCCAGGTGCGTCGGGCAATATCTGCACCGAAGACCTGGTCAACCTGTGCGAGGAAGTCGGGATTCACACCGGTATCGACCTGCCGCACTTGCTGCAGATGTCGCGGCTATTGCCGGCCCTGCTGGGCCATGAACTGCCGGGCCAGGTGGCCAAGGCCGGGCGCAACTGCGACCTGCATCCGCCACCGGCCTACATCGCCACTTTGTAAGCCGTAACCAGACAACAAAAACAATCGGACGCCTGCGAGCAGTCCGCTGGAGAGAAACAATGAGCCTTAATACGTTGGAGGCCGGCGTGCGCCCGGCCGCTGAACACGATGCCGAAAAAGCCCTGGTCAGCAAGGTCGCCTGGCGCCTGATGCCGCTGATCATGGTCTGCTATCTGTTCGCATTTTTTGACCGCATCAACATCAGCTTCGCCAAGTTCCAGTTGCAGACCGACCTGAGCCTGAGCGACACCGCCTACGGCCTCGGCGCCGGGCTGTTCGTGGTGGGCTATGTGATCTTCGAAGTGCCGAGCAACATGATGCTGTACAAGGTCGGCGCCCGCCGCTGGATCGCGCGCATCATGATGTCGTGGGGGCTGGCGACGGCGGCCATGGTCTTTGTCACGGCCGAATGGCAGTTCTACGCGCTGCGTTTCATCATCGGTGCGATGGAGGCGGGGTTCGCGCCGGGCGTGTTGTATTACCTGACCCTATGGTTCCCGCAGCACTACCGTGGGCGCATCACGTCGATGCTGTTTCTGGCGTCGGCGTTTGCCGGGTTGGTGGGCGCGCCGTTCTCCGGGCTGGTGCTGGAACACCTCGATGGCGTGCTGCAAATGCGCGGCTGGCACTGGTTGTTCTTGCTCGGTGGCTTACCCTGTGTGGGCCTGGGATTCATGGTGCTCAAGCTGCTCAAGGACCGTATCGAGGATGCCCACTGGCTGACCTCGGCGGAGAAGACCTTGCTGGCCAGCCGCATCGCCGTGCATGAACCCCACAAGAGCGGTGGCTCGCTGCTCGCGGCACTGCGTATTCCCGGGTTCCTGATGCTGGGCTTTATCTACTTCCTGATCCAGGTGGCGTCCTACGGCCTCAACTTCTGGGCGCCGCAACTGATCCGCAGCGCCGGTACCCAGAGCCCGGTGATGATCGGACTGCTGACGGCGATTCCCTACGTCTGCGGCGCTATCAGCATGGTGGTGATCGGGCGTTTGTCCGACGCTACCGGCGAGCGCCGCAAGTTCGTCAGCGGCTTGGTCGCACTGGGCGCGGTAGGGTTCTTCTGTGCCGGTATTTTTGCTGATCACACCACGTTCCTGATCGTCGCCCTGAGCCTGCTGGGCGCCGGGATCATCGCCTCGATTCCGACCTTCTGGACCTTGCCGCCGAAGTTGTTGGCCGGTGCCGGTGCAGGCGCGGCGGGCGGGATCGCGGTGATCAATACCCTCGGCCAGTTCGGCGGCATTGTCAGCCCGGTGATGGTCGGCCGGATCAAGGACCTGACCGGCAGCACCACGCCGGCGCTGTATGTCATCGGTGTGTGTGCGCTGATTGCGGCGGCGCTGTTGCTGTGGGGCTTGCCGCAAAAACTGCGCACCCTCGACAAGCGCTGATCAGCCCGCAGTTACCAGTGACCGGGTGGGCGTGGCGCTGAATTGAATCAGTGCCACCCCGCCGATCAACATCAACGCCCCGATCAACCGGGGCGCGGTCAATTGCCGCTCCACCAGCCCGAACAGGCCGAAGTGGTCCAGCATCAACGACGCTATGATCTGCCCGGCCATCGCCAGGGCGATAAACCCCGAAGCGCCAAGCTTGGGCATCAGGATCAACGCCAGCGAAATAAAGCACACGCCGAACGCACCGCCGCTCCACATCCACAGCGGCGCCTTGGTGATAAAGCCCAGGTTGGGCAGCGGCAGGCGCAGGGCCAGGATCACCGGCAGCAGCACGATGATGCTCACCAGCAGCGAGGCGAGGGTGGCCCACAGCGGATGGCCGAGGCCGCGCCCCAGGTTGGCGTTGATCGCACTTTGAAACGGCACCACCGCCCCGGCGAACGCCGCCAGCAGCAATAAACCCACCCAATGCAAGGTTGTCATGATTCATCTCCCAGAGGTTTTGCTGGACTCTAGGCTATTCGTCGCGCAAATTTAAATTCCAAGTTCTTATGCAGAACATGCAGCTGATGAATGATCTTCGACGCATCGACCTTAATCTGCTGGTGATCCTCGACACCTTGCTGACCGAGCAACACGTGACCCGCGCCGCCGAGCGCCTGCACCTGAGCCAGCCGGCGGTGAGCCACGCCCTGGCGCGGCTGCGGGATTTGCTCGGGGACGCGTTGCTGGTGCGCCAGGGCAGTTCGCTGGTGCCCACCACCCGCGCGCTGGAACTGACGATGCCGCTGGCGCAAGCATTGGCCCAGGTACAGGCGCTGCTGGCGCCGAATCGCTTCGATCCGGCCTCGGCCAAACGCACCTTTCGGGTGGCCATGTCGGACTACAGCGCGGCGATTTTCCTGCCGGGGCTGGTGCGCACCTTGCGTCGGGAAGCGCCGGGGATTGATTTGCAGATTATCCAGGCCAGCCGCGAAGGCATGCTGGATGGCGTGCTCAACGGCGACATCGACCTGGCAGCCGGGGTGTTTCCCGACATGCCCGCCGAACTGCGCAGCACGCCGCTGTTTGAAGAGCATTACGTGTGCCTGGTGGATCGTGCCAGCCTGCCGGAAAGCGGCGTGCTCGACCTGCCGACCTACCTGGCACGGCCCCACGTGTTGCTGGAAATGCGCGGCAGCGGCACCCCGGAAATCGAACGGGCGCTGACGGCGATTCGTGAGCGCCGGCACGTGGCTATCAGCTTGCCCCACTGGGGTGTAGCGCCGCAGTTGATCCAGGGCACGGACCTGATCCTTACCGTGTCGTCGCGCGGGCTGCTCAACATGGATCACGAGCAACTGCTGACGGTGCCGCCGCCGTTTCATATTCCGTCGTTTGCGTTTGTGTTGGCGTGGCATTCGCGTCGGGATGGGGACCCGGCGTTGCAATGGCTGAATGGGCAGGTGCAGGTCGTGATACAGGGTTGATCGGCGTTACCAACTGTTCGGTGGTTGGCGCCGTGTGTGAAATATTCGAAGAACCTGTAACCGTCCCTCGCGAATACGATATGGCACGAGATAGGGCCAGCGTGGCATCACCCACTCACGTGTACCAGGAACGCGTCCTTCTCGCCCCATTGCCGGAAACTCCGCAACGTGCTCAAGCCCTGTCCGGACGGCCAGAACAAACTCATAAGCCGCTTTGGGGTTTTCCTGGGCGATGTAAGCCGCTTCGTCATCAAGATTTTTGAGTGCCGTCTTCAGCCACTCAACGCGCATTGGCACGCCATTTGTTCGCTACAGCGTCTACTTCGGCGGCAGTTGCAAAGTCACCCGAATCGGCTTCTTTCAACGCCTTTTGAATTTCCTCGATTTGCCATGCTTCACGCGTCAGGTATTCGCGTAGCGCGTCGACGGCCAGGAACGATTTGCTGCGTCCGGTGGCCTTGGCGAGGCTGGCGAGTGTTTCGGAGATGTCTTCAGGTAGACGTAATGACATTACCGACATAAGTGCCTCGATGTAGTGATGTGTAATACAACATACTACATTGTCACCGTTGCATCTTTGTGTCCCGTTCGTCAGGACTACTCCTCGGTAAGACCTGACTACCGTTCGTCGCACTAACAAGTTTTTTCTAAACCTTTACCGCCTTCAAAATTCAGATTCAGAGCGGGGCTCGTTTCCCTGCACCTGTTTATTACCTGGAGGAACCCATCATGAGCCGCATGGCTATCCGGTTACGCACCGCCAGTTTCGCGATGCTGCTGGGCCTCGGCGCCAGCAATGCTTTCGCCCAGTCGCCTGCCGATTTCATCGAACAGGCTTCGGCCAAGGGCATGGCCGATATCGAGACTAGCCGCATGGCACACGCCAAGACTTCGTCCCAGGAGATCAAGGACTACACCATCGAAGTCATCAATGAACGCACCCTGGCCAATCAGCATCTGGCCGCCATCGCCAAGAAGCTCGATCTGCCGGTGGCCCCGCGGGACAAGATCGTCGACAAGGCCGAGTCGCTGATGCCGGAGCTCAAGGACGGCGACTCCTTTGACGCTGCCTACACCGCCCAGCAGATCAAGGCCAATGAAGACGCGATCGCCCTGTTCAAGCAGGAAGGCGCCGAGTCCGATATCCCGGAAATAAAGGCCCTGGTGGACGAGACCCTGCCGAAGTTGGAAGAACGCCTGGAGAAAGCCCGGGCGCTGGCGTCGACTTACGGAAAAGGTCACCAAGGCGACGGTTGATTGCCTTGAGTACGCTATAAAAAACGGCGACTGGATTACTCCAGTCGCCGTTTTTTTATGCCTGGTTCAGGTCGGTTTTGGGCTGTTCACCTTCAGTCGTCAGCGTGGTGACGGTGATGGTCTCGTTGTCGCCCATGGTCTTGTATTCCTTGCGTAATTTCTCAAGCTGCTTGCGATCCAGGCCGTCCAGGCTCAACACGGCGTTTTGCGCGTCCTTGGTAGCGCGCAGCAGTTCGTCGATCTTGATATGCAAAATGTCGTTGTCGCGGTTTTGGGTGTTCTGGATCAAAAACACCATCAGGAACGTGATGATGGTCGTGGAGGTGTTGATGATCAGCTGCCAGGTGTCGTTGTAGTGGAAGTACGGCCCGCTCAAGCTCCACAGGAGGATCAATCCCACGGCCGCGTAGAACGTGCGGGCACTGCCTGCCCAGCGGGACAGGGACTGTGAGATGGCGGAGAATTTCATGACCGTTTTCCTTTTAAGGTGGGTGATGAAAATACTGACCGCAGAGGTGCTCTGAAATTTCTTTTTACAATTGGTTGTTTGAACAAAATTGTACATTTTCTGCAGGGGCTTTCGGAGTGATCCTACGGTGGCCTGACGCGGCGCGGGGAAGACTTGGTTTTTTTCCGGACTTCCCTATGCACCTCACCGCAGCCTGCGACTTGGCCACGCTCTATCACCAGACCGACGAGCATTTTTTTGCGGCGGTCTGTCCGTTGCACCGCCGCTACAGCGCCGGTGTAAATGCCTATTTTATCGATGTGGATCCTGTCCCGTGGAACCTGTTGATTATCCGGGTGGGCAGTGCCGTGTTGGACGAAGCAATGGTGGAACCGCTGGCCTTGATCCGCCGGACCTCGTTGGGTATACGTGTGGTGATTCATGACGATCAGGTCGAAGGCCTTCAGGAGGCGCTGACGGGGCTGAGCTTTGTTGCGCTCGACAGGACCACGGCGATGGTCCTTGATCTGTCGACGTTTATCCCTTCGGTGTCAGGCAGCCACTTGCAGATCAACCTGACACGGCATTTGAGCGACTGGGCCGGCCCGGTAGGCAACGCATTCAGGCTGACAGAGGATGCTATCGCAAACTACCAGGCCCGGCATCAGCGAGCCCTGGACAGCGATGAAAGCCTTTACCACTTCACACTGTCAGTCAACGCCATTGTGGTGTGTTCGTTGACGTTGTCGATGTGCGACGGGTTGGCCAGGCTCAACGATATCGGCACCGATATCGCCGACCGCGGTAAAGGTTATGCCACGCAATTGATTCACACCGCACTGGCTCACGCCCAGACCCTGGGCGCCCGACGCTGCTTTCTTGAGGCTGCGCCGGAAGGTGTGTCGCTTTATCGCAAGCTGGGGTTCAAAGGGTTGTTCGGGAACCAGGCGTTCGTGCGTGGTCCCGTGGTCCAGGCGTGATCAGAGAGTGGCGTTTGCCGCGTCGCCGTTCTCCAGCTCTAACAAATACTGCTTGGCCTCAAGGCCGCCAGCGAACCCGGTCAACCCGCCCGAGGCGCCGATCACCCGATGGCACGGCGCGACAATCGAAATCGGGTTGCGCCCGTTGGCGGCGCCTACCGCACGCACTGCTTTGGGGTTGCCGATCTGTACGGCGATCTGGCTGTAGCTACGGGTTTCTCCGAACGGAATGGTCAACAACGCCTGCCAGACCTTCTTCTGGAAGTCGGTGCCGGCAAAGTCCAGTTCCAGCTCGAAACGGTTGCGGGTACCGGCGAAGTACTCCTTCAACTGGCGCTCGGTTTCCTGCAATACCGGGCTGTCGTTGGCTTCTTGCAGGGCGCCCAGCCGAACACGGTTGGGACGCTCTTTTTCCCACAGGATGGCGGTGAGTTTTCCGTTACGGGCCACGAGGGTCAACTGGCCGACGGGGGAGGGCATGAGCGTGTATTCACAGGACATGGTCGGGCTCCTTGAGGGGGTATGGCGTTACTGTAAATCCGCCGGTCCATGGTGGAACTACGTTTCTTGCGGTTGAATTCAGGTGCTGAGGTTAGCGGTCCTGTTGCAACACCTTGAGCGCCGCAGAAGCAAGAAACCCCGACCGGCTTTTTTCTTCCGGGTGATGCAGGACGTATTCGTCAATGCGGTTCAGCAGGTAGCCGGGCAACGTGATGTTGAGTTTCTGTGCCTTGCCCAGGTACTTGGTGACGTCAATATCCACCACCGCCCAGGTGCAGCCGGCGTATTGCGGATTGGCTGCGTGGAGGGTGACTTTCTGCGCAGCAGGAATGGGCGCACCGTCTTCTGCGAGGATCTCGAAGTGGCCCTCGATCGCTTCACGGGCCATGGCCATGGCATCGTCGAGGTCGTCTCCGGCCGAGAAGCAACCGGGAATGTCCGGGACTTCCACACCCCAGGCGTGGTCTTCGTCACCGGTTGAAATTGCGATTGGGTACAGCATTTTGGGGCCCTCAAAAGGGTATTCACTATAGCTACCAATATTGAGTTATCAACACCGTACCTACCATTTGAGAGAGCCGACTTTTCGCGCTGATGTGTAGGAATTGTACGAGTCACTTCGTGACGGGTTTTTAGGCGTCTTTGCGAGCCTGCAACAACTCATCAATCACTGTCAAAAATGCCGTGACCATCAAGCTGCGCCCATCAGTACGCGTAAGCACAAGCAACTGCGCATACGCATCCGGATCTACCAACGGCCGATACGTCACGCCCTTGTTCATCAAACTCTGGGTGCATGCCGGCACCAGCGCCACACCTTGCCCTGCCGCCACCAACGCAATGATCGAAGTGATCTGCCGTCCCGTTGGCCCGGCACGCAATGGTAAACCCTTGTGCCGGTAAAGCTGCTCGATCGACTGGTTAAGCCCCGAGCCGTAATCGGCGGGAAACAGAATCAGCGGATACCCACTCAGTTGCGCCAGGCTGACTTCGGCCTGGCTGGCCAACGGGCTGTCGCTGGACACCGCCGCCATCAGCCGCTCCTCGCCCAACGACAACGCCTGCACGTGCGTCTGGCCCTCCTGGGGCAGCAAGCGGCTCAGGCCGATATCCAGGCGGCCATCAGCCACCTGCGCGCCCAGGCTGCCGGAGGCGCACTCCACCAGCGTCAATTGCACATCGGGAAAGCGTTGGGCAAAGGCTTGAATCGCCTGGCTGAACAAGTCCGACAGGGCAATCGAACTGACGTAACCCAGCGCCAGTTGCCCGGCGGCACCTGCTGCGAGTTTGCCGGCGATGACTTCGGCGAGGTCGACCTGTTCCAGCACCGCCCGGGCGTAGGGCAGGAACGAACGACCCTGGGCGGTGAGCGAAACCGTGCGGCTTGTACGGTCGAACAGGCGAAACCCCAGTTCACCTTCCAGCGCGGAAATCTGCCGGGTCAACGGCGGCTGGGCCAGGTGCAGGCGCAGGGCGGCGCGGCCGAAGTGCAATTCTTCGGCGACGGTCAGAAAGTAACGCAGCTTGCGTAGGTCGAGCATCCTGGCCCCAGGGTATTGATCGGTCCGAAATCGGTATTGGTCTCGGGTGCACGGGTCATTCTATAAAGGCCTCTGATAATAAAACGAGAGGTTTCATGAAACCGCGCCTGCATTGTGCCCGTCTTGCCCTGTTCCTGTGTGGCTGCGCGGCGTTTCTCAATCTCTACGCCACCCAGAGTATTTTGCAGACCTTCGCTACCAGCTTTCAGGTGAGCGCCAAGGCGGCGGGCTGGAGCATTACCGTTACCACCTTGGCGGTGGCGCTGACCGCGCCCTTTGTCAGCCGCCTGACCGGGCATTTTGAGCAGCGCACGGTGATCTCGGTTGCTGCGCTGTTGCTGGCCGTGCCGGCGCTGATGACTGCCTATGCCAACAGCTTGGCCGAGTTGTTGGTGTGGCGCTTTATCGAAGGGATGCTGATCCCGGTGGTGTTCGCCACCAGCGTGGCCTACATCGGGGATCGCTGGCGCGGCGGCACCGTGACCGAAGTCACCAGCCTCTACGTGGCCGGCACTGTGCTGGGCGGGTTTGCCGGACGCTTCGTCACCGGCGTGATGACCGAGTATGTCGGCTGGCGTGAAGCCTTTGAACTGTTGGCGGTGTTGAGCCTGATGGTGGGCGGGTTTATCCAGTTTCTGCTGCCGGACAATCCACCCCGCGTTGCACGACCTTCAACCACCTGGAGCGATGTGCTCGGCACTCCGCTGTTGGCTGCGTACGCAGTAGGATTTTGCGTGCTGTTCTCCCAAGTGGCGACGTTTACCTACGCCGGCCTTTACCTCAGCCAAGCCCCATTCGACTTGGGCCCGGCGGCGCTGGGCACCATTTACATGGTGTTCCTGCTGGCACTGGTGGTGATCCCCGTCGCCGGTCGCCTGAGCAAATCGCGCCCGCAATCCGAATTGCTGACCGCTGCTGCGGCGCTTGGCGTCTGCGGCTCGGCCCTGACCTTATTGCCGTCCCTGTGGTGCATCGTGCTGGGCCTGGCCCTCAGCTCCACCGGCGTATTCCTCGCCCAGGCCGCTGCCAGTGCTTTCACCACCGCCACCGCCCGCCACAACAAAGCCGGAGCCGTGGGCCTGTACCTCACCTGCTATTACCTGGGCGGCAGCTTCGGCGCCATCGTCCCGGCGCTGATCTGGGAGCGTTGGGGTTGGATGGGCTGTGTGGCGCTGATCATTGGTTTCCAGCTACTGTCGCTGCTGATCGCCCTGGCGGGCTGGAAGCCCCTCCAACCTGAACTGAGCAAGACCTCATGACCGACGCCGTTGCCGTGCCCGTACCCGAGACTTCCGCCCGTCGCCGCTCGTTGATCGCCGGCTGCAGCGCCCACGCGATTCACGATGGCCTGACCGATGTGATCTACGTGCTGCTGCCGATCTGGCAAGCGCAATTTGGCATGACCTACGCCCAGATTGGCCTGCTGCGTGGCGCCTACTCCGGGATGATGGCGGTGTTCCAACTGATGGCCAGCCGCGCCGCCAAACGTTGGGGGCGCACGCCGATGCTGGTGGGCGGGACGGCGCTTGCCGGTGTTGCCTATCTGTTGGTGGGGCAGGCTACCGGGTTGGGCATGTTGTTGCTGGCGCTGTTGTTGGGCGGGCTGGGCGCGAGCACCCAGCATCCGCTGGCGTCCTCGATGATTACCGACACCTATGAGGGCGGCGGCGGGGTCAAGGAAGCGCTGTCGCAATACAACTTCTCCGGAGACATTGGCAAAACCCTGGTTCCGGGGCTGGTGGGCCTGTTGTTGACGGTCATCAGTTGGCGCGCGAGCGTTACGCTGTTGGGCCTGCTGGGATTGGCGGCGGCGGGGTTGCTGTGGTGGCTGATCCCCACGCAGACAGCGGCGTCCACTTCAGGGAAAACCGCCAAGACACTGGTAGGAAGCGGCTCCGTCAGCGGCCTGCGCGCGCTGATCGTCACGGGCACTCTCGACAGTGCTGTGCGGATGGGCTTTCTCACGTTTCTGCCGTTTCTGCTGCAAGCCAAAGGCGCCGGCACTGCGGGTATCGGGCTGGCGCTGACCATGCTGTTTATCGGTGGCGCCTTTGGGAAGTTGCTCTGCGGCTACCTCGGCGCACGCATCGGCATGATGAAAACCGTGTGGCTGACGGAGACCAGCACGGCGGTGTTGATCGTCGCGGCGGTGTACCTGCCGTTGACCGGGTTGATGGTGATGTTGCCGGTGTTGGGGCTGGCGTTGAATGGCACGTCGTCGGTGCTGTACGGCGCGGTGCCGGACCTGGCGGGCGCAGGGAAACGGGAACCGGCGTTTGCCGTGTTCTACACCGGCACCATCGGCGGTGGCGCGCTGGCGCCGGTGCTGTTTGGCGGGCTGGGCGACTCGATGGGCGTGCCGGTGGCGGTGATGGTGTTGGCGGGGATGTTGCTGCTGACGTTGCCGTTGGCGTGGGTGGTGCAGCGGGGAGTGGTGCTCGAGAGATAGCCGTCTTTTCGGATGGTGAACTCAGTTCCTTCCTACGTAATTGCAACGGTTGCCTGGTTGTAGAGTTGTCGCTTCATAACCGGAGCGAAGAGATGCGAAGAACACCGTCATTACCGAAAATCTACGTCATAAAGGTTGGTAAGCAATGCCCCGCGCGCCGATGTATGAGTGACGAGCGGATATTGCGCGACAGGATGCTACCGAATAATCTGGCTATGCGCCAATGACGCATAGGCGTGAATATGATATTCATCGAATCGCTAGCATTTACAGAAGATGTGGCAGACCTACTGAGTGATGAAAGTTACGGCGAGTTTCAAGAGTATTTGGCTGAAAATCCCACAGCAGGTGATGTCATACAAGGGACCAACGGCCTCAGAAAAGTTCGCTGGATCGCTCAAGGCAAAGGCAAAAGTGGTGGCGTTCGAGTGATCTACTATCACCTCTGCGCTGCGTATCAAATCAGGTTGATTCTGATCTACCGTAAAGGAATCAAGGATGATCTTTCTTCGGCGCAGAAGAAGATCTTGAGTGAGTTAAACAAAGGGTGGGAGTGATGGAAAAAAAGCTCTTCAATCGGCTGGTCGAAAGCATGACCCAAATGGACGAAATCGTTCGTGGCGAGCGCGCGCCGTCCCGTGAATTTCATGTTGATGCCCTGAAGGTAAAAATGATTCGGCAGGCCACAGGGCTTTCGCAAGCGCGCTTTGCAAAGGCAATCGATGTACCTGTGGGAACGCTTCAAAATTGGGAACAGGGAAGGCGAGAGCCGGAAGGTCCCGCGAGAGCGTTACTGCGTGCTATCCACAATGATCCTGGCCATGTGTTGGCGGCGCTTGAGTACTAGTAACGCTATCGGTAAAGCGTCTGGTCCGAACCAGGGGCGCTCAAATTCTGGCTAGAGAACACCGGCTCAAGGCCGGTTTTTTCTTACTGGTCGCCGACACAAATACCTATCTCATCAGCGATGCGATCCGCTGCGCATCCTCCGGCGTCGCCGGGTTGTACACCACCATATTCAGGTCCTTGCGCCCATCGGCCGCAAACACCGAATACTCAAATTCAATCGGCCCCAACACCGAATGGCGTATCCGCTTGATGCCATCACCATGGGCGCCCTGAACATCGTTCTCACTCCACATCGCCTTAAACTCAGGACTGCGCCGACACAGCTCATCCACCATCGGCTGCACCTGCTCTGCCGCACCTGAGCGCGCCGTATCAATCCTGAAGGCGCCCAACACAAACCGCGCCACGCTTTCCCAATCGTATTGAGCCGCGCGGGAATTGGGATCCAGGAACATGAACCGCAGGATATTTCGCTGTTCCGGCGGCAGCGATCCGTAGTCCATCAACATCACCGTCGCCGCCTGGTTCCAGGCCACCACATCCCAGGTCGCCGTGCGCAGGATCGCTGCGCTGGGGTTCAAGGCATCCAGGACCCGTTGCAGGCGTGGCGTCACCGTTTCGTTCTGTTGGTAGCGCACTTCGGGTGGGCGTCCGAAGGCCAGAAGAAACAGATGCTCGCGTTCGATATCCGTCAGCATCAACGCCTGGGCAATGCGTTCCAGCACTTCCACCGACGGCGCGCCGCCACGGCCCTGTTCCAGCCAGGTGTACCAGGTAGGGCTGATATTCGCGCGCTGCGCCACCTCTTCACGACGCAACCCGGGCGTACGACGGCGTGCCGATGAGAAGCCGAACGCCGCCGGATCAAGCCGGGTACGTCGGTCTTTCAGATAGGTGCCCAGCAGATTCCCGCTCATAGCCTGTTAGCCTCTATACCCTGATAACTTCACTACTTTACCCGTATAGGGCAAGCGCACAGATTAGTCTCTGAATACACACGGAGATACGGTTCATGCGCATATTTATCACCGGTGCCAGCGGGTTTATCGGGTCGGCGGTCGTCAAGGAGCTGATCTCGGCGGGCCATGAAGTGCTGGGGTTGTGCCGGTCGGACGACAAGGTGGCAGCGCTGGAGGCGGCCGGTGCCCAAGTGCACCGTGGGTCGCTTGAGGACCTGGCAAGCCTCAAGGCCGGGGCCGCCCAAGCGGATGGCGTGATTCACCTGGCGTTCAATCATGACTTCTCGACATTCGTCGCGAACTGCGAGGATGACCGCCGGGTTATCCAGGCGCTGGGAGAGGCGCTTGTCGGGTCGGATCGACCGCTGATCATCACCTCCGGCGTCGGAATCGCGAGCACCGTGCCGGGGCAGTTGGCAACGGAGGATGGTGCGGTGGTTACCTCAGCGCAGATTCCCCGTGCCGCGTCGGAAGAGGCGGCCAATGCTGTAGCCGAGACGGGCGTGAATGTATCGGTAATGCGTTTGCCTCAAGTACACGACACCTTCAGGCAGGGGCTGGTCAGCCCGGTGATCGAGTTGTATCGCGAGAAGGGCGTTTGCGCTTACATCGCCGACGGGAAAAACCGTTGGCCGGCGGCACATATTCTGGATGTGGCGCGGCTCTACAGGCTGGCGATTGAAAAGGCTGAGCCGGGCGCGAGGTATCACGCGGTGGCGGAGGAGGGTGTGTCGCAGCGGGAGATAGCCGAGGTGTTGGGGACGCGGCTAGAGTTGCCGGTTAAATCCATTTCGGCGGAAGAGGCTCAAGGTTTTTTTGGGTGGTTGTCGATGTTTACCGCTCACGATATGCCAGCGTCCAGTGTGGTTACCCGCAGGACGTTGGGATGGGAGCCGGTGGGGCCGGGGCTGCTTGCGGATCTTGCGCAGTTGGAGGGCTTTTAGGGTTGGGTTGTTGGAGGGCAGATTACCAATGTTATTGTCTACTGAAGTGGTCTGCCCTCACTAGGACTCCGCACCGATGAGTTGGAACAGAGAAACAAACACAGCCTCATTCATCCGATTGGCGACGCTTGAGGATGGGGGGCGCAATGCTCGAGTTTGATGACTACGCCAAGTCGGATATCCGCCGCAGTGAGTTTGTCCGCGAGGCCGTTAAGGCATGCGAATGTCTCGTGGCTGTCGAGTCTGGCAGTGTGGTGGGCTATCTCGTTCTGAAGCACGACTTTTTCGAGAACGGGTTTGTTTCGTTAGTCGTTGTTTCTCCGGCATTCCAACGCCAAGGGATAGCGCTTCGTTTGCTTGCTGCGTCTGAACTGGTCTGCAAGACGTCGAAGCTTTTTACCTCAGCGAGTACGTCCGACATTGCATCCCGAAAACTCATCGCCGGTCTGGTTTTTCGCCAAGCGGCGTTATCGAAAACCTGGATGAGGACGATTCGGAACTGGTTTATTTCAAGCGGATTCGGTGAGTGGCACGCGCCGTTTGATCATTGGGAAGCATCACGGTTGAGGCTTGGCTTTATGTTTGCCCGAGTTGTGCGTTCCCAGCACACGATGCAACTCCCCCGCGACAGCAAGCAGTTGCTGTTCTAGCGCTTCGACATCGGATGCATTGATCCCGTCATTGATGACATGCAAGGTTTTAGCCCGCTTTTTCGGGGCGGTTACCAGGTTATGTGCATCCTGAGAGACCAGCGCCTGACGCAGAATGTTATTGATCACCGTCTGATAGCCAGTACCAGCGTTTTCGGCGCACGCGCGGGCTGCATCGATCACGACGTCATCCAGCATGATGGTGATGCGTGTCTTGCCTTTGTTGCTTGCGATAGCACCACGATTGCCTGTGCTGAAATCGTATTCGTCTTTCATGGTTCAAACCTCCAGATACTGGCGTCGTTCATTTTTGGATGCGAGCCTTGCACTGATGATGCGTACGAAATTCGGATCACGATAGGTGTAGGCCACCACCAATATTCGGTCCTTTGCGTCTTTGCCCACGACTATCCAGCGTTCTTCATCGTGGTCGCGGTCTTCTATCATCAGTGCTTTCGCGTCGTGAAATACCGGTTCAGCATCTGCCAGGCTCACACCTTTGTGCTTTAGTTGATTCAGGGTGTTCTTTGTGTAGTCATACTGGATTCTGAAGGTTTTCATTATGCATATTTTATATGTATAAAAAAGCGGTTAATTGGGGGATGGATCTTGAGGGAGGGGCGCACGGATTTCCGTCGGTCGAAGTTGATATGACCTGTGTGAGGGGGATGTTTCGTGCGTAGGGACGCGGAGGGGTCAAGCGGAGATTGTTGGGGCACTACTATCTGGAAGAGGAATCTTGCTCCATTGCCTACACAACCATCAGAATCGTCCCGGTTGTACGCCTTGGGCGACCTCTTTAAGGTTCGTCAGCCGCTGCCCATCAGCGGTCGGGTTTAGTAGCCCGATTTGATCAACGGCGTATGGCTGTGCCATTTCTCAGACGTTTGAATGTCTGGTCTTTATGGTGGCTGTACGCGGGGCGCCTTTGGGCGCGCCGGTTTCGTTGATCAACCGGTCTACTAACCCGTGTATAGCCGCCACCCTTTGTTTAGTAGCTCTGGAAGGTGGTCCTAACCGAGGATCAACAGATGTGTACTGACTCGTATAATTCACCCGTAAGAATATTCAGCGTACGTCCCGAAATCGGCACCGATGCATTACTCGCCAACGCCTACGAAACCATTGCCGGCGCTGGCGCCATGACCAACGAATTTGCAGATAACCTGCCAGACGAGCATCGCTGTCTGGCCTTGGCGATTCAGCAAACCATTGAGTTGGGCCTGATGCTGGTGGAGGCGGCACAAGACCGCGTGGACTCAGTCGCCTAGGCATTCTGTAACAGGCTTGCCTTCCCAGGCCGCCCATACCAAGGGGAAGGAAGCCAAATTTCTGTTAGCTGGAACGTTCCCGCCTCAAATCCAAACGGTCTGCGAGACTCGCCGCCTCTTCAATCAGCGCGTCACAGAACGCGTCGACGAAGAGAGAGGACGGTCGATAATCGGGCCTGATCAACATGACCCGATACGGAATCGATACGTTGATCGGCCGAATGGCCAGCCCGTTACCGGCCTCCGCCACCGCAGTCAACGGGTTGATAATCGCCACCCCCAGTTGTTGCCTGACCATGGCACACACCGAAGCAGCGTTGGTTGTTTCGACGACAATATGCCGGTCGAAACCGGCCCGGCGGAAATGCTCATCAAGGGTTTGACGATAGATATCCAGGCCCGACAGGTTGATGAAATTCACCCCCTGAAAGTCTTCCAGTGTCAGCAACGGTTTAGCCAACAAAGGATCACCGTCCGGCAGTACGCACACCATGTCGGAACAAAAGAGTAATTCCCCTTGAGTGCCCTGAGGCGCATGTTCACCTTCGGTCAATCCGAGGTCGTAACGCTGGGCGCTGAGTGATTCTTCCAGCAGGGGCGTTTCCTGCGCCGCTATGCTCAAGCCGATACCTCCATGCTGTTGCTGAAAGCGCTTGTAGACCTTGGGCAAAAGCGTCTGGGAAAACAGCGGAAGACATGTGACGCTCAGTTGGCCATGTTCAAAGCGACGAATTGACTGTGCAACGCTGTTGATTCGTTCCAGGCCGATGTAGGAACGCTCAACCTCCTCGAACAGCATGATCGCCTGGGCTGTCGGTGCCAGCCTCCCACCCGCGCGATCAAAGAGTCGCAGGCCAGAGAGTTTTTCCAGTCGCGCCAGCTCACGGCTGACCGTCGGTTGGGAAGTAAATAGCAACTGCGCCGCTCCCGTGACGCTGCCGGCCTGCATGATGGCCCGGAACACCTCGATATGCCGTATGGAGACTTCCATCCCTGACCTCTACCCAATTAACCAGGTCCATATCAAAACTGAATCGCGCGGCAAAGAATAGATATTTTATTGAATGAAAAGCGCCGGGCATGCTGGTTTCTCTCCCTATTTCAGAAAGAAAAACGTCATGCCCAACACCTCCGTTTTCCAGTTATTGGCCGCGTCTGCAAGACAGCACGGTACCCCGCTCTGGTGTTACGAGGCCGAGACCATCAGGGCCCGAATAGACCAGTTGCAGGGTTTTGATGTGGTTCGATACGCGCAGAAAGCCTGCTCCAACCTGCATATTCTTCGGTTGATTCGCGAACAAGGCATGCGGATCGATGCGGTATCGCAGGGGGAAATCGAGCGGGCACTGCTGGCTGGATTCAGCCCCGACGGTGACCCGGCGGGCATTGTTTTTACCTGTGATTTATTCGATGAAGCGACGTTGCGCCGTGTGGTGGAACTGCAGCTGGAAGTGAACACCGGCTCGATTGATATGCTGCGCCAACTGGGTCAGCGGTCGCCCGGTCACCGGGTTTGGCTGCGGATCAATCCGGGGTTTGGTCACGGTCACAGCCGCAAGACCAACACCGGTGGTGAAAACAGCAAGCACGGAATCTGGCACGAGCAGGTCCAGGACGCGCTCAACGTGATCCGGCAATTTGGCCTGAAGCTGGTGGGCGTACACATGCATATCGGCTCCGGCGTGGATTACGCGCACCTTGAGCAAGTGGGCTGTGCGATGGTCTCGGTGGTGAAGGCACTGGACCACGATATCGAGGCATTTTCCATCGGTGGTGGGCTTGCCACGCCTTATCGTGCGCAAGATGAACCGGTGGATATCCAGAGTTACGCGAGCACATGGCGTCAGGCCAAACAGGAGATTGAGGCCTGGCTCGGTCATCCGGTACGCATGGAAATCGAGCCGGGCCGCTTCCTGGTCGCGGAGTCGGGCTATCTGGTCACCGAAGTTCGCGCGGTAAAAAAAGTCGGCAGCAGGAACTTCATCCTGGTGGATGCCGGCTTCAACGACCTGATGCGGCCCGCCCTTTATGGCGCCTATCACCACATGACATTACTGGACGCCCAAGGTGTGCCGGTCAGCCGGCCGGAGCACCTGTGCGTAGTGGGCGGCCCGTTATGCGAGGCCGGCGATATTTTCACCCAGGATGAACAGGGCATTACGCCCCGCATGTTGCCTGAAGCGCAGGTGGGCGATTTGTTGGTGATACACGATACCGGCGCGTATGGCGCCGCCATGTCGTCCAATTACAATAGCCGCCCGCTGCTGCCGGAAGTGTTGATCGAGCAAGGGCAGGGGAAATTGATTCGACGCCCGCAACCGCTGTCGGAGTTGCTGGCGTTGGAGTTGGGGCTTTAACGCCACCCATAAAAAAACCGGCCACCAAGGACCGGTTTTTTTACACATCTCCCGTCAAAACCATCCTGACGTGAAACCAAAATCTGAGTGGAGCGGGTAGAGGGAATCGAACCCTCATCTAAAGCTTGGGAAGCTTTCGTTCTACCACTAAACTATACCCGCTCAGAACGGCTGACTTTGTACCAGATGTGCTCGCGGATTTGAAGTTTTTCTTCGAAAAATCTGTGTTTTACGTGCCAACGGCCGGTCGTGGGCAGGCGAATCCCCTGGGAAATCCAGCCCACCCACAACCCCGTCGCTCATACGGCAAAGGCATGCTGTGGCTGCGACGCGTGGTATCGCAACCGGCTGGGTTGCTGCTCCGGCCTCAAAAAGCCCATCAACGCCTCCCGGCTATCCCGGCATGCAGCCTTGTGCTCCATGTCCAAAAAGTGCCCGGTCGCCTGGATCGTCCCGAAGCTGCTTTTTGCAATATGTTGCCCAAACAGCTTCGCATCCTGGGCGCTGGTGTACTCGTCCCATTCGCCGTTCAAGAACAGCACCGGTATATCAATCTGCTTCGCCGCCTTGAGGTAGCACAGCCGGTCGCTGTTCAGCACGTGGCTGATGTGAAAGTGCATCTGCCCATACTCATGCTCGGCCAGGCCGCTCACGTGTTTGTAGTTGTAGCGCTTGAACAGCGACGGCAGGTGTTTGCCGATGGTGCTGTTGACCAGGTGGCCCACGCGGTCGCGGTCGAGGTTGCCGAGGTAGTCGACGCCGCGCTCCAGGTAGTCGCGCATGGGGGCGTTGATCACCGGGGAGAACGAGCTGATCACGGCCTTTTCCACACGGCGCGGCCGGTGGGCGAGGGCGACGAGGGTCGCGGCGCCGCCCCAGGAAAAGGACAGCACGTGCTCGGCGGCGAAGTGGTCGATGAGTTCCAGAAGGATCTGGCCTTCGACTTCTTTCGTCAGCATATGCTCGTGGCGGTTGTGGATTTTTGAGCGACCGGCGTAGGGCTGGTCGTACAAAACCACGTTGAACGTCGGGTGCAGGCTTTTCACGGTCTGAGCGAAAGACGCGGTGGTGGCCATTGAGCCGTTGACCAGGATGATGGTCTTGGCGGCTGCGTCCGCGCGATAGAACTCCGTGTAAACCCGATACTGACCCTGTATATCCAGCACAGCGATTTCTGGCCTCATGTCATAAGACTCCTGGCAAGCGGGTAATGCGCGCAGATCACTCTGCACGAGCTTTGTGACAGGTAGGCATACGCCTGGAAGTGAGGGCCCATGTCGATCCGAAACTGGCTGGCCGACGGGTGTTGTTATGGCGGGCAATTTGCCGTGAGAGGCCCGCAGATCAAGCGTGCGGACGGGCAAAGTGTTTCTTGTAGGTAGGGGTGACTCGCCAGTCAGATTGCGGCTGGCTGGGTTGATTCAAGCATCAGGGATGCCAGTTCGCCAGTCACAGGCGTGGTTTTTTGCCATCATCGGCTGAACGGTCATCAGACCTGTTGGGTTTCAGCGGCCGTCAGCGCCCGGTACTGCCCTGGGGCGAGGGCCGGGTCCAATTCCAGCGGCCCCATGCGCTCGCGGTGCAGGCGCATCACTTTGTTGTCGAAGTGCCCGAACATGCGCTTCACCTGGTGATAACGCCCTTCAATGATGCTCAGGCGCGCCGTTCTGGGGCCCAATAGCTCCAACTCCGCCGGCTGGGTGGTGAGGTCTTCGAAGGCGAAGTACAGGCCGGCGGCGAAGGTGGCCGCGTATTGCGGCCCAATCTCCTGCTCGGTCTCGACGTAGTAGACCTTGGGCAATTTGGTTTGCGGCTGGGTCAGGCGGCGCGACCATTGGCCGTCGTTGGTGATCAGCAGCAGACCGGTGGTGTTGAAATCCAGACGACCGGCGATGTGCAGTTCGTGCTTGTCCGGTTCATCCAACAGGTCGAACACGGTGGGGTGCTGTGGGTCTGATGTGGCGCTCACGCAGCCCTGGGGTTTGTGCAGCATGAAGTAGCGCGCGGGTTTGCCGGCTTGCAGCACCTCGTCATCCAGCAACACACGGCTGAACTCGCTCACCGGGTGATGCGGATCGCTGACGGCCTGGCCGTCGACGGCAATCCGTCGTTCCACCAGCAACAGGCGAACCTGCTTGCGGTTGAAACGGGGCAGGTTGCTGAGGAAGCGGTCTACGCGCATTACGACCGCTCGTTCCCGCGCAGTTGCTCGTCCACCTGGGCACAGCGCGGGCACAGGCAGGCTTTGTTGCGCAGCTCCGGCGGCAAGCCTTCAAGCACCGCGGGGTCGATGCTGACGGAGTAGCACCAGCAGGCCTGGTCGGCCGTGCGCGGGTCGGCCAGGGCGCAGTCGTTGCGGGCGCCGCAGGCGGGGCAGAGGGTTGGCGTGGTCATCGGTCGGTTCAGGCTGTATCGGACAAGGTCCCGGTGAAACCCGGTGTGCCTTGCACGATACAGCCCCGCCGCGTTATTGCAAATCACGCTCCAGCACGACCACCCGTTGCCCGGCGCCAATGCCGCTGCCCGGCCGCACGGGAATTTCGCGCACGGTGCCGGCGAACGGCGCGAGCACCGGGATTTCCATTTTCATCGACTCCAGGATCACCAGCACATCGCCTGCCGCGACGGGTTCGCCGACGGCCACCTGAACCTGCCAGAGATTACCGGCGATGTGGCTGTCGATGCTGTATTCGTTGGCCTGCAACGGGGTGTCTTCGCCCAATGCCGGGGCGAGTTCCTCACTGTCGAAATGCGCCTGGCCGCTGGCGATCCAGCGTTCGCGTTCGGCGTTGAACGCGCGTTGTTGTTGCCCGCGAAACGCGCCGATGCTCTCGGCTTCCCGGGTGAGAAAGGCCTGGTAATCCGTCAGGTTCAGTTGGCTGTGTTCGATGCTCAACTCAAAGCGCCCGAGGGGGAAATCCCGGCGAATCTGCACTAGCTCGTCCGCGCTTACCGGGTAAAAGCGGATCTGGTCGAAGAAGCGCAGCAACCACGGTTTGCCATCGAACGCGGCCACTTCCCGATAGCGGTTCCACATCTGCAAGGTACGCCCGACGAACTGATAGCCGCCGGGGCCTTCCATGCCGTACACGCACAGGTAAGCGCCGCCGATGCCCACGGAGTTTTCAGCGGTCCAGGTGCGTGCCGGGTTGTACTTGGTGGTGACCAGGCGGTGGCGCGGGTCCAGGGGCGTGGCCACGGGCGCGCCGAGGTAGACGTCGCCCAGGCCCATCACCAGGTAGCTGGCATCGAACACGGTGTGGCGCACTTCGTCGAGGTTGGCCAGGTCGTTGATGCGGCGGATGAACTCCAGGTTGCTCGGGCACCAGGGGGCGTCCTTGCGCACGGTGGTCATGTATTTTTCGATGGCCAGTTGGCAGGCCGGGTCGTCCCAGGAGAGTGGCAGGTGGACGATGCGCGAGGGCACCTGCAGGTTTTGGCTGGCGCAGACGGTTTGCCATTCGCTGGTGATCAACGCCAGGAGATCGGCGAGGGGCAGTTGTTCGGGCTGGTAGTGGATTTGCAGGGAACGGATGCCGGGTGTCAGGTCGATGATGCCGTGCAGGGCCCGGGTTTCGAAGGCTTGCATCAGGGCGTGGGCACGAAAGCGCAGCACCAGGTCGAGTTCCGGGGCGCCGATTTCCAGGAGCAGGTGGGTGTCGCCGGCGAGGCGGGCGACCAGGCGGGTGTCCTGTGTGCCGATATCCAGAACCACAGGTGAACTGTAGGAGCCCGGCTTGCCGGCGATGGTATCAATGCGGTGTTCCGGATGTACCGAGGTGCCTGCATCGCGAGCAAGCTTGCTCCTACCGTGATCCCATTTCAGGGCGAGGTCGCGGGCGGTGGGTAGATCGACGGGCGTGAACTTGATTTTGTCGCCCGCCTTGAGTTGGCCCAACTGCCACAAGTCCGCCTCGATCACCGTCACCGGGCACACAAACCCGCCCAGGCTCGGGCCGTCGGGGCCGAGGATCACCGGCATGTCTCCGGTAAAATCCACCGCACCAATGGCATAGGGATTGTCATGGATATTCGACGGATGCAGCCCCGCCTCGCCACCATCGGTACGCGCCCACAATGGCTTCGGCCCGATCAGCCTCACGCCCGTGCGGCTGGAGTTGAAATGCACTTCCCACTGGGTCGCGAAGAACGTGTCGATGTACTCGGGCTTGAAGTATTCCGGTGCGCCGTGGGGGCCGTAGATCACTCGCAGTGTTCGCACCTCGGCCAGCGGCTCAGGCGTAAAGGTTTTGCCGCAACTGCCATCCTCCAATGGCCGTAAATGCAACACATCCCCCGCCCGCAAAGCCCGCCCGCCATGCCCACCAAACTGGCCCAGGGTGAAGGTACTTTTGCTGCCCAGATAATCCGGAACCTGCAACCCCCCGCGCACGCACAGGTAGCTGCGCGCACCGGCCCCGGCGATGGTGCCCAGGCTCAAGGTCGAGCCCGCCGGGATCCGCAACGCGGTGTTCATCGGCACCGCGTCATCGTTCAACCGCAGCGCAATGTCCGCTCCGGTCACCGCTACCACCGCCGCACAATTGAAGCGCAACAACGGCCCGCTCATGGTGATCTCAAGCGCCGCAGCACCCTCGGCATTGCCCAGCAGGCGATTGCCCAGCCGCAAGGCGCGGCTGTCCATCGGCCCCGACGGCGGTACGCCCACGGCCCAGTAACCGAGGCGCCCCGGGTAATCCTGAACGCTGGTCTGCGTGCCGGCGCTCAGCACCTCAAACGTATCGGCGCGGTACACCAGACCTTCCAGGCAGCGGGTCCACGGCTGCCCGCTGGCGAACGGTGCGGCCAGCAGAATCTGGCGCAGGTAATCCCGGTTGGTTTCCACGCCATACAACTGACTGTTGCTCAATGCTTGATGCAGGTCCAGGCGTGCCTGTTCGCGAGTCGGTGCCCAGGTGATGAGCTTGGCGATCATCGGGTCGAAGTACGGCGGGATCTCGCAACCGGCCTCCACCCACGTGTCGATGCGCAGGCCTTCAGCGGCGGGGAAATCCACACAGGTCAACAACCCCGGGCTCGGCTGAAAATCCCGGCCCGGGTCTTCGGCGTACAGGCGTGCCTGAATCGCGTGGCCGTGGGGCTGCAACTCCAGCTCCCGCAGCGGCGGCAATTCCCCGGCGGCCAGTTGCACCATCCAGCGCACCAGGTCCACGTTCCATACCTGCTCGGTGACGCCATGCTCCACCTGCAACCGGGTGTTCACTTCCAGAAAATAGAAGCGGCCATCGGCGCTATCAAAGATAAATTCCACGGTGCCAGCACTGCGGTAGTTCACCGCTTTGGCCAAGGTGATTGCTGCTCGGCAAAGCTCATCGGCCATCCCTTCGGGCAGGTTCGGTGCCGGGGTTTCTTCCAGCACTTTCTGGTTACGCCGCTGTACCGAACAGTCGCGCACGCCGAGGGCGATCACCTCGCCGCACCCATCGCCAAACACCTGCACTTCCAGATGCCGGGCGTGCTGGATGTACTTCTCGATAAACACGCCAGCATCGCTGAAGTTGTTCTGGCCCAGGCGTTTGACCGTCTCGAAACAGTCGCGCAATTCATCGGCGCTGTTGCACACGCGCATGCCGATACCGCCACCGCCGGCGGTACTTTTGAGCATGATGGGATAGCCCACGGTTTCCCCGGCCAGCAGGGCGGCGTCGAGGCTGTTGAGCAACTCGGTGCCTTCCAGCAAGGGGATGTTGTGTTGCTTGGCCAACGCGCGGGCGGTGTGCTTGAGGCCGAACACTCGCAGCTGTTCCGGTGTAGGGCCGACGAAGGCGATGCCGGCTGTTTCGCAGGCTTCGGCAAAGGCGGCGTTTTCCGAGAGGAAGCCGTAGCCGGGATGAATCGCCGTGGCGCCACAGGCCTTGGCCGTGGCGAGGATTTTCTCTACCGACAGGTACGTGCCGGCCGCCGCGCCTTCGCCCAGGCTGTAGGCCTCATCCGCCTGCTGGATATGCAGGCTGGCAGCATCGGCCTCGGAATACACCGCAACGCCCCTGACCGAAAGCTCGCGCAAGGTGCGCAGGATGCGGCAGGCGATGGCGCCACGGTTGGCGATCAACAGTTTTTTGAACATGGCAAAACCCCGCAGGCCGATGTGTGTTCGGCCTTGTCCTGGGATGCGGGCCGTCCCGCAAATGTGGATGGCGCTGCGGTCGTCCGAAGCGCAAATTTCAACACCAATGCAGATCAATTGTGGGAGCCGGGCTTGCCCGCGATGGCGGTGGGTCAGTCACCCCATGTGTTGGCTGATCCACCGCTATCGCAGGCAAGCCAGCTCCTACAATTGATCTTCAGTGTTTTCGGAGGCACTGCCCCGCCCGGGCCTGGCAGAGGGCGAACAACCACTGACGTAACCGCTTCATTTTCAGTTCCATACCAGTAACTCCGCAGGGGTCGGGTTGTAGCCGTTGCACGGGTTGTTCAGTTGCGGGCAGTTGGAGATCAATACGATCACGTCCATCTCGGCCCGCAGGTCGACGTACTTGCCGGGGGCGGAAATGCCGTCTTCAAACGTCAGCCCGCCATCGGCCGTCACCGGCACATTCATGAAGAAATTGATGTTCGGCCCGATGTCGCCTTTACCCAGCCGGCCATCGTGGGCGCAGGCCCGCAGGTAATTGTCGCGGCAGCTGTGCATGTAGCGTTTTTCCAGGGCGTAGCGCACGGTGTTGCTCTCCTGGGCGCAGGCGCCGCCGAGGGTGTCGTGGCGCCCGCAGGTGTCGTCGACGATGGTCAGCATCGGCTGCCCGAGGTTGGAATACAGCACACTGCCGGTGCTCAGGTACACGCTGTTTTGCCGGCGCAAGGTGCGCTGCACGTCGTAGCGTTCCCGGGGGTTTTTCAGGCTGTAGAACAGCGTGTCGACGGCCTGATTGCCCTCAAGGTCGAGGATGCGCAGGGTCTGGCCGGCCTTGACTTCCATCAGCCAGGGTTCGCCGGCGGGAATGGTCGCGCGGTACACGGCCGCGTCCGGTTGTTTGGCGAGTGCGATAGACATGGCAGGTCCTCAGGCGAACAGACGGTCGGTGTTGATAAAACCGCGCTCGTTCTCCGGGCGCGAGGTGCGGCAGTGTTCGGCGACGCTTTTGTCGGCGTTCATCCAGCTGAGTTTCAGCGGCTGCGGCGCGTATTCGGGGTTCGGGTCCATGGGATGTTGCAAGGCGGTGAGCACCACCAGCGTGTCCATCGGTGCATAGAGTTCGATGTAGTCGCCGGCCTTGGAATGACCGGCCGCAAAGTGCAGGCCGCCGGCGTCATCCACCGTGACTTTGCTGAACAGGTTGAGGGTCATCAGCAGATCGGAAAGCCCCAGGCCCCACTTGCCCAGTTCCACCAGCAGGTTGTCGGTGCCGTTGCGGTAGAAGCCGTTGCGCAGCTCTTGATAGCGGCCCTTGCCATATTTTTCGGCGACCTCGGAGGCGCATAACACACCGCCGATGCTGTCGCTCCAGCCGCAGGTGTCGGCGGTGATCGCGGCCAGCACGCGGCCCATGTCCGAGTAAAGGCAATGGCCACTGGTGAGCTTGGCGGTGTGTTGGCACTTGAGGCTGTCGGGCAAGTTCAGGCGCTCGGTTTTTTCATTGGCATTGAGCAGGGTCAGGCTGACGTTGGCGCCGCCGCGAATGTCGGTGAGGCGCAGCAGTTGGCCGCGCTTGAGCACGAAGGAACGGTGGCCGCCGCCGGGGAGCATTTCCTCGGCGAAGGGTGGGAACAATTGGGTTGAGTCGGTCATTTGGAAGTGGCTCCAAGTTCGGCGGCGATCGCCTTGCGGCGCTCGCTGTTCAAAGGGATGTCGTAGGTGATGCGGGCGCCATACGCGCCCGGGGCGTGCGGGTCGAGGCGCACCTTGTCGAACACCAGCAAGCGGGTGCCGAGGCTGAAGCCTTCGCTCAGGTCGTGGGTGACCATGAACACCGTCAGCCTGGTTTCGCGCCACAGCTCCAGCAACAGCAGGTGCATGTCTTTGCGAATGCCCGGGTCGAGGGCGCCGAAGGGTTCGTCCAGCAGCAATATGCGCGGCTTCATGATCAGCGCCTGGGCGATGGCCAGGCGCTGTTGCATGCCGCCGGAAAGCTGCGCCGGGTACTTGTCCAGGGCATGGCCCAAACCGACTTTATGCAGCAGCGCCTCGGCCTGTTCCCGCGCCTGTTTTTTCGCGCTGCCGAACAGCCGGCCGAGCAAGGGTGAGCGCGGCAGTTCAAGGCCCAGCGCAACGTTGTCCAGCACCGTCAGGTGCGGGAACACCGAGTAGCGCTGGAACACCACGCCACGGCTGGCGTCGGGCTCGGCGGCCAATGGTTTACCGTCCAGCAGGATCTCGCCGTGGCTGGCGGTTTCCTGGCCCAGCAGCAGGCGCAGGAAGGTCGATTTACCGCAGCCGGAAGTCCCGACCAGGGTGCAGAACTCGCCTTCGGCCACGTGCAGGTTCAGGCGCTCCAGCACCACCTGGTCGCCATAGCGCTGCCACACATTGTTGACGCTGATAAAACTCATGCCCGCGCTCCTTCGTACCAGGGGAACGCACGCCGGGTCAGGGCCTTGAGGCCCCAGTCCATCAGCCAGGCCAGCAGGGTGATCCACACCACGTAGGGCAGGATCACGTCCATCGCCAGGTAGCGGCGCACCAGGAAGATCCGGTAACCCAAACCGTCAGTGGAGGCGATGGCTTCTGCCGCAATCAGGAACAGCCACGCCGAGCCCAGCATCAAGCGCAGGGAGATCAGCAGGCGCGGCAGCAACTGCGGCAGCACCACCCGCAGTATCAGGGTCCAGGTGGAGGCACCGAGGGTCTGCGCCTTCACCAGCAACTCCACGGGAATTTCCCGCGCTCGCTGTTCCAGGTCCCGCGCCAGGGCCGGGGTGATGCCGATCACGATCAACATCACTTTCGACAATTCCCCAAGCCCGAACACGATGAACAGGATCGGCAGGATCGCCAGCGGCGGCACCATCGACAGCACCGTCAGCAATGGCGACAACGGTGCGCCGAACAGCGGCAAGGTGCCGGCGGCGATGCCCAGGCACAGGCCGGCGAGGGCGCTGATGCCCAGGCCAATCGCCAGGCGGCGCAAGCTCGATGCGCTGTCTTGCCACAGTACGTATTCGCCGGTGCGAGCGTCTGCGCTGAAGGCCAGGCGTTTCACCGCGTCGCCCATTTGCACGGCGCTGGGCAGCAGCTTGTCGTTGGGGTTGTCTGCCAGGCGTTCGGCCGAGCCCACGAAGTAGGCGAACAGCAGCAGCGCGAAAGGCAGCAGCACCAACAACAGGCGGCTGGAGCGTTCCGGGTGACGGTTGATCAGGCGCATGGCCGGGTCCTCTTACAGCGTGCCGTCGGCGGCCATCTGTACGTAGCTGGGGTCGAAATGCAGCTTGAGGTTGGCGGTGTCGCCGCGGGTCACGCCATTGGCGAAGCTCATGCCCACGGCGTTGGTGTCCTTGGCACCTTCACCCAGCAGGCCGTGTTTAAACGAGAACTCGGCGACTTTGCCCATGGTGGCCGGCAACTGCGCGCTGGTGGCGAAGGCCAGGGCTTCCTTGGGCGTGGCGAACAGCTTGGTGGTGTCCAGTTGCGACTGGAAGCCTTTGAGGTCGGTGCCGGAAGCCTTGGCCATGTGTTCCAGGGCGTCGGTGCTGGCGGCGTTTTTCGCGTTCATCAGCGCGACCACTTCAAACCAGGCCCCGGTGAGCGCCTTGCCCAGCTTGGGGTTGTCTTTGAGGGTCTGGGTGTTGACCACCATCATGTCCATGATTTCGCCGGGCACTTTGCTGGAGTCGAACACTTCGGTGACGCCGGGCTTGGCCTTGATCTCCGAGAGCATCGGGTTCCAGGTGGTGACGGCCTTGACCTGATCGGTGTTGAAGGCGGCGGCGATGTCGGCGTCGGAGGTGTTGACCACTTTCAGGTCTTTTTCGGTGAGGCCGGCCGACTCCAGGGCGCGAGCCAGCAGGTAGTGGGACACGGAGAGTTCCACCAGGTTGACGTTCATGCCCTTGAGGTCGGCGACGGTCTTGCCTTCGCCCTTGATGACCACACCGTCGTTGCCGTTGGAGAAGTCGCTGACCACCAGCGCGGTGCTGTCCACGCCACCGGCGGCGGGGATGGTCAGGGCGTCCATGTTGGTCATGGTGCAGCCGTCGAACTGGCCGGCGGTGTACTGGTTGATGGACTCGACGTAGTCATTGAGCTGCACCATGTCGATCTTGATGCCGTACTTCTTGGCCCACTTGTCGAGGATGCCTTGGCTGCCGGCGTACTCCCACGGCATCCAGCCGGCATAAATCGTCCAGCACACGCTGAAATGGTCTTTGGGGGCGGCCTGGGCGGAAAAGCTCACCACGGCGGCGAAGGCGGCGGCGAGCAGGGCGGGTAAACGTATCGAGGGCATGGATGCTTCTCCAGTTGATCAAGGGCGAGCAGGAGCAACGCGGCACCGTGAACGGTGGCTTGTCTCCCGGGCTTTTATCCCGCCGTGTAACCTCAACTGGAGGTCGCCGACTCTCGGACCAGCCACTCGCCTTAGCGAGCCGGAACCCTAGTCAGCCATTGCAAATTGTGGTGCCGCGAACCTGTGATGACTCCTGCACGGGAGAGGTAAAGCGAGAGTCGTGCCAAGTGGCACCGGCGCAGCAACGGCGCGGGTTGGCGCGAGGAGGAGGGCGCAGGGCTCGTAGAATGTGCGTTGTGCTGGTGCGGGGTTGCACTGCAATGAGGCGACGATCAGATGTATCAATCTATGTCGAAATCGCACCAGATTCAGATTTTGATGTCAGATATTTCGTCAATCAGTGAAAGCTGTTTGCCGCCCCCCAGCGTCGCTGGGTGTGCTCTTCCGCGGTCCAGGAGGCCGCCATGTATCGTCGACTGCTTCTCATCGCTTTGCTCGGCTTGACCCTTTCTGCGTGTGCGCCCTATTACGGTGGCGGGCAGGCCTACTACGGTACCGAGGTCTACACGGCGCCTGCGCCGGCGTATTACTACGGTGGCGGGCCTTACTACCATTATCGCCAGGGTTACTATCCGCCACCGCAGCGTTACTACCCGTCGCCGCGGTATTACCAGCCCGCACCTCGTTACTACCCTGCCGGGCCGCGAGCCGGTTACCGGCCTTACCCCAACCAGGGTTGGGGGAGCCACTGGGGTAATGGCGGTGGCCGTGGCCAGGGCGGCGGCAATCAGGGCGGAGGCCGTGGCGGGCATCGCTGATCGTATTTGTTGGAAAAGCGGCGCTCAGGCGCCGTTTTTTATACCGCTGGTCGGTACTGTCATATTTGACAGCTAGACTAGGAGGCACGGCTGTTGTTAGTTGGAGGCGGTCGTCTATTTGACGTGTCGTTTTCAACATCGATTGACGGAGCCCGTGGGATGAGAGCCAGTACGCTCTATTTGTTACTTTTTGGTCTTTTCGGCATTAACACGTTAGCAGCAGCGCAAGCCTGCCCGTATCCGAGTGCCATCCGGTACGTTGATGGGCACTTTCAGGGAACTGCCAAAGACTCCCCATGGGTAAGCCCGCCAATGGACGGCCAGGACTTCGTGGAAACATTCGTGGGGGCGATTTTTATTCCAAGGGAGCCGGGTGAACGCAAGAATGGCTATCTGGAAAAGTGCCTTTATAAAACGGCAAGGGAGAATATGGTCGCCTTGAGGTACGGCTCGGTCCGCAGCGCAGGGACGATGTCGCTGGCAGATACCACGCACTGGCGACCCGGCACTGACGTTTTCGGGCAACAGATATTTCAGTGCGACGACCGTCAGCCCGATAATTGCGCCTTCACGCTGGAAGGCTCAACGCGCTGACGAGCGCTTACTTAATAGTCAGACAAATCCGCCAGCGGATGCCGCCCCTCCCACACCTTGTGGAAGTGCGCCTGCACCACCGCCTCGGGGATCAAGTTGATATCCGGCCAGTGCCAGTGAGGCTGTTGATCCTTGTCAATCAGCCGCGCCCGCACCCCTTCGCTGAATTCCGGGTGGCGGCAGCAGTTCAGGCTCAGGGTGTATTCCATCTGGAACACCTGGGCCAGGGACAGATGCCGCGCCCGCTGGATCTGCTCCCACACCAGGTGCGCGGTCAGCGGGCAGCCTTCGCTCAGGGTCTTGCCGGCGCGGTTGAACAGCGGGTCTGCGTGGTCGCGCAATTGGCTCAAGGCGCGCCACGCACAGCGCACATCTCCCACATCCAGCCATTCGTCGATCTGCGCCCGGCGCGGCAGCCATTGGGCTTCGGGCAACTGGCCGGTGGCTTCCTGGGCCAGGGCCTTGAGCAGGCTGTTGAGCTGCATCTCGGTCTGTTCCTGCCAGTTCAACTGCAGCAGGCCTTCGAGCAGTTCGTCCTGTTGTTCATCCAGCAGGAAGCGGTCGGCCAGGCCCAGGTCCAGGGCGTCGCGGCCATTCATGTGAGCGCCGGTGAGGCCCAGGAACAAACCCAGCTTGCCGGGCAGGCGTGACAGGAACCAACTGGCGCCCACATCCGGGTACAGGCCGATGCTGATTTCCGGCATGGCCAGGCGGCTGCTCGGGGTGACGATGCGCACCGCTGCGCTTTGCAGCAAGCCCATGCCGCCGCCCAGCACATAGCCGTGGCCCCAGCAGATCAGTGGTTTGGGGTAGGTGTGCAGACGGTAGTCGAGACGGTATTCGGCGGCGAAAAACTGCGCGGCCAGCGCCGGGACTTCACCGGGATGTTCACGGCAGGCCTGGGCCAGGCTGCGCACTTCACCGCCGGCGCAAAAGGCCTTGGGGCCGTTGCCGCGCAACAGCACGCAGACGATTTGCGGGTCTTTGGCCCAGGCATCCAGGCGTTCGGCCAGGGCCAGGATCATCGGCAGGGACAGGGCGTTGAGGGATTTCTCAGCGTCCAGACTGGCGACGCCGACGCGGGCGCCGCCCGTGCCAATCAGCTCTTCGAAGTGCAGGTTCATCATGACCTCAATCGAGAAAGTGAAGGTTCAGTATGATCGCTTCGCGGGAAAGTGCCGGTTCTGCGTCAGATCAATTGACAAGCAGGGTGGGCTTTCCTAGGGTTCGCACCATTGTTTTTTCTGGATACAACCATGACCACCGACGACCGTATCAAACTCGAACCCAGCTGGAAACACGCCCTGCGTGACGAGTTCGACCAGCCGTACATGGCCCAGTTGCGCGAATTCCTGCGCCAGGAGCACGCCGCTGGCAAGGAGATCTACCCGCCGGGCCCGATGATCTTCAACGCACTCAACTCAACGCCCCTGGACAAGGTCAAGGTGGTGATCCTCGGCCAGGACCCATACCACGGCCCGGGCCAGGCCCATGGCCTGTGCTTCTCGGTGCAACCGGGCGTGCCGGCGCCGCCGTCGCTGGTCAATATCTATAAAGAACTCAAGCGCGACTTGAACATCGACATCCCCAACCACGGCTACCTGCAAAGCTGGGCCGATCAGGGTGTGCTGATGCTCAACACCACCATGACGGTGGAGCGCGCGAATGCCAACGCCCACGCGGGCAAGGGCTGGCAGTTTTTTACCGATCGGATTATCGAGCTGGTGAGCGAGCATCAGCCACATCTGGTGTTCTTGCTGTGGGGCGCCCACGCGCAGGGCAAGCAAAAGCTGATCGACGCCACCAAGCATCTGGTGCTGACGTCGGTGCATCCTTCACCATTGTCGGCTTATAGAGGTTTCATCGGCTGCGGGCATTTCAGCCGTACCAACAAGTTTCTTGAGCAGAATGGCGAGACAGCCATCAACTGGGTGCTCCCCGCGCTCTAAGTGGCGTGGGCGGTGCAATGCCGCCCCACGCCGTCCCAACACTGGATAGCCAGGGGGAGGGCGGCACTATTGAACGTTGCCTGTTTGCCGGAAAAAGTGGCCTTACCTGTTACTTCCGACAGTATCGCCGATGGGAAATTGCGCATTAAATAATCTCTCTGGCCTTGTCGGTCTGGCCTACGCCAGCGTTGTAGCCAATGGTCGATCATCGATTGATTACTCCAGGAGAGTGAACATGTCTGATTCGATTTTGCCTTCATCCACTGACCCAAATGGGCCGGCCCTGCCGGCAGATCATCAAGATCCGCGCGAGTCTGGGCGCGACCCGTCCATTCTGGTTCTGGACAACCCGATACCTACCCAGGCATTGCCGCTGCTGTGGGATGAGGCGGCCTATACGATCCCGCTGAGTATTCAAGACCAACCGCTGCAGGTGACCATTGAGAGGGTCTGGCCGGTCAACTTCGCGAACCTGGCCATGACCACTCGTGTGGAGTACTTCTGGGATGGGAACAGCGAACATGTCTACGATCTTGTCGGTCCTTACGATCCCGATATCGTATTCCCATTGATCCAGGACCTTCCCGACAGCGTCTTGTCCACTGGCGGCATTCACCGCCTGACCTACCGGGTCAGTGCTCCCTTGATAGGGGCTGACGACTCGTTTCCGACCCTCGTCAATGTTGACAAGACGGCGCCCAATTTCAACAACCCGGGCTTTGAATTGGTCTTTGATGCCGAGGTGCAACTCAATGGGGTGACGGAAGCGTACCTGGACTTGCATGGTGGGGTAACGGCGGAGGTACCCCGTTGGGCAGAAATGCGTACCGAGGATGTGGTGACCTTCTACTGGGGCCCTGTACCGGATGTTTTCAGGGTAGATAGGGTGGACATTACAAGGGCGCAGGTCGAGGGCGCGCCCATTTTTGTCACGTTTCCTGAGGCGTTCGTTCGAGCCAGTGGTCCGGGGCCGATGTATGCCTCCTATAGCCTGGCGGACCGGGCGGGTAACGTCGGGCCTTTTTCGGCCGCCGTGCCCATCAATGTCTCGCTCGTCTCGCTGCCTGATTTGCCTCGTCCTCAAGTGCCATTGGCCGAGATTGACGGCCTGATCGATTTGGAGGACGCGCGCCAAACGGTGAGGGTGTCGATTCCTCAGATCGTTGGTGCTGATCCCGGGGACAGGATCGTCGTCTTTTGGAATGGCCAGGCCCTGTCGCCGGCCATTACCATTGGTGCGGTGCAGAACTGGCCGATTCCGGTCGAGGTACCCTGGCCTGTGCTCGCGTCGGGTGGCTTCGACATTCGTTACCCGGTGCGGGTTTACTATCTGTACGAGCGCGGTACGGCGACGAAGAACTCTCCGAACAGTTTCTATGAGGTTGACCTGACCGTCGCGGGCCCTGATCCGATTGGACCGGACCCCATCAACCCAGGCCTTGCGAGGGTGACTGTAAACGGCGCGACGGGCGATGACGTGATCACCAATGTGGATTTCCCAGGCCCGGTACCTGCGCAAGTACCGCTGTATGACAACCCCGTCGCGGGGCAGACTTTGTCCTTGTATTGGGGCAGTGATACGGTGTTTGTCGATGACTATGTGGTTCAGCCGGCGGATGTTGCCGGTCAGACGGTAACGTTCGAGATTCCATGGTCGGTCATCTCGGTCGGCGCCAATCCGGCATTGCCGGTGTATTACTGGACCAACAACGGAGTCAATCGACAACGCAGCCCGTTCACCCCGGTACGGGTGGAGTTCGATACGCTCACCGGTTTACAGCAGCCCAGGTTATTGAATGACAGCCCGCGTAACTTTATCGCGTGTGAGACCTCGCCTGAGCCGTGGACTGGCGTGTTTATGGGCATCGATTGGAACACCACACATTTCCAGGTGGGTGATACCGTTCGGCTGTATTGGGCGAGTTACCCATCACAAAATGGCGGGGGGCTGCCCTTTGACGATACACAAGTGTGGTTTGATCAGACGTTGACCGAAGAGCATCGAGATAGCGGTGTCGTTCCCATCGGGATCTTGCCGTTCAACCCATTGATTACTCGGCCAGGGCTGGTGACGAACTATGGATCCGCCCGGGTTTCGTATCGGTTATACAAGGTCGCGGGACCGACCGGGCTATCGTCGACCAAGTTGGTCTACATTGATTTGAAACGGCCAGGTGGTGGGACTTGCCTGGGGCCGACGGCCGGTGACGTTTAGGCTATTTACTGGTTGGTTGTTTCAGAGGTGTAAGCCCCAATGCCAGTCAGCCAAGCTGACTGGCTTTTTTTTAAGAGTGGTATGAAGTCTCCTGCAACAGGCTCGCGACCGACGGTGCTGATCACGGCCCATACTGTAGGAAAGTCGCCGCAGATTAACTTTTATTAATACCGTATGGCGTTAATAGCGGATTTCTAATTCTGGAGTGTTATAAAAAAACAGCCAAGTTGTTGTTGTTTGCTCGAAGCATATTTTAACCGGTTGTGCAGCTGTCAGATTTGACAGGATACGGTCCGATTGGGTTGGGGGTTTAATTAAGCTGTTCTTGTTCTAGTACATGACGACGAGCGAGAACAGCCCACAAACCTCAGAGTACCTAATGATGGCAAACTCAAATAAATTTAATCAGGCCACCTCCGGCAGTGGGGACCCTTTATCGATTCCGCGGCCGTGGAACTATTCTCCTGGCACGCCCTTTGTACTTGATGCATTACGTGTCACTAATGCGCTTCCCGATCTCCCGGGAGGGCAGCCGGGTTTGATGAGTGTCATGACGCTTTATACGGAGGGAGTAAAATGTGAAATTGATCAATGGATCGATACATTTCCTATGCCTGGAACCAATCCGGATCAATTGCAGATTTATATAAACAATGTGCCTTACGGTACTCGCATTCCTTTTGCCAAGCCTCTTGCTTCACTCACTTGGCCCTATGAGTTTTCAATTTCAGAGTCGGACATTGGTGAACATGGGGTAAAAAATTTGAGGTATGAAGTCTTTCAAGCGACGGGGGGTACTGATGGCCCAGCTACCCCTACGGTAGTCACCGTTGACCGGGTCGACCCCAACGCGCGCATCATCCCGGCGGCGGTGGTGCTGCCCACCTGGGTCGATGAGGTGCTCACGATGGAGGACCTGGCGGCTCATGATGATGTACTGGACCTGGTGATTCCCGGGCGCCTGGATCCTCAGGTAGGTGACGCCGTTTTGCTGTACTGGAGTTTGTTGGACCCACTTCCTATTTTCAGCATGAGCGACTTGCCCAGGACCACCGATCCCCTGAATGTTCCTTTGACGGCAGCGACGATACTGGCAAGAGGTGCGGGGCAGAAATTCATCACCTATCGCTATATGGACCGCGCGGGCAACCCTACCAGTTGGCCAGCAGACTTGAGGGTGCTGGCTGTTGTTACGGAGCCTTCAGCCACCAACTTGCTTCCACCCCGTGTACCTGAAGCTCCCCTCGATCTCACCGATGCACAGATGGGGCGCGCCGAGGTTTTCATTGATGGTTACGACAATGCAAGAGTGGGAGATGACATCCTCATTTCATTTAACGGCCTGATGATCAGCCATACCCTGACCTCGGTGGCGTGGCCGCAGCGCGTGCAGATTCCATGGGACGTCCTCAGGGAGGGTGGGCTGGAGGCAGCTTATACAGCTGACGTGTTTTACCGGGTCGTTCGTGATGGTGCGCCTTCGGCGAGTTCAGACACCCTCACCGTCAACGTGGATCTGCGTTCCGCGGGTGGGCGGCCGGAGGATCCGGGCCCTGTCAACCCGAGCCTGGATCTGATAGTTGTAGAGTCGTCCGAGGGCCTGATCGATGAAATCGGCGAGGGGGACACCGGCCCGGCGACTGGTCGCTTCGATGTTTACGACGGGGCGGCGGTAGGGCACCGGATTCAGATCTACTGGGATGGTGTTCCGGCCCTTACGCCTACGCATACCGTGACTGCGGCAGACCTGCTTCTGCCCCAGTTCGAGTTGACTATTCCGGCCAGTGTTATTGCCGCGCAAGGCAACGGAGTCAAGCCCGTTTGGTACTCGCTCAACAATGGGCTTAATGACAACATTATCGACTCATTGGAAACGCCTGTTCAGGTCAATGCCTTTGTGTTGGAAGACCTTGAGCCGGTCGTGTTTCCCGACGCGTTGCCTATCGGCGGCGGATTGTTTGTCATTACCTGCGATCAGCGCATTTTCGACGGCATCAGAACGGTCATCTATGACTCGGTGAATTTGCAGGCAGGCGACTCGGTAATCCTTCATTGGGTGGTCTACGGTCCGGACGATCTGAACTCTACAACCATTGTCGTAGACCATACCTTCCCGCCTGTGGTGGTCACGAACAACCACAATACTCCGGGCCATCCAGGGGAGTTGTTAACAGTGGCGTTCACGCCGTTCATTCAGCCGGTCACTACCGGGCGTATTGAGGCGAGATACAGAGTGATCAAAGTGGATGGTGCAACCACCGGCGAATCCGATCCTACCGTCGTCTATATGAACCGTCGCACAGCGGGAGGCACCATTTGCGGATAGTCCTTGTTGTATAGTCCTGCCCAGCACACACCTGAACGATTGCGGCATCAGCCGCAATAGTCCAGGTGTGTTTTCGTTATTGCCTATGCTCATGATGTACTTCTACTGTCGCGACTTGCTCCCTCCTCCTGTGGCTACCTCACAAGTTATTAGGATAAGTCCTACGCACTAAGGGACTTGACCTACATGATCCTCCCTCAAGGGTACGTACTCTTTGCGCCTCTGAAAGCCTGAGTCGATGAGTCCTGTAATCGCTTGGCTTGTTCAGTCACCCGACTAGAGGTACTACCCTGTGATCAACGAAAAAATCTTTACCCAATCCCGGTTATCTGCAGCAATCAAAATGCTGGCGGTTGTACCGTTCTCCCTGGTTGCGACAAAGGTCATGGCCCTGGATATTTATCCCGGTCAGCATGTGATCATCAATGCCAACTCGCTTCACGATCGCTACAAGATGAACGACGCTACCCTGACCTCCGATGGCGCGCACATCGTGGCGGTCCTGGCTTATGATTCGACCTTCAATATGAACGGTGGGCGGGTACAGGCATCAGGTACCGAAGTTGGGGTTTCGCTGTATGGCAGTGAAGCCACGGTCAACGATGCCCACATTTCCAGTGACGGTGCTATAGGCATGATCGTAGGCACCGAGGGTGCTCGTGGCTCCTCTGCCGTGGTTTCCAACAGCCTGGTCGAAGGCGCTACGGACGCTATAGTGCTCAGTGGTCCCAGCTCGCTGATATTGAATGGCACGCAGGTCAACGGTGGCCAGGTTGGCTTGAAGTCTTTTGACGGTCAACTGACCACCCAAAACAGCCGTATCTTTGGTGGGGCCAACGGTATTGTCGCCTACCGCCTGCCGGGTCAGGACAACCCTTCGGTGTTGACCCTCAATCAAACTGAGGTAGTGGGCGGAACGGGTGCGGCTATCCTGGTGGATTACCCAGGTGGCAGCCAGATCAATGTCAACAATGGCTCTACCCTCGTAGGTGGCAACGGCAACATGCTGGAGCTGACCAATGGCGGCTCGGCCGACATGCGCGTCAGCAACACCGCGCTGGCCGGTAATATCCAGGTGGGCGCAGCCAGCGTGCTGGACCTGAGCCTGGACGGTGCGTCGATGACCGGCGATGTGATCAATTCCGGCGGCACCGCCAATGTGGGCTTGAACAATGGTTCGGTGCTGACCGGGCGCCTGGAAAACGTCGACGCGTTGGCGATCAACAGCGACGCCACCTGGGTCATGGTCGACAACCAGCAGGTGGGTGATCTGTCCCTGAACAACGGCAACATCAAGTTCGGCGAGCCAGGTACCTTCTATCAGTTGGACGTGGCGAACCTGTCGGGCAACGGCACCTTTATCATGACCGCTGATTTCGCGACCCTGACGGGGGACTTCCTGAATGTCACCGGGACGTCGTCAGGCGACCACAAGCTGTTGATCGCCAGCAGCGGTGCCGACCCGTTGTCCGATGATCGTTTGCATGTCGTGCATACCGAAGACGGCGGCGCTCAGTTCAGCCTGGTCAATGATCGCGTTGACGTAGGTACCTACTCCTACAGCCTGATTAACGAAAATGACCAAAAGGACTGGTTGCTGGACCCAAGCAGCAAGGTCATCAGCCCAAGCACCCACTCGGTGCTGGCCCTGGCCAACGCCGCACCCAGCGTGCTGTACGGCGAGATGACCAACCTGCGTACGCGCATGGGCGAACTGCGCCTCAGCGACGGCAAGTCGTCGGGCCTGTGGAGCCGTGCCTATGGCAACAAGTACGAAGTGTCCAACAAGAACAAGGGCATTGATTACAACCAGACCCAACGTGGTTTTACCCTGGGTGCCGACGTGCCACTTTCCGGCGGCGACGGCCAGTGGCTGGCCGGTTTCATGGCCGGTCACAGCACCTCGGACCTGGACTTGAAGCGTGGCAGCAGCGCGACGATCAACAGCTACTACGTCGGTGGTTATGCCACCTGGCTGGATGCCGAGAGCGGCTTCTACTTCGATGGCGTGATGAAGTTCAACCGGTTGCACAACGAGTCCAAGGTGGCCATGAGTGACGGTAAGAAGGCCAAGGGCGACTTCACTCAAAACGCGGTGAGTGCCTCTGCTGAGTTTGGTCGTCATATCAAGTTGGATGACGGTTACTTCGTAGAGCCTTACGGGCAGTTGGCGACGGCATTCATCCAGCGTCAGAGCTACGACCTGGACAACGGCCTGCATGCCAAGGGCGACCGTACCGCTTCTGTAGTGGGCAAGGCCGGTGTGACCGCCGGGCGTAATATCCAACTCGACAGTGGCAGCATCCTGCAACCCTACTTGCGCACCGCCGTGGCCCATGAGTTCAACCAGAGCAACAAGGTGTTCGTGAACGACAACAAGTTCAACAACGACCTGTCGGGCACACGCATCGAAGTCGGGGCCGGGGTGGCGATGTCGGTGTCGAAGAACTTCAAGGTGCATGCGGACGTGGAGCGCAGCCAGGGCCGTAGCATCGACCAGCCTTGGGGCGTTAACGTGGGTGTGCGTTACGACTTCTAAGGGTGGGATGAGCAGTACGTTGTGCTAAGCGATGAATTGAACCCCAGGACTTTTGCATAACGACAAATGCCCCGTATCGAAGGATACGGGGCATTTTTTTTGCGGTGACTATTGACCGTTTATACGTTCACCACCGAAATGGTATTGGTGCCGTTATTGGCAACATAGAGCGTATTACTATCAGAGTTGAAGACAATACCGAACGGTCTGTCAAAGCCTGTGATACTAGCAATAGACTCTTCAGCCTCTGTGTCGATCACTCTCACTGAATTGCCTGTGTTTTCCGTAACGTAGGCACGATAGACCGCCGGGTCGGGATTGAAAACCAAACCTAACGGAGTTCTGAAGCCGGGAATAGACTTGACGAGTGTAATGGTATCCGTATCAAAAATTCCCAGGTAAGAGTTTTCTCCTGTGGTGCTGTTGGCATACAGCCTGGGTTTGTTCGGGCTTAAAGCTACGCTATTAAAGTAGGGGTAGGGGAGCGCTAGCTGCAGATCTCTTATTACGGCTCCAGCAGCAGTGAAGACCATTAATCCATGAGAGTTCCCAGCATAAAGGCGAGTGCCATCGCTGTTCATAATTATGGAAGAGAGCTGTTTACTGACGCCTAGAGAAAAGGTCGGTGCGGTTATCCTTAAATTGAATGTGTCATAGCTATAGATGTAGGTGAAGTATCCTTGGTAAAGCCTTGATCCGCTTGGGTTTCGAGCCATGAAATAGGTGGTGTAATTGACGTTGGATGTTTGAACTGTAGTATAAAACGTAGTTTCGTACTCATATAGGGTTATAGTGTTTGATAGGAGCCCTACATACAGGCGTGAACTATCTGGGCTTACTACAAGGCCTCGGGCTACTGCCTGGAGTGGGATAGTGTGCACGATGGCATTTGTCTCGGTACTGATGACGTGAACCGTATTGAGGTTGTTGTAGCCCACATAAAGTTTTTTGTTATCCGGGCTAAGCGTCATAAATGTTGGCGCATTGCCGACTGTGATTGTTTCCACGATCCCCGCAGACCTTCTGACGTCATAACGAGCTACCTCAAACGCCTGGGCTGTGGCCTGGTTGCCACTGCCATCCAGCGACACATTGGCTTCTACCCTCAGGGTGCTGTCCGCTGCCAGTGTCCGCAGATAGTCCGCCGGGATAGGCGCAGTGACACGCCCGGCGGTCACTTCAGCAGCGGTCACTGGCCTGCTGAACAGCAGGGTATCGGTGGTGCCCCGCAGGAATACGGTCAACAGTTGCCCGGCCACCATGAACGGCCAGGCATCAATCCGGACGGTGTAGGCACCGCTGGTTTCAATCACCCCGCCTGTGGCCTCAGGAATACTCACCAGGTCCCATTCCTGTGCTGCCAGGGCTTCCACCTCCAGGCTCAGGGTCTTGGACTGAGTGCTCGCCCCGCCCCGAATGACGTCGTAATACAC
>NZ_JANUEW010000046.1:0-43951 GCF_024807515.1 Pseudomonas sp. BIGb0558
GCACACCGAGCCTAAGCGAGGTGCCGAGTGGTGGGGCAAGAGCGTTTTGCTTACTTTTGCGCTTTTCAAAAGTGAGCCGCTGTAAGAGCGGAACCAATATCAGCAACAACCCAAATAACGGATATGCCCCCAATCAGCGAGCCTTCACAGCCTCAACCCACCCCGGATCCAACCGTGTCTGGTCTGGCTCAATCCCCAACCCCCGCATCTTCTCCAGGTGCTCATCAACCTCCCGCACCAACTGCGCCTGCGAGCTCGAATTGGCGTCCAACTCGTGCATCTGCATCAACCCAAGGTGATAAAACCGCAGCAACTTGATCGCCACCGGATCATTCGCCTTCACCCCGTCAGTCACCTTGTGCATCACATTCGTCACACTCATCAAACTGCGCTTGAGCTGCCACCCGTACACCGCCGGCGCGAGCCACGCCTGGCTCCAGAACGGCCCCCGCACCAGCGCCAAGGTGATCAACACCCCGGCAAACACCCCGCCGACATTAAAGCGAAAATTATCGCCCCCAGGTGTACCAAACAGCATCACCGCCAGGCTGGACAGCCCCATCGCCAGCACCACGAACAGCACCGCGACTATCAGCGTGCTGCGTCGCGTCTGCTGGCGAAAAACAATCGGGTCGCACGGTTTAAGCTCAAACATCCGGGTGCAGTCTCCATGGGCTGAGTAGGGGTATAACGCCGGCCGGCATCTTCTCATGGTTCGCCCGTCGGAGTGACGGTAATCCGGTTGAACGATGCCCCACCGTGATTTCTCTAAATCTCGTAGGCAACCGACCCCAAGCGAGGTGAACCATGACCCGGTACCAGCAACAGCCGCCCGGCACACCCAACCCCGACCGCACCCCCGGCGAAGAGGAGCGCGACAACGACGCCCTGCGCCCCAACGACCCTGCCGACCGGGAAAACGACGAAGAACAGGTCGAGGAAGACCTGGAAAACCTGCACGACAAGGCCCGCCCGCTATAAGCCCGGCGCGCCAGGGAGGTAGTCATGAGTAAGCATCCAGATGGCCCGCATTCATCGGAGCATTCCAGCGGCAAGGACGAATTGGGTTTCGACCCCGATTCCCCGGACGTCGCCGACCCACAGGTCGACCCGGTGGGCCCTGCCATTGCCCCGTTGGACAAGCCAGAAAAAACCGGCAAGAAGCCGGCCTACGATCCCCTGGGAGATCTGAAAAAGTGAAGTGAGCCCCGCCATCGTGCGGGGCTTTTGTTCCTCAGCCAAGCCGTTTCGGGGCTGTCCATGTCACCTCGGTGATGCCAAATTTCTCCGCCCAGGGCCGAGTGGTCTTTTTAACCCGCTCATGGCCCTGCCGGCCAATGCGCCCCACGTGGGCAATGTCGGCGTCAACGGCCGCCCAATGCCACGCTTCGGCGTTGTTCATGACTTCGGCACGCACCACAAAGGTTTTCGGTTCGCCGTGTAGCAAGTAGTGGATGGTGTAGATCGTCGCGGTACTCATGATGCCTCCCTGTCTTGTAGTGAATGGATATAAATCCGTTCAGAAAGGTTCAGAAAGTTTGTGCATTACAGCGCTTGTGTTTGATTCAAATCGTAATTGGCAAACAACGGCCTTCGGGGGAGCGCTCATGCTTTTGGCAAGTACGTTGGAGGTGGACGACGGCAGAGTCATCTTAAGATGATTGATGTATCGCCAATTTGGCTATACGATCCGGGCATGTCTACTAAACACAGATTCCGCGAAAAGTACCGCATAGAGCTGCGGGAAAAGGACCACCTTCCGCCGCATGTGCACTTGACTGGCGGCGGTGTTGATGTCCTGATAAGCCTTGAAACATGTGAGGCAATGCTGGGCCGCGCACCGTCAGTGGTGTTGAAAGAGGCCTTGGCATGGGTGCGTGAGCACCGAGATGAATTACTGGAGGAATGGCAGAAATGGCATCCATGAAGCGCCCCCGCCTGCGGGCTGTGCAGGCGCGTCCCGGCCATGTGCTGGAACTGACATTTATCGACGGCCAACGCTTCCTGCTGGACATGAGCAACGACGTCGCAACATATCCTGGCCTTAAGCCGCTGAAGACGGCCAAGGCTTTCGCGGGGGCTGTCGTGGGGGATGAGGGCTGGACGGTTGAGTGGCCGGAGCTGGATATTCAAATCGGCGCCGACACCTTGTACCTGGATGCGCTGGCACAGGCCGCCCCGGATGAAAACACCCGCATCTTTATTGGTTGGCGCGCCCGCAGCGGACTCAACCTGCACCAGGCGGCAGAAGCCTTGGGCGTTGGTACACGCAGCATCACGCGCTACAGCAACGGCCGTGAACTGGTTCCGCGTACCTTGGCACTGGCCTGCCTGGGCTGGGAGCGTCTGCAAGAGCAGCCGCAATTGAAGCGGGCGTGAGGCCTGAGCCCTTACGTAGTTGATCGAGTTGTCCCTGAACCCCGCCCACTGCGGGGTTTTTGTTAGCCTTTCAATTCCATGCGCTTGGCGTGTTCGTCTTCCCGCTAATGGAGGGCCAGCGCACGATAGGTGCTATCGAGCGCTGGTGATGCCTGCTTACTGCGGGTCAGGCCCGTCAGGCAATAACGCCTGGTTGATGTCGTCGACGATAGCCTTGCCCATTTCTGCGAGGTAATGCGAGGCGAACGCGTAGTGTTCGCCACCTTTATCCATGGCGGCTTCAAGGGAAAGTACTTTGGCGTAGTAGAGCAAGTGGGAGGCGTGTTCCAGCGCTTCTCGCAGCGGCACCCCTGCATTGACTCGCAGCACATGCATGTCTGATTTGTTTTCGCCGCAGTCCGCGAAGGTCTGGACGCCGATGGTTGTTACGGAGTGTAGGTCATTCATAGCTGACCTCCCGACATCGAAGGATGGGAGGTGATGCCAGCAGTAGGGGGTGAGGTCTTTTCGTACGGCATAAGCTTGCTCCTTTGGTACAACCAAAAAGAGCTGCCACTTACGATTCCAAGCGTAAAGGTGGCAGCTGTACGCAGGTTGGAATCCGAGAAGAAGCGACTCGGCAGGCACAAGGCCTCCCACGTACAGCCGCCAAAAAGCACAAAAAGCAGGCACAAAAAAAGCGCCCACTGTTTGCTAACGACGCTGCTGCGTCTTCTTCACGGGATTCCACGCCCGGTCGTTGATGAGCAACGACGTCGAAAGGGTAACGTGCCGGCCTCTGGGCTGCAACTTGCCGGGCATGTAGGATGATTCCGATTGGTGATGACCGGTCATGTACGCGAGTCCCCATTTCGCCACCGACGTCAGGATTCCAACATGCCAGAGCTGACCCACAGCCGTTTGTACCTGCAACGTTTGGGCTACGACGCGCCGCCACCGCCCACCCTGCAGACCCTGCAGGATCTGCAACTGCGCCACGTCAGCACCTTCGCGTTTGAAAGCCTGTCGACCCTGCTGCATGCCCCGGTGCCCATCGACTTGCCGAGCGTCGAGCAGAAAGTCCTGTTCGACGGGCGTGGCGGTTATTGCTACGAGCTGAACCAGATGTTCCTGGCCTTGTTGCAGGAATTGGGCTTCGACGCGCGGGGCATCACCGGCCGCGTGGTGATGGGCGGGCCGCCCGATGCACTCACGGCGCGCACCCATCGCCTGAGCCTGGTGACCCTGGACGGCGTGCGTTACATCAGCGATGTGGGCTTTGGTGGCATGGTGCCCACCAGCCCGTTGCAACTGGACACCGACGCCACCCAGGCCACCGTCCATGAACCCTATCGCCTGAGCCTGGATGAGGGCAGCTATACCTTGTGGGCACAGGTGGCGGGGGAGTGGCGTGGCTTGTATGTGTTCGACCTGCAGGTGCAGTCACGCTTCGACTACGAAATCGGTAACTGGTACGTCTCCACCCATCCTGATTCGCCGTTCCTTGGCCAACTGAAAGTCGCCCTGATCGGCCCGGGATTTCGCCGCACGCTGAACAACGGCCAGTACGCGATCCACTACCTGGACCGTGCCAGCGAAAAGCGCGCCATCAAGGACGTGGAGGAGTTGCTGGCGCTGCTGCAAGCCAGCTTCGGCATCCGCTTGCCGGAGCATCCACAGTTGCGGCCGATTCTTTGTCGTTTATTGGCGCCCGAGGGAGAAGCTTGATATAGAGCCTTCGCTGAACCGTTTTACCTCAAAAAAAGGTGCAAATTAATTCGAACCTTTCGCCAAAACGAGGGTTCGAACCGTTTCCTGAATAATTTGCCACCTGCAATGGAGACGTAAAACGATGTCCAAACTATTCGGAAAGATCCTCAAGAATTCCTCGGTCCTGGCCCTGATCGCGGCACCTGGTGTGGTGTTCGCCGCAGCGCCGACTGACCCGATTTCCACCTTCGGGATCCTCGGCAGCTACAACGACTTCAAACTCGAAGGCGGTAGCGAAAGCGACAAGGACCACATGCCTGAAGCCGGCCTGTTCTATAACTTCGGCAACAAGCTGACGGCTGAATCGGGCTTTATCTACCAGGCCGGTATCGAAGCCAAGTACGGCGAAAAGAGCGACAACAAGCTCAAGGAAGGCCAGGCCGACCTCGACCTCGGCTGGCGTGCCGCGCTGGATGCGCGCAACTTCGTCGACGTGCTGGTGGGTGGCGGCTACAGCTGGACCCGCTACGAGCCGGATTCGGGCGACTACGACATGAAGCTCACCAACAAATCGCCGTTCGCCAAGGCGGCCCTGGGTTACAACCACCAGTTCGATGACATGACCATGCGCGTTGAACTGGGTGCGCGCCACACCATCGACGGCCGTGCCAAGCTCAAGGTCGACGGCATCGGCAGCGACACCGTGGACCTCAAGGACCGCACCAACCCCTACGCCGAAGTCAGCCTGCTGATGAACCAGAAAGGCGACCTGCCGGTGATGGCGGGCCTGTACTACACCCGCACCGAGTACAAGCTCGACGGCGACTCGTACGTGGCCGACAACACCAAACTCAAGCGTGACGAGTATGGGTTCAAGGTCGGTATAGCCTTCTAAGACCTGTTGCAGGGGTGGGGGGCCAACCCCCACCTTTTACTGTCCGCCCAAGCCCCCCTTTCTGTCCCCCAATACCCTCAACGCCGCGCCCTGGCTGCCTTAGTGTGGATCACGCTTTCACACAATAAGAGAGAGGGTGGCTATGCGGGCAATCAACCCCCGTCGCCTCAGTCTGCTGCTGGCCGTGACCTGCCTGCTGACAGCCTGTGACGACACACCGAAACATCCCCCCGAACGCGCCACGGCGGCCAATGCCATGCCCGGCGACGCAGCCCTGGCCCAGGTCTACGACACCAGTTGCAAGCTGTGCCATGCCAACCCGGCTTCCGGCGCGCCGCTTACCGGTGATGCCAACGCTTGGAGCCCGCGAATCGCCCAGGGCCCGGACACCCTGCTGGACCACACCATCAACGGCTACAACGGCATGCCCCCCATGGGGATGTGCGTGCAGTGCTCCGAAGAGCAATTCCTGGGGCTGATCAGCTTTATGTCGGGTCAACACATCCAATAAGAATAACGGGGTAGGCGATGGGGCTTTCACGGCGAGAATTATTGCAGCGCGGCGCGGTAGCCGGCGCGTTCATGGCATTGACCAGCAACCCGGTGCTGGCCCAGTTGGCCCGGGCACCGCGGTTGATTCCCTGGCGCAACTGGTCGGGGGCGCAAACCTGTCTGCCCCTGGCCCGGCTGGCGCCGAAGAACCTTGATGAGTTGGTGCAGGCGATCGGCCAGGCACCGGGCAAGGTGCGGCCGGTGGGCTCGGGCCATTCGTTCAGCGCGTTGGTGCCCACCGACGGCACGCTGCTGTCCCTGAGTTACTTCAACGGCCTGCTGGATCACGATCCGCACACCTTGCAGGCCACCTTCGCCGCCGGCACGCCGATGTCGCGCATGGGCCAGGCACTGAAAGACGTGGGCCAGGCGCTGCCGAACATGGCGGATATCGACTACCAGACCCTGGCCGGGGCGATCTCCACCTCAACCCATGGCACTGGCGTGGGCTTCACCTCTTACTCCGGCTGCGTCACCGGCCTGCAATTGGTGACGGCCCAGGGGGAGGTACTGGACTGCGACGTCAACCACCACCCGGAAGTGTTCAGCGCCGCCCGTGTGTCCCTCGGTGCCCTCGGCGTGGCCACCCGGGTGCGTCTGCAAAACCGCGCGCCGTACCGCCTGCGGGAGCGCCAGTGGATCGCCAAGACCGAAGAGCTGCTGGAAGACGTGGCAAAAAACACCCGGGAAAACCAGCACTGGGAAATGCTCGTGGTCACCCATTCCGACTACGCGCTGTCCATCGCCCTGAATGAAACCACCGACCCCGAAACCCCGCCCATCGACCCTGCGGAGGCGGGCGGCAACGAGTTTGTGTCGATCATCGAAAAGCTCGACAAGTACGGCAGCGATTTCCCCGACGCCCGGCGCAGCTTGCTCAACAGCCTGCGGTTTTTTGCGAGCTTCGATGACCGCGTGGCCGAGTCTTTCCAGGTGTACGCCAACGTGCGCAACGTGCGCTTCAACGAGATGGAATATTCGGTGCCCGCCGAACACGGCCCGGCCTGCCTGCGGGAGATCCTCAAGCTGATCAACGACAAGGACCTGCGCACCTGGTTTCCCATCGAGTACCGCTACGTCAAGGCCGACGACATTCCGCTGAGCATGTTCGAGGGCCGCGACAGCTGTTCGATCTCCGTGCACCAGCACTACACCATGGACCACCACAACTTCTTCGCCGCCGTGGAGCCGATCTTCTGGAAATACGCCGGCCGGCCGCACTGGGGCAAGCTGCACACCCTCAACGCCCGCACCTTGCAGCCGTTCTATCCACGCTGGGAGGAATTCACCCGGCTGCGCCGCGAGCTGGACCCCAGCGGCAAATTCCTCAATGCGCACCTGTCATCGATCCTGGGAGTGGCCTGATGAACCGCAGACATTTCATGCTTGGCACCGGCGTGTTGCTGGCAGGCGCTGCCATCTTACTGAGACCGGGCGACCGGGGCAGTCCGTACACCGAGTACTTCCGCAGCCTCAACCAGGAGCTCAAGGCCCACGGGCCGATGCGCCCGGTGATGCTGATCGACCTGGACAAGCTGGACCACAATATCGACGTGGTAATGCAGTCGGTACAGCGAGGCGGCAAACACCTGCGGCTGGTGGAGAAATCCCTGCCGTCGCCGGGGTTGCTGGCCTATATCGCCAAGCGGGCCGGCACCCAGCGCTTGATGTCGTTTCACCAGCCGTTTCTGAACCACGATGCCCAGGTCTTTCCCGACGCCGATATCCTGCTGGGCAAGCCGTTGCCGGTGCGTTCGGCCGAGCTGTTTTATCAGACCCACAAAGGCCCGTTCGACCCGTCCCGACAGCTGCAATGGCTGCTGGATACCCCCGAGCGGCTGCAGCAATACCTGGCGCTGGCCCAGGGGCTGGGCACGAAACTGCGGGTCAATATTGAACTGGATGTGGGCCTGCATCGCGGCGGCATCCGCGACAACGCGGTGCTGGGGCAGATGCTGACGCTGATCAGCGCGCATCCGCAGCAGCTGGAATTCAGCGGCTTCATGGGCTACGACCCGTTTGTGGGCATGGGAGTGCCGGGCATTCTGGGTTCGCCCCAGGACCTGTTCGACAAGGTCATGCAGCGCTACAACGGCCATGTGGATTACACCCGCCAGCACTTTGCGCCGCTGTGGCGTGACGGGCTGACGTTGAACACGGCAGGCAGCCCGAGTTATCGCATTCATGAGCAGGAAAAACTCAGCAGCGAGGTGTCGGTGGGCACGGCGTTGCTCAAGCCCACGCACTATGATTTGCCGTCGTTGAGCGAGCACGTGCCGGCGGCCTATATCGCCACGCCCGTTTTGAAAAGCACCGGGCCGGTGGATATTCCGGCGCTGGATGGCAAGTCGCGGTTGTTCTCGTGGTGGGATGCAAACCAGCGCGCCACGTTCTTTATCTATGGGGGTAACTGGATGGCGGAGTTTGAGTCGCCCAAGGGGTTGCAGAGCAATGACCTGTACGGCCGCAGCTCCAATCAGGAGATGGTCAACGGCTCGCCCAAGGTGGGGTTGAACGTAGAAGACCAGGTGTTTTTGCGTCCGACCCAGAGCGAGTTTGTGCTGTTGCAGTTCGGCGATTTGCTGGCAGTGCGCGGCGGGAAAATTGTCGATACCTGGCCGGTCTACACCTGAAGAAACCCGATCAAAATGTGGGAGCTGGCTTGCCTGCGATAGCATCACCTCGGTATCACTGAAAAACCGAGTTGCCTGTATCGCAGGCAAGCCAGCTCCCACATTTTTAACTGTATTTACAAGGCAAACGGAATCGTCAGCTTCGCCCACAACATGTCGCCTTCCGGCCGGTTCTGCACATCAAACTCCTTGGCCCAGCGCACCTCGGCACTCGCGTACTTGAGGAAGGTGAAATACACCGCCGGGCCGATCGCAAACACCTGGCCCTTGACCCCATCGTCCACGTCTTCGCCATAGATGCTCACCACCGTATGCCCGTACTGCTTATCGTCGGTGGTCTGCTTGAGGTAGTAGCCATTAATCCCAAGGCTGAGGTTGTCCGTGACCTTGTAGCTGGCGGAATAATCGAAGTGGAAAATCTGCCCTGAACGGTAATGGGTATCGGGGTTTTCCTTGTTGAAGCTGTAGGTGGTCTTGATCGACAGCTCGGTGCGCTCGTTGGGCATCCAGGTCGCCGACACCAGCGGCTTGTAGGTGTAGAAATTGTTGCTGGTATTGGCCAGGCGCGAGGCGTCGTATTCGCCGGTGGGCAGGGTGATTTCCAGGGCGGTGCCCACGGTGAGGTTCTTGCCCAGGTCCCAGAGAATGATCGGCGCCACCGTGGTGTCGCCCATGCTCTCGCGGGTGTCGGACATGCCGAACAGCGACACCTGTTGCTTCAGGTACGGCTGGGCGATGTAACCCCCCAGGCGCCCGCCGAATACCCGCAGCGGGCTCAGGTAATCCAGGCGCGGGATGATCGCGTCGGATTTGATCTTCACATCCGGCACCTTGCCGCCCAGGGAACTGATATCGAGCTTTTTGGCTTCGTAGTGGTTGTAGTAAATGTTGAAGGCGAACATGTGGTCGGGCAGGTTGTTGACGTCCAGCGGCAGGATGTAGAAGCCGTCGGTGCCGGGGCCGATATTGTCCACGCCGCCTTCGGTGGCCAGGGCCGGCAGGCTGATGAGGGTCAACAGGGCGAGTTGCACGGGGTAAAACGCACGGGTCGGGTTCATGGCGGGGCTCATTATTATTGTTAGGACGACGCTACCTATAGAAATAAGCCCTGAGCGGCCAGCAGGGCAGGGTATTGGCGGCCACATAGGGGGACTTTGGCGGACAGCTTTCATCCAGAGTGCAGCAGTTCTTGCAAGCGCCTATGATTGTCAGGATGTTTCCAAAACAAGAACTGAAGCACTCAGTCGGGAATCGAAGATCCATGCAAAGGAAAGCCGTTGATCCGCACTATGACTTGGCCCTGGTCTCGCCATTTCTGCTGCAAACCCTCGGACAAGTGGTCGCGCAAAAAGGCGCGAGTGCCGAGCACCTGTGCCGTGGCCTGGGGTTCACCCTGGCTGACCTGGACGACCCGGCCCAGCGGATTTCCTATCGCCAGGCGGTTGCGATGATCCAGCGTGCCCTCAAGGTGTTGCCCGGCCAGGGGCTGGGCCTGTGGGTGGGCCATCAGAATGTACTCGGCACCCTGGGCCTGCTCGGGCATGTGATCTCACTGTGCAAGACGTTGCGCGATGCCTTTGCCATTGGCGAACGTCATCAGCACACCTCCGGCGGTATCGCCACCTCGCGCACCCATGAAGGCCCCCAGGAAGTATTCGTCGATATCGAGTGCCTGCTGCCGTATGCCGACGTCCAGGTATTTGCCGCAGAGGAGTTCTTCGCCAGCCTGATGGTGTATGGCCGCGCCTTGGTGGGCGAGGGTTTCATGCCGTTGCGGGTCGAATTTATCCACGCCGCGCCCACCTACGTCGCCGACTATCACCAGCTGTTTGGTGCGGATGTGCGTTTTGGCTGCCTGCATAACCGCATGGTCCTGGCCAGCCACTGGCTGGATGTGCGCCTGCCCAATCACCACGCCCTGGCCTTGCGCCAGGCCCTGGAACTGCTGGAACTGGAAAGCGCCCAGTTGCACCAGAAGATGGATTTGATCCAGGCGGTGGAGCGCGCGATTTCCCGGGACTTGCAGGGCAGCCAGCTGGAAAAGGTCGCCAGTGACTTGAACATGAGCGGCCGCACCCTGCGCCGGCGCCTGACCGAGCACGGGCTGACGTTCGAAGGCTTGCTGGAGCAGGTGCGGCGGGCGCGAACCATGGGCTTGCTGAGCAACCCGGGGTTGTCCATCGAACGGATTACCGAGGAAGTCGGCTACAGCGATGTGCGCAGTTTTCGGCGGGCATTCAAGCGCTGGACCGGGCTGAGCCCCAGTGCATTTCGCGGTGAAGCAGGAGGGCCGGGGTGATCGTCGGGCGTGGTCCCATTGGCTACCTGATCTTTCCCCGGATTGGCTATTTGTCCAATGCACCCGCCTCACTACTCTAGGCACCAATCCCCACTGCTCTGGAGTATCACCATGCAAACCCGTACCGACTTCTACACCGCCTCCCCGGACGCCATGAAAGCCATGCTCGCCCTGGAGGGCGCCGTCGGCAAACTGTCCATCGAACTGCCGCTGCTGGAGCTGATTCGCCTGCGCGTGTCGCAGATCAACGGCTGCGCCTTCTGCCTCGACATGCACACCGCCGACGCCCGCAAGGGTGGCGAAACCGAGCGCCGCCTGTACACCGTCTCGGCCTGGCGTGAAACGCCGTTCTTCACCCCCCGTGAACGTGCCGCGCTGGCCTGGGCCGAAAGCCTGACCCTGCTTAGCCAGACTCACGCACCGGATGAAGACTTCACCGAACTGGCTGCCCACTTCAGCCCGCAAGAACAAGTCGACCTGAGCGTGGCGATTGCCACCATCAACAGCTGGAACCGCCTGGCGGTAGGTTTTCGCAAGATGCCCAAGTAATCAACAAACGAAGCAGATCCAGTGTGGGAGCTGTCGAGCCCCAGCGAGGCTGCGATGGGATCGCTGTGGTGTAACAGGCAGACCGCGCTGCCTGCATCGCGGGCAAGCCCGGCTCCTACAAGCCGCTTCAGAAATTGACTGTTGCACTCAAGCGCGCCGTCAGCGGCGCGCCCTGGAACAGGTAGTCATCCCCCAGGTATTCGCCGGTATCGCGCCAGTAACGCTTGTCGAACAGGTTGTCGACACTCAGGCGAAACACCGTTTCATAGCCATCGAGCCTGGTGGTGTAGCGGCTGCCGACATTGACGATGGCGTAGTCGCCCACTTCCACATCACCGGTGCGATTGGCGTACTTGCTGGCGCTGTATTGCACGCCGCCCAGCAGCGCCAGGCCGTCGACCCAGGGCAGGGCGTAATCGGCGTACAGGCTGGCTCGCAGTCTCGGCACGTTGATCGCTTGATGGCCTTCGTATTCGGGTGTCCCGCTGCCCGTCACCCGTGCGCGAATCGCCGCGACGCTGGTGGCGATCTGCAGGCGCTCGGTGGCCCAGCCGTTGGCGGATAATTCCAGGCCGGTGTTTTTCTGTTCGCCCTGTTGTACGTAGGTGAACGTCCCCGCGTCGTCGGGCTTGGCGTATTGATAGGCTTGGCGAGTCTGGAAGATCGCCGCGGCGAAGCTGATGCGGCGCCAGTCGTATTTCACACCGGCTTCGATCTGGCGGGAGACGGTTGGGGCGAGGGTTTCATCGTTGTTCAGCGCAAACCAGGGGGCTTGCCCACCCAGGGACAAGCCTTTGCTGTAGCTGGTGTAGAGCGACAGGTTTTCGATCGGCTTGTAGATCAGCGCCGCCTGGGGCAGGAATACATACTGCTGGGTGTGGCGCGACTCGTTGCCTTGAGCATCGAAGGCCTTTTCGTCCAGACGCACTTCGCGACCGCCCACGATGGTTTGCCATTGTTCGTTGAAGCTGATGCGGTCAGTGACGAACAGGCCGTACTGGCGGCTGTCGAGGTTGCGGTGGCTGTCGTTCAACGCACCGGCGTAGCGCGGAAAATTCTCTGGCTCCTGATTGATGTTGCCAGTGCCGATCCACTCGTTGATCGACTCGCGCTTGTCGATCACCCGGCGAAACGCGCTCGTGCCAAACGTCAACTCATGCCCAAGCCCTGCGGTATTGAACAACCCGGTCATCGCCGCCTGGATTTCATCATCGCGGCGGGTGTCATCCGGGCTGCGGAAGTCATAGATTCCGTAGTCGCCTTCGGGGCTGAAGTAGTTCTCGTTGCCGGCAGTATCGCCACCCCAGGCAAACGAACTGTAATCATCAATCACCACCTTGCTGTGCGCCGCACTCACGCTGCCTTTCCACTGGTCACTGAAGCGATATTCAAACTTGCCGTTGAGGTTCAGCGAATCAATCCCCACCTGGTTCGCGCCGCTCTGATGCCCCAGCAGTTTCCTGGGCGACGCGTTGTGCGGCAGCTCGGTCCCGCCCAGCAACTGATAGCCCGGCACCGAGCGCTGTTGCTTGTTCTGATACTCCGCATCCAGTTGCAACACCGCATCGGGGCTGATGTTCCAGTCGAACGCCAGGGACAGGAAATCCCGGTGGCCATTGGCATGTTCGACATAGGAATTGAGGTCTTCATGGGCCACGTTGGCCCGCAGGCCGAACTGCTGCTCGCTGCCGAACCAGCCGCCGACGTCGGTGGCCAGGTAACCACTGCCGCGATCATCGGTGGACACCGTCACCGAACGCACATCCTCCGGGCGCTTGGTCACGTAGTTGATCACGCCGCTGGGCTCGGCAATCCCGCTTTGCAGGCCCGACAAACCCTTGAGCAACTCCACGCGCTGCTTGTTTTCCAGGGCAACGTTCTGCTCGCCGGTGATGGTGCGGCTATTGATCTTGTAGCTGCTGGCGGCATTCAGCGAGAAACCGCGCACCACGAAGTTTTCGTAGTAGCCGATGGGCGCGTAGCTGTCGCCCACCGAGGCGTCATTGCGCAGCACTTCGCTGAGCAGGCGCGCTTGCTGGTCCTTGATCAGCGATTCGTTGAACACCGCGATCGAGGCCGGCGTGTCGAGTAACGGCGCCTCGTTGAAACCGCCCACCGAGGCGGTGTCGGTGTTGTAGCCGGACTCATCCTGGCCCTGGACCTTCACCTCCGGCAGTTCAATGTCAGCCGCCTGGCTGCTGCCAATGCCTGCGCTGAGCAGCAGGCCGAGGGCGAAACGTGAAGGAACAGCGGGACGAAGACGCAAAACCATGGGGGGAGGCCTGAGAGCGCAGAGCGGAGGGCGCATAAGCTAGGCATAACGGCGGCGTTTTACAAGTTTTCGAGAAGGGTTCGCGTTGAGACATCCCGTCTCAGCCCCCACACCAATCCGCCTGCTGCTCGACAGTGGTGCCGGGCAACTGCGATAGACAAGGCTTCTCTCACCGTTGAAGGAGAACGTCATGAGTATCGCTGGAAAAGTTGCACTGGTGACCGGAGCGGGCCAAGGCATCGGCCGCGCCATCGCCCTGCGCCTGGCGCGGGACGGCGCTGACATCGCGCTGGTGGACATCAACAGCGCCAAGATTGAAACCGTGGCGGCCGAAGTCGTTGCCCTGGGGCGCAAGGCTTCGGTGTTTGTTGCCGATGTCTCGCAGCTGGAGCAAGTGGTTGCGGCGGTCGAGCATGCCCACCAGACCCTGGGCGGCTTCGACATCATCATCAACAACGCCGGTGTGGCGCAGATTGACGCACTGCTGGACGTGACCCCGGAACAGGTCGACCGCACGCTGCGCATCAACGTGCAGGGCACACTCTGGGGAATCCAGGCCGCGGGCAAGAAATTCAAGGCGCTGAAGCAGAAGGGCAAGATCATCAATGCCTGTTCGATTGCCGGCCATGAAGGTTTCGCGCTGCTGGGGGTGTATTCGGCCACCAAGTTTGCCGTGCGTGCGCTGACCCAGGCCGCGGCCAGGGAACTGGCCAGTGACGGGATTACCGTGAATGCCTATTGCCCGGGCGTGGTGGGCACGGACATGTGGGTCGAGATCGACAAGCGCATGGCCGAGATTACCGGTGCCGAGGTGGGTGCGACGTACAAGAAGTATGTGGACGGGATTGCCCTGGGCCGGGCGCAAACGCCGGAAGACGTGGCGGGGCTGGTGTCGTACCTGGCGGGGCCGGATTCGGATTACATGACCGGGCAATCGCCGTTAATTGATGGCGGGATTCTGTACCGCTGAGCCAAATGTGGGAGCTGGCTTGCCTGCGATAGCGGTGCAACAGTCGCCAGATGTTTTGACTGAAACACTGCAATCGCAGGCAAGCCAGCTCCTACATTTGAAGGTGTTGGGTCAGTGTTTTCCGGGCATGTCGATACCCAGCTGGTTAACCCGCCGATACAACGTCGCCCTGGAAATCCCCAGCGCCTGCGCCGCCGCCAACGGCTTCCACCGATGCCGAATCAATGCATCCAGCACCACCTGCCGCTCCGGGCTGACGCTTTCCTGCTCTTCAACCGCAACCGCCTCCCCACGAACCTCCACCGGCAAATCCGCCAGCTGAATCGTGCCGCCGTCGCACACTGCGCTGGCGTACGCCAACACATGCCGCAGCTGCCGCACATTCCCCGGCCAGGCGTAACCCAGCAGCACCTCCAGCGCCGCCGTCGCGAGCCCCACGGCAACACCGCTGTGCCGCGCCTCCTGCTCCAGCAGCCGGTTGATCAACGCCAGCTTGTCCGTACGCTCCCGCAACGGCGGCACGCAGAACCGCGCACAGCCCAGGCGAAAATACAGGTCCTCACGAAACTGCCCGGCACTCACCAGCGCCGCCAGATCCCGATGGCTGGCGCAGATCACCTGGATATCCACCGCGCGGGTTTTTGCCGCGCCCAGCGGCGCCACTTCACCTTCGGCCATCACCCGCAGCAGGCGCGTCTGCAAGGCCAGGGGCATGTCGCCGATCTCGTCGAGAAACAACGTGCCGCCATCGGCCTGCAACAGCAGCCCGGTCATGCCCTTGCTGGAGGCACCGGTAAACGCCCCGGCCACGTAGCCGAACAGTTCACTCTCAATCAGGTTTTCCGGGATCGCCGCGCAGTTCACCGCTACAAAAGGGCCGTCACGGCGGGCACTGTGTTCATGCAGCTGGCGGGCGAAGACTTCCTTGCCGGCGCCGGTTTCGCCTTGTACCAGCACCGGCAGGTTGCGGTCCTTGACCCGCACGGCCAGGCGCAAATGTTCTTCTACTCGCGGGTCTACCTGATGACTCGAAGACACCATCGCACGTGCAGCCTTGCGCCGTGGCGCACTGACCCGCACCTGCAACGCGCCCGGCTCGCCGAGCCAGTGCAGTTGTTGCGTGGATTGATCGGTCACGGCGCGCAGTGCGTCCAGGTCAAACACTTCGCCGATATGCTCCGGCAACTGCCCGAAGCGCAATCGCAACGCCTGTCGCGCTTTGCTGTTCAAGGCTTGCAGCCGCCCGTCCTGGTCCCACGCCAGCAGCATGTCCGGCTGGCTGTCGACATAACCGGGCGTGCTGTGGGCCTGCAACACCCAATGCTGCCGGGCGCTGTGCATGAAAAACGCGTTCTCGATGGCCCGCGCGCTTTGCGCCACCATCTGCCGCACCAGGTGCTGGCTGCGCCGGTCATCCGGCGATTTGAGGGCAGAGGCATCCATCACGCCCAGCAGGTTGCCCTGGGGATCGAAAATCGGTGCGGCAGAGCAGGTCAGGCCGATAAACGCGGCGCGAAAGTGGTCGCGCTTGTGCACCGTCACCGCCGCCTTGCTGGTCAGCACCGTGGCTACGCCGCACGTGCCTTCCTCGGCTTCCGACCAGCAGGTGCCGAGGTACAGGCCGGCCTTGCGGCAGTCGTTACGAATGCCGGCGTCCACGCGATGGTCGATGGTCTGGCCCTGGGCGTCGGTGAGCATCACGCAGTAGTCGGCGTGGCGCACCCGGTTGTGAATCTGCCCGACTTCCTCGCTGGCGATGCGCATGAACAGCTCGGCGCGTTCGCGGCATTCCTTGAGCAAGGTGCTGGTGAGGATGCGCGGTCCTTGCAGGGAACCGGGGTCGAGGTGGTGCTGCTCCATGGAGCGGCGCCAGGAATCGAAAATCAGCGACGGCACCGGAGCCTGGGGCAGGCGGTCGGCATTGCGAACCACGCGGCTGACACAGTCGACATGGTCCTTGGAGTTCACGGCGAGCATGGAAGCCTCCGGTTCTCGATCTTTGTTGTTATGCCGGCCATTAAGCGCCCAAGGGGCGGCAGGAACAAGGGCGGCCTGACCAACTGCCCGGGGTGAGACGCAGCGTCTCATCCCGGCCGAGATGCCGCGGGCAAGGTGCAACGGCGCGTCTCATTGAACGGGTCACAGTGGCATGCCTGCGACCGCGACCAGCTGCTCTGGATCAAGGTTTTCCCGGGTTTTTCGACAGATTGGCACAGGCCGTGCTGAGTGCCTTGCAGCTGGCCTGATCCAGCCTTTTGTGTGTCGAGACAACCTGGAGAACAACAAGATGTCCACTCACCTGTCCACCGATCAATTGCTCCATGCCTACACCGTGATGCGCACCATCCGTGATTTCGAAGAACGCCTGCACGTGGAATTCGCCACCGGCGAGATCCCCGGTTTCGTGCATTTGTATGCCGGCCAGGAAGCCAGCGCCGCCGGGGTCATGGCCCACCTCAACGATGAAGACTGCATCGCCTCCAACCACCGTGGCCACGGCCATTGCATCGCCAAGGGCGTGGATGTGTTCGGCATGATGGCCGAGATCTACGGCAAGAAGACCGGGGTGTGCGGCGGCAAGGGCGGCTCCATGCACATCGCCGACCAGGAGAAGGGCATGCTCGGCGCCAACGGCATTGTCGGCGCCGGTGCACCCTTGGCTGCCGGCGCGGCCCTGGCGGCCAAGCTCAAGGGCAGCGCGGGTGTGGCGGTCGCGTTTTTTGGTGACGGCGGCTCCAACGAAGGCGCGGTGTTTGAAGCGATGAACCTGGCGTCGATCATGAACCTGCCATGCCTGTTCGTGGCCGAGAACAATGGCTATGCCGAAGCCACCGGGTCCGGCTGGTCGGTGGCCTGCAAGGACATTGCCGAGCGCGCCGTGGGCTTCGGCATGCCGGGCGTGATCGTCGATGGCAACGACTTCTTTGCCGTGCACCAAGCCCTCGGCGTGGCGGTGGAGCGCGCCCGCAGCGGCAAAGGCCCGACGCTGGTTGAAGTCAAACTGAGCCGTTTCTACGGCCACTTCGAAGGCGATGCGCAAACCTATCGCGGCCCGGACGAAGTGAAAACCCTGCGGGAAACCGGCGACTGCCTGAGCCTGTTTCGCCAGCGCTGCACCGTCGAAGGCTGGCTCGACGCGGCGCAGTTCGAACGCATCGACGCCGAAGTCGCGCAACTGATTGAAGACGCCGTACGTCTGGCCAAGTCCGACCCCAAACCCCAGGCTGCCGACCTGCTCAGCGACGTCTACGTCGCCTATCGCTAACCACCACCCACTACAAAAACAATCCGTGGAGAAGTCATCATGGCTAGAAAAATCAGCTACCAGCAGGCAATCAACGAAGCCCTGGCCCAGGAAATGCGCCGCGACCAGAGCGTGTTCATCATTGGCCAGGACGTGTCCGGCGGCACCGGTTCCCCCGGTGAGCAGGACGCGTGGGGCGGCGTGCTCGGCGTGACCAAGGGCCTGTACCCGGAATTCCCCGACCGCGTGCTCGACGCGCCACTCTCCGAGGTGGGTTATGTGGGCATGGCGGTCGGCGCGGCCACCCGTGGCATGCGCCCGGTGTGCGAATTGATGTTCGTCGACTTTATCGGCTGCTGCCTCGACCAGTTGCTGAACCAGGCGGCGAAGTTTCGCTACATGTTCGGCGGCAAGACCACCACGCCGCTGGTGGTGCGTGCCATGTACGGCGCCGGCCTGCGCGCCGCGGCCCAGCATTCGCAGATGCTCACCTCGATGTGGACCCATATTCCCGGGCTCAAGGTGGTGTGCCCGGCCACGCCTTATGACGCCAAGGGCATGCTGATCCAGGCGATCCGCGACAACGACCCGGTGATTTTCCTCGAACACAAAATGCTCTACAGCCTCCAGGGCGAAGTGCCGGAAGAGCTGTATACCGTGCCCTTCGGCGAAGCCAACTATGTGCGTGAAGGCAACGACGTGACCCTGGTGACCTACGGGCGCATGGTCCACATCGCCCTGGAGGCCGCGGCCAACCTGGCCCGCCAAGGCATCGACTGCGAAGTGCTGGACCTGCGCACCACCAGCCCGCTGGACGAAGACAGCATCCTCGAAAGTGTGGAGAAAACCGGGCGCCTGGTGGTGATCGACGAGTCCAACCCGCGCTGCTCCATCGCCACGGACATCAGTGCGCTGGTGGCGCAACGGGGGTTCAGCTTCCTGCGGGCGCCAATCGAAATGGTCACCGCGCCCCACACGCCGGTGCCGTTCTCCGATGCCCTGGAAGACCTGTACATCCCCAACGCGGCGAAGATCGAAGCGGCCGTGCTGAAGATCGCCGACAAGAGGAATGCCGCATGATCCATACACTGACCATGCCCAAGTGGGGGCTGTCGATGACCGAGGGCCGGGTTGATGTCTGGCTCAAGCAGCCGGGCGATCGGGTGGAGAAGGGCGAAGAAGTACTGGATGTGGAAACCGACAAGATTTCCAGCAGCGTCGAAGCGCCGTTCAGCGGGGTGCTACGGCGGGTGTTGGCGCTGAGTGACGAGACCTTGCCAGTGGGGGCCTTGCTGGCGATCGTCGTAGAGGGCGAGGCCAGCGAGGCCGAGATTGATGCGGTGATCGAGGCGTTCCAGGCCGGGTTCGTTTCCAGTGCGGCCGAAGCTGAAGCCAGCGGGCCATCTGCACAGAAGGTCGAAGTGGGCGGGCGCCTGCTGCGCTATCTGGACCTCGGGGAGGGCGGCACGCCGCTGGTGCTGGTGCATGGTTTTGGCGGCGACCTGAACAACTGGCTGTTCAATCACCCGGTGCTTGCGGCTGAACGGCGAGTGATTGCCCTGGACCTGCCGGGGCATGGCGAGTCGGGCAAGTCCCTGCAAACCGGCGAGCTGGATGAATTGAGCCAGGCGGTATTGGCGCTGCTGGATCACCTGAAGATTGACCGCGTGCACCTCGCCGGGCATTCCATGGGCGGGCTGGTTTCGCTGAATATCGCACGACTGGCAACCCAGCGGGTGGCGTCGTTGACCCTGATCGCCAGCGCCGGTCTGGGTACGCAAATCAATGGTGATTACCTGCAAGGTTTTATCGACGCGAGCAATCGCAATGCCCTCAAGCCACAACTGGTTCAACTGTTCAGCGACCCCGCGCTGGTCACCCGGCAGATGCTGGAGGACATGCTCAAGTTCAAGCGACTGGAGGGCGTGGATCAGGCTCTGCGCCAGATCACCGGGGCGTTGTTCAGTGGTGGACGACAACTGGCGGATCTGCGCAATGTGGTGGGGCAGCAACCGAGCCTGGTGATCTGGGGCAGTGAGGATGCAATCATCCCGGCCAGCCATGCCCAGGGGCTGGAGGCCCAGGTGGAGATACTGCCGGGGCAGGGGCATATGGTGCAGTTGGAGGCGGCGGAGCGGGTGAATGAACTGATGCTGACATTCCTCAAACCCCAAGCCTGATGGAGATCAACTGTAGGAGCTGGCTTGCCAGCGATGCAGGCAACTCGGATTTTCAGATACACCGAGCTGATGCCATCGCTGGCAAGCCAGCTCCTACATTGATCGGTGGCGTTTGAGGGTCTCGCTCGGCAATTCCTGAAACAATGCCCGGTAACTCTTGGAAAACCGCCCCAAATGCCAGAATGACCAGTTCATCGCCACCTCGGCCACGGTGGTGTCCACCGACGGCGGGTTCAACAACTCCCGCCGCGCACAGTTCAACCGGCGCAACCTCAACCACTGCGCCGGACTCATCCCGGTATACGTCTTGAACCCGTGCTGCAACTGACGCAACGGCACTCCGGCAATGCGCGCCAGCTCCAGCAGGTTGACGGTTTCATCCGGCACATCCGCCGCCCATTCACCAATGCGCGCCATGATGATTCGTTCCTCGGTCCGCCGCTGCAATGAACCCTGGTCCAGGCACACACACGCGTTGTCGAGGATGAACAGGCAGTCGTCCAGCAGTTGTTGCGTCAGGGCATCGCGACTTGGCGGATCAAACGTGGCCGACAGCCGCGTCAGCGTGCCGCTGAGCCAGCGGCTGAACAACGGGTTCTGCAGGGAGTTGAGCGGGGCCATGAACAACCCCTCCAGCTTCGCCACATCCAGGCCGTGGTGCTGGACAAACTGCGGCCCGAACACCACCGCCACTTCGCGGTAGTTCTCCGGGGTGATCCAGGTGTTGCGGCTCTCGCCATTGAGCACATACAGCGCGTTGTCGCTGCCATCGAAACAGAACGCCAGGGAGCCCGGCGGCGCATTGAAGTTCTGCTCCACCCGGGTGTTCATCCGCTCTTCATACACCTCCACACCTTGCAGGTCGAGGTAGCGGATCTGCCCGGCAAAATGCCCCGGGGACATCTGCTGGTACTGCTGCACCCAACCGGGTGTCGCACTGCATTGAGCGGCCACATCACCGGTGGTGAAGGCCTGTACGCGCAAAGCTGTTGCCTGTGTCATGGGTAACCTGGGCGCACTCTATTGGTGCGTTATGGTTGGCGCAAAGTGGATAGATGCCGTTGGACGGCTGGCCCAAGATAGACCTCAATGCGCCGCGAGGGAAGCCCGTCGGCGCAGCATCCAACCCATGACGAGGTCCTTATGAACGCCCCCTTCGATCAGCTGTCCGCCTGGCTGAAAGAACACAAGATTACCGAAGTCGAATGCGTGATCAGTGATTTGACTGGCATCGCACGCGGCAAGATTTCGCCCACCAACAAGTTCCTGCATGAGCGAGGCATGCGCCTGCCGGAAAGTGTGTTGCTGCAAACGGTAACCGGGGACTTTGTCGACGACGAGATCTACTACGACCTGCTGGACCCGGCCGACATCGACATGATCTGCCGCCCGGTGTCCAACGCCACCTACGTCATACCGTGGGCCATCGAGCCCACCGCCATCGTGATTCACGACACCTTCGACAAGCAGGGCAACCCCATCGAATTGTCGCCGCGCAACGTGCTTAAAAAGGTCCTGCAGCTCTACACCGACCAGGGCTGGCAGCCGATTGTCGCGCCGGAAATGGAGTTCTACCTGACCCAGCGCTGCGAAGACCCTGATCTGCCGCTGAAGACCCCGCTGGGCCGTTCCGGCCGTGCCGAAAGTGGCCGCCAGTCGTTCTCCATCGACGCCGCCAACGAGTTCGACCCATTGTTTGAAGACGTCTACGACTGGTGCGAAGCCCAGGGCCTGGACCTCGACACCCTGATCCACGAAGACGGCCCGGCGCAGATGGAAATCAACTTCCGCCACGGCGACGCCCTGGACCTGGCCGACCAGATCACCGTGTTCAAGCGCACCCTGCGTGAGGCGGCGCTCAAGCACAATGTGGCGGCCACCTTCATGGCCAAACCCGTGGCCGACGAGCCCGGCAGCGCGATGCACCTGCACCAGAGCGTGGTGGAAATTGCCACCGGCAAGCAGGTGTTTGTCGATGAACACGGCAACAAGAGCCAGCTGTTCCTCAACCACATCGGCGGCTTGCAGAAGTACATCCCCAAGTTGCTGCCGATGTTCGCGCCCAACGTGAACTCGTTCCGCCGCTTCCTGCCGGATACCTCGGCACCGGTCAACGTCGAGTGGGGCGAAGAAAACCGCACCGTCGGCCTGCGGGTGCCGAGCTCCAGCCCCGACGCCATGCGCGTGGAAAACCGCCTGCCGGGCGCCGACGCCAACCCTTACCTGGCCATCGCCGCGAGCCTGCTGTGCGGCTACCTCGGCATGATCGAAAAGGTCGAGCCCAGTGCGCCGGTGGAAGGCCGCGCCTACGAGCGCCGCAACCTGCGCCTGCCGATCACCATCGAAGACGCCCTGGCGCGCATGGAAGAGTGCGACACCGTCAAGCAGTACCTGGGGGACAAGTTCGTGCGTGGCTACGTCGCGGTCAAGCGCGCCGAGCATGAGAATTTCAAGCGGGTCATCAGCTCCTGGGAACGTGAGTTCCTGTTGCTGAGCGTCTGACGATATCAGCGCGTTTCAACCCGCCCCGTAGCAGCTGTCGAGCTTTAGCGAGGCTGCGTCGGGTCCACCGCAGCTGTGTCAGATACACCGCTACGCAGCCTCGCTGGTGCTCGACAGCTGCTACGAATACATAAAAATCAATCAAGCAAAGGGGTGTCGATATGCGTCTGGTGAAAAAGCTTCTCCCGCTGGCCTTGGCGGCGTTGTTCAGCAGCGCGGGCCATGCCGCGCAGACGGTCAGTGTGTACAACTGGACGGACTACATCGGTGAGACCACCTTGGCCGACTTCCAGGCCAAGACCGGGATCAAGGTGATCTACGACGTGTTCGACTCCAACGAGACCCTGGAAGGCAAACTGCTCGCCGGGCGCACCGGCTATGACGTGGTGGTGCCGTCCAACCACTTCCTGGCACGCCAGGTCAAGGCCGGCGCGTTCCTGAAACTCGACCGCTCGCAACTGCCCAACTACAAGAACCTCGACCCCAAGCTGCTCAAGCTGCTGGAGAAAAACGACCCGGGCAACGCGCACTCGGTGCCGTACCTGTGGGGTACCAACGGCATCGGCTACAACGTGGACAAGGTCAAGCAGGTGCTGGGCATCGACCATATCGACTCGTGGGCCGTGCTGTTTGAACCCGAGAACATCAAGAAGCTGCACGAGTGCGGCGTAGCGTTCCTCGACTCGGCGGATGAACTGTTCCCGGCGATCCTCAACTACATGGGCAAGGACCCCCGCAGCGAGAATCCCGAAGACTACAAACAGGCCGAAGCCAAGCTGCTGACCCTGCGGCCGTACATCACCTATTTCCATTCCTCAAAGTACATCTCGGACCTGGCCAACGGTGATATCTGCGTGGCGTTCGGGTATTCCGGCGACGTGTTCCAGGCGGCCAACCGCGCCAAGGAAGCCAAGAACGGCGTGAACATCGCCTACTCGATCCCCAAGGAAGGCAGCAACCTGTGGTTCGACCTGCTGGCCATCCCGGCAGACGCCGCCAACCCGAAAGAGGCTCACGCCTTTATCAACTACCTGCTGGACCCTGAAGTGATCGCCAAGGTCAGCGCCAGCGTCGGCTACGCCAACCCGAACCCGGCGGCCAAGGCTTTCATGGCGCCGGAGTTGGTGAACAACCCCGAGATCTACCCGTCCCAGGAAGTGCTCGACAAACTCTACATTTCCACCACCCCGACGCCTGCCGTCATGCGCTTGATGACGCGGTCCTGGAGCAAAGTGAAGACCAACAAATGAACCGTTCCCCGTCCGAGCACGCCCGTTCCTATTACCTGGCTTCGGCCAACGCCATGCCACAGCGACCCGCGCTGGGGGCCGACCTGACGGCCGATGTGTGTGTGATCGGTGGTGGCTTCACCGGGGTCAACACCGCCATCGAACTGGCCCAGCGTGGCCTGTCGGTGATCCTGTTGGAGGCCCGGCGGATTGGCTGGGGCGCCAGCGGGCGCAATGGCGGGCAGTTGATTCGCGGGATTGGGCATGACGTATCGGGGTTTGCCAAATACGTAGGCGAGGAGGGCGTGCGTTACCTGCAACAGGCCGGGATTGATTCGGTGGCGCTGGTGGGCGAGCGGGTTCGCGAGCATGGCATCGATTGCGACCTGCGCTGGGGGTTTGCTGAACTGGCCAACACTGCGGCGCAGTTCGCTGCGTTTCAGGGTGAACTGGAGAGCCTGGCTGCCTTGGGCTATACGCCCGAAACTCGGTTGGTGGCGCCACAGGATATGGCGCAGGTGGTGGGTTCCGGATTGTATGCGGGCGGATTGGTGGACATGGGGTCCGGGCATTTGCACCCGTTGAACCTGGTGCTGGGGGAGGCCGCTGTAGCCGAATCCCTCGGTGTGCGGGTTTTTGAAAACAGTCCGGTGCTGGAATTGATCCACGGCGACACGGTGCAGGTGCGTTGCGCCTCCGGCACCGTGCGCGCCGACAGCCTGGTGCTGGCGTGCAATGCACACCTGGACGAACTGGAGCCGAAGCTGAGCGGCAAGGTGCTCCCGGCGGGGAGCTACATCATCGCGACCGAGCCGCTGCCGGCTGAGCTGGCCAGCCAGTTGATCCCGCAGAACCTGGCACTGTGTGACCAGAAAGTCGGGCTGGATTACTACCGGCTTTCAGCCGACCGACGCTTGTTGTTTGGTGGCGCCTGTCATTATTCGGGGCGTGATCCGGCAGACATCGCCGCGTACATGCGGCCGAAGATGCTCAAGGTTTTTCCGCAACTGGCTAATACCGCGGTTGAGTTTCAGTGGGGCGGGAAGATCGGCATTACCGCCAACCGTTTCCCCCAGGTGGGGCGGTTGAAGCAGCACCCGAATGTGTTCTATGCCCAGGGCTATTCGGGGCATGGGTTGAACGTGACCCACTGGTGCGCGCGGCTGCTGGCGGAAGGGATTCATGCCGGTCAGAGCCGGGGCCTGGACATTTTCAGTCAGGTGCCGCATATGACCTTTCCGGGTGGCAAGGCGTTGCGTTCGCCGCTGCTGGCGTTGGGAATGTTGTGGTATCGGGTGCGGGAGATGCTTTGATCCCGACCATATTTCATCCTGCATTTCAACTGGCCGTACGGTCAGTTACCCCGCCTGAAACGTTTGAGTAGATTCCTCCCCGCTGCATTTTCAATCCAGGGAGGAAAAAAATGTTCAACGTCAACCAGCATCGCCACGACTACTTCTACAACCTCGCCACCGTCATCGACGACCTGATCCCCGAAGACCTGTGTGATGCGCTCGGCGCGCGGGTCAACAGCATCATCGAGGAACAAGGCGTCGACCTGGTCAGGCACCAGAGCCTGGGCACCGATGCGGTGTCGGACCTGGGCGGTGAATACAACCACCATATCTTCAAGGGCGACGACATTCGCTGGTACCTGCCGGAACTGACCGCGATCTACCACAGCCTGGTGCCGCTGATCAGCCTGGTCACCCATACCGATGTGGTGGTGTCGCCGTATCCGCTTTCCGACATCAACATCAAGGCCTATCCACCGGGCGGCGGCACATTGGGGCTGCATTACGACACCAACGGCATCACCGTGTTGCTGTTCCTCACCACCAACCAGGAAGCACCGCTGCGCATGCAGATCGATCGTTCCCATCCGAGCAAGAAGGAGCCCTGGACCGAGCACCGGAATATCTTCGCCAAAAAAGGCTCGCTGCTGATCATGCAAGGCCGCAAGACCCTGCACGACAGCGAGCCGACGCTGACCGAGCAAAAACTCTCGGTGGTGTACAACTACTACGAGCGCCACGACACCTACCGCCACGAAGACTTCGACAATTTCGTCTACTACGGCATCCAGCCCAAGGCCCTGGAGTCGAAGCCGGCATGAAGATGAGCAAGCTGGATTTATTGGCCGGGGTGCTGGTGACGGTGATCTGGGGGGCCAACTTTTCGGTGATCGGCCTGGGGCTGCAATCCCTGGACCCGTTTTTACTGACGTTGTTGCGCTTCACGTTCTGCGCGATCCCGCTGGTGTTCTTTATTCGCAGGCCGCGCGGCGTGTCGTACTGCACGCTGGCCACTTACGGTGTGCTGTTCGGCGCCGGGCTCTGGGGCGTGGTGAACATTGCGATGTACAACGGGCTGTCGGCGGGGATGTCCTCGGTGTTCCTGCAGTTCAGCGCATTTTTCACCATCGTGCTGAGCGGGTTGTTCCTCAATGAGTCGATCAACCGGGTGCACATGGCCGGGATGGCGTTCGCGGTGGCGGGGTTGCTGTTGATCCTGTACCTGTCTAACAAGACCTCGACCACGCTGGGCATTGTGCTGGTGCTGCTGGCGGCGGTCGCGTGGTCGGTGTGCAACCTGATCGTCAAGGTGAAAAAGCCCGCAGACATGATCGCCTTTATCGTCTGGTCCAGCCTGTTTTCGTTGCCGGTGCTGTTGCTGATGACGTTGTGGTTTGAGGGGCTCAGGCCGTTTGAAAACCTGCTGGAGGACTTCACGTGGGGGGCGGGATTCTCGATCTTCTTCCAGTGCTACATCACCACGATTGGCGGTTACCTGGTGTGGAACAACCTGATGAAAAAATACCCGGCGTCGATGGTCGCACCGTTGTCGCTGATCGTGCCGGTGTCGGGGATTCTGGCGTCGTGGCTGTTTTTTGATGAGCGCTTGAGCCTGGGGCAGTTTCTCGCGATTGGGTTGGTGTTTGTGGGGATTGCGATCTTCGTGAATTCGGCGAAGATCGCTGTGGGATTAGCCAGGCGTTAGCAACAGGCCTGCTTTTCTGTGGGAGCTGGCTTGCCTGCGATGGCATCCACTCGGTGTGTCTGAAGGACCGAGTTGTTTGCATCGCAGGCAAGCCAGCTCCCACATTCCTTACCGCTCGATCGACCGACTCCACCGCGCATTCCACTCTGGCCGCGCCTGGTTCACCTGGTCCCAGTCAATCGAAATCGCCGTCTGCAGATAGCTGTTCATCGCTTCAACCCGGGCTCGGGTTTTGTCGGTAGTCGGCGTAGTAGGGTTGGACGGAATCTGATCCCCCAACTCCAAAGCCGGCGCCTGCGCTTCAGCGGTCAACAAAAACTGCGCGAGTTTCTGCGCCAACTCCGGCTGGTCATTACGCGCAATCACACACTCCGCCACGTTCAACACCACCGCCCCTTCCTTCGGCTGCGCATACTCCATCGGTACACCCAGCAACTGCTGCGTGGTCACCTGCGTCGGCGTCAGCGGGAAGATCGCCGCCTCATCCGTCTGCACCATCTCGGAGATCTTCGCCGAGCTGGCGATGTATTCCAGCACGTTGGGCCCGATGGTTTTTGGCCACGCCTTGAACCCAGGCTCCACGTTGGTTTCGCTGCCGCCCTGGATCCGGTTGAACATCAGGAACCCATGCAGCCCGAAGGTGGAGGAGGCCAGGGACTGGAACACCACCTTATCCTTGAAGCGCGGGTCGGCCAGGTCCATCCATGACGTCGGTGCCGCCCAGCCTTTTTCCTTGAACATCTTGGCGTTGTAGCCCAGGCCGGTGACGCCGAGGGTTACGGCAACCGCCTCTTCCTTGATTTTCGCCTTGGCCGGAATCTGGTCCAGCGTCGGGTTAGGCGTGAGCTTCTCGCACAGGCCCATGGAGATGGCGCGGTACATGATGCCGTCGTCGAGGAACATCACGTGCATCTGCGGGTTGTCTTTGTTGGCCTGCACCTTGGCGAGGATGTCCGACGAGGTGCCCGGCACGATCACCACTTTCACGTTATTGGCCTTCTCGAACGCGGGCAGCACCTTGTCGGCGTAGACCCGTTCCATGGTGCCGCCGTTCATGCCCAGGTACAGCGTCGGTGCGGCGTGGGCCGCTGTGCTTAACAGGGCGAGGGACAGGCAAGACAGCGCAGTACGTTTGATCATGTGCATAAATCTTCCTCTCAGACTTGGAAACGACGGATGGAAAACGCTTCGATGGGTTGCCGGCTGGCCCCCGTGCAGACGATTTCTGCCAGGGCTTCACCGACCGCAGGGCCGAGCTGGAACCCGGCGCCGGCAAAGCCGAAACCGTGGAGCAGGCCGGGTTGGGTGCTGCTGTCGCCGATCACTGGTTCGTGGTCGGGCAGATAACCTTCGGTGCCGCTCCAGGTGCGAATCGCCTGGGCACCCTTGAGGAACGGATACAACTCGCCGGCGTTGCGCAAAATCTCCAGCACTGCTGCTTGCCCCGGGCGCGCTTGTTGCGGGCCCAGGGCAAAGCCGCGACCGCCACCGAGGATGCAGTTACCCCGGGCGACTTGCCGCGCATAAATCCCGCCGCCTTCGACCCCGGTGCTGACGTCCATCACCACCGGCAATGGCTCGGTCACCAGCATCGCCGGGTGCGCCGAGGTCATCGGCACCGGCTCGCCAAACTGCGCGGCCACGGTGCCGGCCCAGGCGCCGGCGCAGTTCAGCAGCCACGGAGCTTGCAGCTGCAAACCATTGGCACAGCGCAACTGAAACCGCTGGCCGTCATGTTCAAGGTGGGTCACTTCGGTTTGCTCCATCACCCGGGCGCCGTGGCGTTGCGCGGCGCGGGCAAAGGCGGGGGAGACCAGGCGGGGATTGGCGTGACCGTCTTCGGGACATAACGAAGCGCCGACCGCCACATCGCCCACCCACGGGAAGCGGGCGCGCAGTTGAGCGTGATCCAGCATCTGCAGCCCCAGCCCAAAGCCCCGGGTGGCGTCGGCGTAAGCCTGCAACGCGGCCAGGTCGTCGTGACTGCGGGCCAGTTTCAAATGCCCGGAGCGCACATATTCGCCGTCGATCCCGATCAGCCCCGGCAGGTCGGACCACAGCTCATGGGAGCGTTGCGACAACGGCAATTGATGCAAGGGGCGACCCTGGCGGCGCACGCCGCCATAGTTCACGCCGCTGGAGTGGGAGCCGCAAAAGTCGCGCTCCACCAGCACCACACGCCGGCCTTTTTGCGCCAGCATCAAGGCTGCCGAGGCGCCGACAATCCCGCCGCCCAATACGATCACTTCGCTGTCGATCATGGCTGCACCTCCACGCCAAACGGCAACGGCTTGATCGGTGCCTGGCCACGCAGGCGGCCAACGTTTTCAATACTGCGGCCACTGCGCTCGGCAATGATTTCCGCCGCGGCCAAACCACACATCCGGCCCTGGCAACGGCCCATGCCCACCCGGCAATGGGCCTTGACCCGGTTCACTTCCCAATGGCCTTCATCCACCACCGCGCGCACCTCGCCGACGCTGACTTCTTCACAGCGGCACAGGATCAATTCATCCGGGGCTTTGGCCGCCCAGTTTTCCGGGAACGGGAAGGCGGTTTCCAGGCCGTGGCGAAAGCGCTGGATACCTGCCAGTTGCTGCTCAAGAGCGGGCCCGCGACGCTGATCGATGGCGACGCCGGTGTCTTCCAGCAATGCCAACGCCGCGCGCTCACCCGCCATCTGTGCCGCATCGGCGCCCATGATTCCAGCGCCGTCGCCCGCCAAATACACGCCCGCGACACTGCTACGCCCGGCGCTGTCACGCTGGGGCAACCAGGCACGGTTCAATGCGCTCCAGGCAAACTCACATCCGAGCAAATCCGCCAGTTGGGTCTCGCTGCGCAGGGCATGGGCGAAGGCCACGGCGTCACAGGCGATGCGCTGCTGTTCCCAGTGGATACCCGTGACCCGCTGCTCACCGTCGATGTGCGACAGCGTTGCCCCTTGATGCACCGGGATGCCATGGGCCGTGAGCCAGGCGCGGTAATACAGACCCTTGGCCAGGGTCGCCGGCTGGCCGAGCAGCGCCGGCAACGCACGGCATTGCGCGCTGAACGGTGCGCTGTCGAGCACCGCCACCACCTTGGCCCCGGCCTTGGCGTACTGATACGCCACCAGGTACAGCAACGGCCCGCTGCCGCAAAACGCCACACGCTCACCGATGGCGCAGCCTTGGTACTTCAGCGCGATTTGCGCAGCGCCCAGGCTGTATACGCCGGGCAGCGTCCAGCCCGGCACCGGCAGGATACGGTCGGTAGCGCCGGTGGCGACGATGATCTGCGCGTACTCGAGGCTTTCGGCGTGGCCGTTGTTGAGCATGTCCAGGCGGCCGTTTTCGGCGTTCCACACCAGGGTTTCCGGGCGGTAGTCGATCAGGGTTGCCAGCTCGTCCATGGTGCGATGCAGTGCCGTCGCCTTGCCCGCTTCAAACCCATATAACTGCTTGGGCGAGCGCTGGAAATTTGCCGGTTGGCGCCGATAAATCTGCCCGCCGCCGCGCAGGCTTTCGTCCACCAGCACCGGGGTTACGCCATGGTCCAGCAAGGTCCGTGCTGCGGTAATGCCCGCCGGGCCTGCGCCCACTATCACCACGTTCTTCATGCCTGGCGCCCCGGATCACGGCGAATCGCCTGGCCGTCTTCCAGCAGGGTCGAGCAGGCGCGTACGCGGCGCCCGTCCTCCAGCCGCACCCAGCAATCCTGGCAGGCGCCCATCAGGCAGAACCCGGCTCGGCGCTCGGCGCTGAAGTCGCTGCCCCGCAGGTGTTCGGCGCAGGTCAGTACGGCGGTGAGCAAGGTGTCGCCGAGCAGGCCCGTGGCGGGCTGCCCGTCGAGGGTGAATGCCAGGGTTGGCCGATTCGTCTCGGCCAGTCGCTTGAACAGAGCCATCAATGTTTCCCTACCAGCACGCGGTCCAGGCCGTAGACCCGGTCCAGCAAGATCATCGCCGCCGCCGTCAACGCAATCACCAGCGCCGACACGGCCGCCATCATCGGGTCGATGGATTCGGTGGCGTACACGTACATGCGCACCGGCAAGGTCTGGGTGGCCGGCGAGCTGACGAAAATCGACAAGGTGACCTCATCGAAACTGTTGATGAACGCCAGCAACCAGCCGCCGGCAACGCCGGGCAGAATCATCGGCAGGGTGATCTGGCGAAACAGGGTGAAGCGGCTGGCCCCGAGGGATTCGGCGGCCTGCTCGGCGCTGCGGTCGATACCGATGGCGGCGGCCAATACCAGGCGCAACACGTACGGCGTGATGATCACCACGTGGGCCAGCATCAGCCAGGTGAAACTGCCGTTGACGCCCATCATTGCGAACAGCCGCAGCATCGCCACCCCCAGCACCAGGTGCGGGATGATGATGGGCGAGAGGAACAGCGCACTGAAGAAGTTGCGGCCGGGGAACTGGTAGCGACTGATCGCCAGCGCCGCCGGTACCGCAATCAAGGTCGCCAGGGTGGCGGCGACGAAGGCCAGGACCAGGCTGTTATAGAACGCCTGGATAAAGTCGGCGCGCTCGAACACCGCGTGAAACCAGCGCAGGGAGAAGCCCGAGGTGGGCAGGCTCAAGGTGTTCTCCGGGGTGAACGCCACCAGGCACACCACCACCAGCGGCGCCATCATGAACAGCACCACCAGGCCGTGAAAGCCCAGGGCCAAAGGACCGTTTCTGGACATCGTCTTATACTCCCAGGGACTTTTTGTAGCGGCCTTCGACCATGCGGTTCCAGCTCAGCATGATCAGCAGATTGACCAACAGCAGCACCACCGCGATGGTCGCGCCCATGGGCCAGTTGAGTTCCGAGAGGTATTGGTCGTAGACCACTGTGGCAACCATCTTCAGCCGGCGCCCGCCCAGCAGGCCGGGGATCGCGAAGGAGCTGGCGGCCAGGCCGAACACGATCAGGGTGCCGGACAGCACGCCGGGCATGACCTGCGGCAACACGATCTTGCGCATCACCGTGGCCTGGCTGGCACCCAGGGACAGCGCCGCCTGTTCCGCCGACGGGTCGAGCTTTTGCAGGGAAGTCCACACCGGGATGATCATGAACGGCAGCATCACGTGCACCAGCGCGATGATCACCGCGAACGAGGTGTACAGCAGCTTCACCGGCTTGCCGCCGAGGGCCTGGATCACCTGGTTCACCAGGCCATCGGCACCCAGCAGCAGGCTCCAGCCGAACGCCCGCACCACCACTGAAATCAGCAGCGGGGTGAGGATCAGGATCAGGAAGATCGAGCGCCACGGCGTGCCCATGCGGCTGAGGATATAGGCCTCGGGCACCCCGATCACCACGCACAGCAAGGTCACCAGGGCGCTGATCCAGAAGGTGCGCCAGAAGATTTCGTAGAAGTACGAATCGCTGAACAGCGACAGGTAATGGGCGAAGGTCCACTCATCGGCCTTCACCCCGACCTGGTAATCGAACACGTTGAACGACAGCACCAGCGTCAGGCCCAGGGGCAGAATCAGCAGCCCAAAAAACAGCAGCAGCGCCGGCAACGACAACAGGTAGCCACGGCTCATGGATGCACCTCATCGGCCGCCAGCACCCGCAGCAGGTTCGACTCCCAATCCAGGCCCACCGCCGCGCCGCAACCCAGCGGCGCGCTGCCGTCGTTGCGCCGCACCACGGTCAACTCGCCGATCTCGGTGTTGATGCGGTACAGCCATTGGCTGCCGAAGAAATAGCTGTCGAGAATCTTGCCTTGCAGGCGACCGCTACCGGCGGCCACCAGATCGATCTTTTCCGGGCGCAGGCTCAGGGTCAGCTCGCCGTTGCCGGGCGCGAAGCGCACTTGCGGCGCGCCGAGTTGATCGAAGTCGCCTGTCAGCAGATTGGCCTTGCCGACAAAGTCGGAGATAAACCGCGTGCGCGGGTGTTCGTAGAGTTTGTACGGCGCGTCGATCTGCGTGACGCGCCCGGCCTGCATCACCACCACCCGGTCGCTGATGGACAGCGCTTCGGCCTGGTCGTGGGTGACCATCAAGGTGGTGATCCCGACTTCGCACTGGATGCGGCGGATTTCGAACTGCATCTCCTCGCGCAGGTTGGCGTCGAGGTTCGACAGCGGCTCGTCCAGCAGCAACACCGGCGGCTCGATCACCAGGGCGCGGGCCAGGGCTACGCGCTGGCGCTGGCCGCCGGAGAGTTCCCGCGGGTAGCGCGCGGCGTGGGGCGCCAGGCGTACCAGTTCCAGCACGGTCTTGACGCGGCTGGCGATCTCGCTGGCGGGCACTTTGCGCATCTTCAAGCCGAAGGCCACGTTGTCGGCCACGCTCATGTGGGGGAAGAGGGCGTAGCTCTGGAACACCACGCCCAGGCCACGGCTGGCGGGTTTGGCGTGGGTGATGTCGCGACCGTCGAGGAGGATCTGGCCACTGGTGACGTCGACGAAGCCGGCGATCATTTGCAAGGTGGTGGTCTTGCCACAGCCCGAGGGGCCGAGCAGGGACACGAATTCGCCTTTTTCCACCGCAAGATCAGTGGCGACCACCGCGTCGACGGCGCCGTAGCGTTTGCTCAAGGCGTTGAGTTGGAGAAAAGCCATGTCTGCGTTCCACCTTTTTTGAGTCGCGTCGAAACGCGCTTTTTTGTTTTGGGCAGATGCGAAAAGGGTGTTGCGGGTGCGTTGGCGCTCGATCTTGAGTCGGCTGCCGTTAGTTGTTCATTTCGCCCCTGTGGACGCAGATTAGGGCGAAAGACTAGGATGGCGGAAGATGGAATTTCACTGGATAGAGTACTTTTTTCAGTTTCATTCACTGATCAGAATTTGGTGTGAGATATCGGCTTATGGATTCCACTGAGCGGAATGAAAGTGTCAAAGAAGTCGGCGCCGGTGGCGTCTCACGCTTGTTCGCGCTGCTGCGCATCCTGGGGGCGGCGCCGGACGGTGGGGAGCGGGTGACGCAACTGGCGCAGCAGGTGGGGTTATCGCAACCCACCACTCACCGCTTGCTGCGCAGCCTGATGGACGAGGGCATGGTGGAGCAGGATGCGCGCAGCAAGCGTTATCGGCTGAGCCTGGAGTTCTTTGCGCTGGCAGCGAATGCGGGGAACACCGGCAACCTGCGGGACCTGGTGCGCCCGAGCATGTTGCGCCTCAGTGCGTCGTTGGGGGATTCGTTGTTCCTGCTGGCGCGTAGCGGGTTTGATGCGATCTGCCTGGACCGCAGTGAAGGGCCGTATCCGATCCGTACGTTTACGGGGGACATTGGCGGGCGCGTGGCCTTGGGCGTGGGGCAGGGCAGTTTGGCGATTTTGGCGTTCCTGCCGGAGGAGGAGCGCGAGACGGTGATTCGCTACAACTTGCCGCGGCTCAAGGATTTTCACCTGTACGACGAGGTGTTTTTGCGTTCGGAGGTGGAGAGTGTGCGGCGGTTGGGGTATGCGGCGCGTAATACCGGGGTGCTGGAGGGCATGGCCGGGTTGGCGGTGCCGATTCTGGATCGCAATGGGCATGCGGTGGCGGCGTTGAGTGTGGCGACTATCAGCGACCGGTTGGGGCCGGGGCGGTTGCCCACGGTGGTGGAGTTGTTGAAGCGTGAGGCGGCGGCGATCGGGCCGAGGATTAATCCGTTTGATCCGACGTTGCGGCGGCCTTCGCAGATCTTTGGTGGGTAGCTGAGATTAAATGGGGGGCTGAGTACATATCCGTTCCTGCGGTAACGGTTGCTTAGGGTTTCGCTCTTGGGGCAGTCAGATCAAGATCAAAATCAACAGCACGGCGGCCTGAAAGCCGACCTGAGTGTTAAAAGCAAGATCCAGAGCGAAAGCAGAGCTGCTTTTCTGTGGGAGCTGGCTTGCCTGCGATGCAGACAACTCGATACATCAGATACACCGAGGCGATGCCATCGCAGGCAAGCCAGCTCCCACAGTTGACCGTGCCCGCTGTAAGAGCGGAACCAATAGTGGCCGTTACCTAAATAATGGATATGTACTCAGCCCAGCACACCCCAACAGAGCCCTCAGCTCCCACCTTAGAGAGCCGCCATCGTTTGAGAACGCGTCGGACTCATCGCCGCCATCGCCACCGAAGTCGCCGCCGTGCGCGTCTCCACCCCCAACTTCACATACACATGCTCCAGGTGCTTGTTCACCGTCCTCGGGCTCAGTCCAAGAATGTCGCCAATATCCCGATTGGTCTTGCCACACGCCACCCAGCGCAGCACTTCCACTTCCCGTTCCGTCAGATGAAACCGCGCCGACAACAGCTTATGCGCCGGCTCATCCTCAAGGGTGATCACACTAGGCTGCGTCGCCGCCCGCGCCGACAACAAAATCCGCGATGTGCGCAAATGCGCCGCCACCCGCGCCAGCACTTCGTCGGTCTGGATCGGCTTGGTCACGTAATCACTGCCACCCACCTCAAACCCCTGCACCACATGCTTGCTGTCGGTCAGCCCGGTCATGAACACCACCGGAATGTCCGCACTGGCCGGTTGCGCCTTGAGCCGGCGGCAGGTTTCAAAACCGTCCAGCCCAGGCATCACCGCATCCAGCAGGATCAAATCCGGGCGCCGGCGTTGTACGCGGTTCAGGGCGCTGAGGCCGTCCAGCGCCACCAGCACCATGTAGCCGGCGTCGTCCAGGGCGTCGGAGAGCATCGCCAGGTTGTCCGGGGTGTCGTCCACAATCAGCACCACGCCGGGCTCAGCGCTGCGGGTCAAGGCATTCATCTTCGGCCTCCTTCAGGATTCGGTTGAGTTCTTCCAGGCGAAAGCTTTTCAGCAGCGCCCGGAGCTTGTTGATGAATGGCGCGGTGCCTGGGCTTTGCAGCAGGATCGCGTCGAGTTTTTCATGCAGGCCACGCACGTAGCCGATGGCGCTCAGTTCGGCGAGCACGGCGAGGTCTTCGGCGTTGGGCAGCACGCCCGGTGTGGCGACCGGCGCGGCAATCGGTGTGCGGCGGCGCAGCCATTGCAAATCCAGGTGCAGTTGCAGGCGCCCGAGCAATTCCGGGGTGCGCACCGGCTTGGCCAGGTAGTCGTTGCAGGCGCCGGCAATGCTGCGTTCACGGTCGTCGGTGAAGGCATTGGCCGAGATCACAATGATCGGCGCGGTGGACAGCGCGTTGCGCCGGATCATCCGGCTGGTGGCCCAGCCGTCCATGGTGGGCATCGACAGGTCCATCAGGATCAGGTCCGGCGACAGCAGCGCCACCTGGCGGATCGCTTCCTGGCCGTTGCTGGCCTGGGACACCTCGAAACCCAAAGGCGTGAGCATGCCGCTGAGTACCTTGCGATGGTCCACGTGGTCATCCACCACCAGGATGCGCCGCCGTTCGCCGTGGTAGCCGATGATGTCGTGCTCCACATGCACCACCGCCTGCGGCACCCGGACCTGGGACAGGAACAGCCGCACCTGGAAGCAGGTGCCCTTGTCCAGTTCGCTGACCACCCGCAATTCGCCGCCCATCAGCGAGGTAAGCATGCGCGTGATGGTCAGGCCGAGGCCCACGCCCTTGTCCTGGCGCATCAGGTCGCCGCGTTCGAACGGCTGGAAAATCCGCTCGATCTGCTCGGGGTCGATCCCGATGCCGGTGTCGATAATCTCGAAGTTGGCGGTCTCGCGCATGTAGCTGACCCGCAGGCGCACCTCGCCGCTGTCGGTGAAGTTGATCGCATTGCCCAGCAGGTTGATCAGGATCTGCCGCACACGCTTTTCATCACCGCGCACCACGGCGGGGATCTTGCCCACGCAGTCCAGGCGAAAGCGCAGGCCCTTGTCTTCGGCCTGGGGGGTGAACATTTGCTCCAGGTCGTGGATCAGCTCCGGGAAGGGAATTTCGGTGAGTTCCAGGCGCAACTTGCCGGCCTCGATCTTGGCCACGTCCAGCAGGCCGTCGATCAGCGACAGCAGGTGCGAACCGCTGCGCAGGATGGTCGCCAGGGCGTCCTGGTGCTGCTCGGGCATGGCGCTGTCGCGCTGCAGAATCTGGGTGAAGCCGAGGATGCTGTTAAGCGGTGTGCGCAGCTCGTGGGACAGCCCGGTGACGTAGCGACTCTTGGCCGCGTTCGCCGCTTCCGAGGCCTCCTTGGCCTGTTGCAGGGCCTGGTCGGTGAGGCTGTGGGCGGCGATCTCCTGCATCAGCAGCGAGGTTTGCCGGTCGGACTCTTCCTGGGCGACGCGGCGGCTTTCACGGGTGAGCACCACCCACCAGGCGAGCACGGCAGCCAGCACCGAGAGCGTGAGGAAGGCCTTGAAGAACGCCTGGTACAAGGTTTGCGAATGGGGCAAGCCCTGGGCCGCCTGCGTGTAGATCAGGGCCAGGGCGCCGGCGAGCATCAGTACCAGCGCCAGTAACAAGCCGAGGTAGTGCGCCAGCCGGGTATGCAGGCGCGGCACCAGCGTGGTCGGCAGCAACCAGCGCAATACGCCTTCGAACTGGCTGGCCAGGCGGGCGTGGGGTTTGCAGCGGTCGCCGCAGCGCGCGTCCAGGGAACAACAGAGCGAGCAGATTGGCGTGCTGTAGGCCGGGCAGAACGCCATGTCGGCGGTTTCAAACGGGTTGCTGCACAGCCCGCAGATCACCAGGCCGGTGCCGGGTTGCGGGTGAATCAACTGCGCCTCGCTGCTGCGCGCAATGTAGTAGCGGCCCTTGGTCAGCCACGCCAGCAGCGGCGCCATGACCAGCGCGGTGCCCAGCGCGACAAACGGCGGCGCCGCCTGGGACAGGGCGCCGAACAGGCCGAAGTGGGCGAGGATCGACAGCAGCGAGGCGATCAGCATCGAGCCGACGCCCACCGGGTTGATGTCGTAGAGGTGCGCGCGCTTGAACTCGATATGTTTGGGCGACAGGCCCAGGGGCTTGTTGATCACCAGGTCCGCCACCAGGGTGCCGATCCAGGCAATCGCGATGTTGGCGTAGAGCCCCAGCACCTGCTCGATCACATCGAACACCCCCAGCTCCATCAGCATCAGCGCGATGGCCACGTTGAACACCAGCCACACCACGCGGCCGGGGTGGCTGTGGGTCACGCGGGCGAAGAAGTTCGACCAGGCCAGGGAGCCGGCGTAGGCGTTGGTCAGGTTGATCTTCATCTGCGAGATGAACACGAACAGCACCATCGCTCCCAAGGCCCATTCGGGGGAGGAGAACACATAGCCGAACGCGACGAGGTACATCTGGGTCGGCTCGGCGGCGCGCTCCATGGGGATTTCATGTTGCAGGGCGAGGAAGGCCAGGAACGCTCCGGCAAACATCTTCAGGGCGCCCGGCACGATCCAGCCGGGCCCGGCGCATAACAGCGCGGCCCACCAGCGCTTGCGGTTGGCCGCGGTTTTTTCCGGGAGGAAGCGCAGGTAGTCCACCTGTTCGCCGATCTGCGTGACCAGCGACAGCGCCACGGTGCAGGCGGCGCAGAACGACAGCAGGTTGAAGTCGCCACCGTCGCTGCTGCGGCCGACAAAGCTGGTCCAGTCGCTGAAGGCCTCGGGGTTTTTCCACAGTACGAAGCCGTAAGGCAGCACCAGCAGCACCAGCCACAGCGGTTGGGTCCAGAGTTGCAGGCGGCTGATCAGGGTCACCCCGTACGCCACCAGCGGGATCACCAGCAGCGAGCAGATCACATAGGCGATGGCCAGCGGGATATGGAAATACAACTCCAGGGCCAGGGCCATGATCGCCGCTTCGAGGGCGAAGAACAGGAAGGTGAAGCTGGCGTAGATCAGCGAGGTGATGGTGGAGCCGATATAGCCGAAGCCTGCGCCGCGGGTCAGCAGGTCCATGTCCACGCCATAGCGGGCGGCGTAGTAGCTGATGGGCAGGCCGGTGAGGAAGATCACCAGGCTGATGGCGAGGATCGCCCAGAAGGTGTTGGTGAAGCCGTAGCTCAAGGCCAATACGCCGCCGATGGCTTCCAGCGCGAGGAACGACACGGCGCCGAGGGCGGTGTTGGCGATGCGCAGTTCCGACCATTTGCGGAAGGATTTGGGGGTGTAGCGCAGGGCGTAGTCTTCCATGGTCTCGTCGGCGACCCAGGAATTGTAGTCGCGGCGGATCTTGACGATGCGCTGGGTGCCGGGGAGGGGATGCACGGTGGGTGGCTCCAGGAAGTGGGCAATGTGGGTCAGCAAGTTCCGTGCCCCGATTCAAAATGTGGGAGCTGGCTTGTGTGTGAGCCGGGCTTGCCCGCGATGCAGGCACCTCGGTGTACCTGAAGAACCGAGTTGTCTGCATCGCGGGCAAGCCCGGCTCCCACAGAAAGCCAGCTCCTGCATTGATCGGTAGTGTTTGGGCGGGCGGGATCCTGCTCGAAAATGGTGCGCAACGGCATACGTCAAATGACGTACTCCGTTACGTCAGGCTGCGTATACCCGCCGTGGCCACCTGCCGCCATGCTGAACCCCTCATTGCAGAGGAGTCGCCCCATGGAATCACGATTGATCCGCTCCAAACCGTTGTTGGCGTTATCACTGCTGGCGGCCAGTCTGTTCAGCCATGGCGTCATGGCCGATAACGAAGGCCTGGCGGTGACGCCGACCGAAGTCACCGTCGGCCAGTTGCATTCGGCCACCGGCACCATGGCGATTTCCGAAACCGGTTCGATCCAGGCCGAACGCCTGGCCATCGAACAGATCAACGCTTCGGGCGGGATCCTCGGCCGGCAGATCAAGGTGATCCAGGAAGACGGCGCGTCCGACTGGCCGACCTTCGCCGAAAAGGCCAAGAAGCTGCTGGTCAACGACAAGGTGGCCGCCGTGTTCGGCTGCTGGACCTCCGCTTCACGCAAAGCCGTGTTGCCGATCTTCGAGAAAGAAAACGGCCTGCTCTACTACCCGACCTTCTATGAAGGCCTGGAACAGTCGAAAAACGTGATCTACACAGGGCAAGAAGCCACCCAGCAAATCCTCGCCAGCCTCGACTGGATCGCCAAGACCAAGGGCGCCAAAACCTTCTACCTGGTGGGCTCGGACTACATCTGGCCGCGCACCTCGATGAAGATCGCGCGCAAGCACATTGAAAACGTTCTGCACGGTACCGTGGTCGGCGAAGACTACTACCCGCTGGGCAACACCCAGTTCGGTTCGCTGATCAACAAGGTCAAGCTGAAAAAACCGGACGTGGTGTTCGCGGCAGTGGTGGGCGGCTCCAACGTGGCCTTCTACAAACAACTCAACGCGGCGGGTGTGAACTCGTCCAAGCAAACCCTGTTGACCCTGTCGGTGACCGAAGACGAACTGCTGGGCATCGGCGGCGAAAACATGGCCGGCTTCTACGCCTCGATGAAGTACTTCCAGAGCCTCGACAACCCGAACAACAAAGCCTTCGTGGAAGCGTTCAAGGCCAAGTACGGCAAGGACGCAGTCATCGGCGACGTGACCCAGGCGGCCTACCTCGGCCCATGGTTGTGGAAAGCGGCGGTGGAGAAGGCCGGCAGTTTCGACGTGGATAAAGTTGTCGCCGCGTCCCCAGGCATCGAGCTGAAAAACGCGCCTGAAGGCTACGTGAAGATCCACGAAAACCATCACCTGTGGAGCAAGTCGCGTATCGGTGAAGTGCAGCCAAACGGGCAGTTCAAGGTGATCTACGAGTCGGATCTGATCGAGCCGAATCCGTTCCCGAAAGGCTACCAATAACCTCGGGTCTGGCATTGAACCAAAGGCTGGAACTGTTTTTGTGTGGGAGCTGGCTTGCCTGCGATGCAGGCGACTCGGTTGTTCAGTTGTACCGAGGGGATGCCATCGCAGGCAAGCCAGCTCCCACATAAAACACAAGCAAAAGCAGATCGCATTTTTCATCCTTCACCTCCCGCTCAGGAGACCATCATCATGGAATGGCTATCGGAATTTGGAGCCATCGCGGCGATGCAGGGGTTCAACGGCTTGTCCGTGTTCTGCGTGCTGTTGCTGATGGCATTGGGACTGGCAATCATCTTCGGCCAGATGGGCGTGATCAACATGGCCCACGGTGAATTCCTGACCATTGGCGCCTACACCACCTACGTCTGTTCCAGCCTCACCGCGCACTTCGCGCCGAGCTTCCAGCCGTATTACTTTTTCGTTGCCATTGCCCTGTCATTCCTCGTCGCCGGTGCGGTTGGCTGGCTGGTGGAATGGGCGATGATCAGCCGCTTGTACAAGCGCCCCCTGGACACCTTGCTCGCCACCTGGGGCTTGTCCCTGGTAATGCAGCAAACCTTCCGCTCGGTGTTCGGCGCCCGTGAAGTGAGCGCCGAACCGCCGGCCTGGCTGATGGGTTCGGTGAACCTCAGCGACGCCATCGAGATCCCGCGCAACGGCCTGTTCATGATGGGCCTGACCGTGCTGCTGACCGGTGCGATCTTCGTCATGCTCTACCGCTCGCGCTGGGGCCTGCAGGTGCGCGCCACCGTGCAAAACCGCCTGATGAGCCGCGCGGTGGGCATCAATACGCGCAAGGTCGACCGCATGACCTTCGCCCTCGGCTGCGGCGTGGCGGGCGTGGCCGGTGCGGCGTTCACCACCATCGGCTCCACCGGGCCCACCGCCGGTTCGCAGTACATCGTCGATACCTTCCTGGTGGTGGTGTTCGGCGGCGCGCAGAGCCTGTTCGGCACCATTGCCTCGGCGTTCGTGATCGCCCAGACCCAATCGCTGTCGGAGTTTTTCCTCAGCGGCTCGATGGCCAAGGTGCTGACGCTGTCGTCGGTAATCCTGATCCTGATGCTGCGCCCGCAAGGGTTGTTCTCCATCAAAGTGCGCAAGTAGAGGCGAACCGATGAAGGCTTTAGACAAGCTGCTGGGCGGCCAGCAAAACCTGATCGGCATCGTGCTGCTCGCGTTGTTGATCCTCGTGGTGTTCCCGCTGACCCTGGATGCCTTCCGGCTGAACATGGTCGGCAAGTACCTGACCTACGCGTTCGTCGCGGTGGGCCTGGTGCTGTGCTGGGGTTATGGCGGGATTCTAAGCCTGGGGCAGGGCGTATTTTTCGGCGTCGGCGGCTACTGCATGGCGATGTTCCTGAAGCTGGAAGCGTCGGACCCGATCAGCACCAAGATCCAATCCACACCGGGCATTCCGGACTTTATGGACTGGAACCAGATCACCGAACTGCCGTGGCTCTGGCAGCCGTTCCACAGTTTCACCTTCACCTTGTTCGCGGTGATTGCCGTGCCGGTGCTGCTGGCGTTCATCATCGGCATGGCGCTGTTCAAGCGGCGGGTGGGCGATGTGTATTTCTCCATCGTCACCCAGGCGATTGCGCTGATCCTCACGGTGTTGATCGTTGGCCAGCAGGGCCTCACCGGTGGCGTCAACGGCATCACCGACCTCAAGACCCTGCTGGGCTGGGACCTGCGCGGTGACGGCGCGAAGATGATCCTGTACTTCATCAATGCCGGCCTGCTGTTCGGCTGCATTTTCATTGGCCGCTTTATCCTCGCCTCGAAGCTCGGCCGGCTGTTGATGGCCATGCGCGACAAAGAAGAGCGGGTGCGGTTTTCCGGGTATGACGTGGCCAGTTTCAAGATCTTCGTGTTTTGTGTGGCGGCGGCGTTCTCGGCGATTGGCGGCGCGATGTTTGCCTTGCAGGTGGGCTTTATGTCGCCGTCGTTCGTGGGCATCGTGCCGTCCATCGAGATGGTGATCTTTGCCGCGGTGGGCGGGCGCATGTCGCTGCTGGGGGCGGTATATGGGGCGTTGCTGGTGAACTACGGCAAGACCTACTTTTCCGAATCCTTCCCGGAGCTATGGCTGTACCTGATGGGCGGGCTGTTTATCGCCGTGGTCATGTACTTCCCCAACGGCCTGGCCGGGTTGTGGGACAGCCATGGTCGCCAGGCCCTGGCCAAGGTGTTGCGTCGTACGCCGGTGGTGAAAGCCGCCGAGCCTGAGCAGAACAAGCCCAAGGCTGAAGCCAAGATCCTGGAGACACAGCCATGACTGCCGTCGGTTTTGAAATGAAAAAACCGGTGTTGGCCATCGAAGGCCTCACCGTGTCATTCGACGGCTTCAAGGCGGTCGACAACCTCAACCTGTATATCGACCGCAATGAAGTGCGGGTGGTGATCGGCCCCAACGGCGCCGGCAAAACCACGGTGCTGGATTTGATCTGCGGCAAGACCCGCGCCACCAGCGGCAGCATCCAGTTCGACGGGCAGGAACTGACCAAGATGCGCGAATACAACATCGTGCGGGCTGGCGTGGGGCGCAAGTTCCAGAACCCGTCGATCTACGAGAACCTCACGGTGTTTGAAAACCTTGAGATGTCGTACCCGGCCGGGCGCAAGGTGTGGGGCGCGCTGTTTTTCAAGCGCAACGCCCAGGTGATTGCGCGGGTCGAGGAAGTGGCGCGGGAAATCTTCCTCGGCGATTTGTTGCAGCAGCAGGCGGATCTGCTGTCCCACGGGCAAAAGCAGTGGCTGGAGATTGGCATGCTGCTGATGCAAGACCCGGAGTTGCTGATGCTCGATGAGCCGGTGGCCGGGATGAGTGTCAACGAGCGGATGCAAACTGCCGAGTTGCTCAAGCGCATCAGCCAGGGGCGCTCGGTGCTGGTGATCGAGCATGACATGGAGTTCGTCAAGAGCATCGCCCATAAGGTCACGGTGCTGCACCAGGGCAAGGTGCTGGCCGAGGGCAGCATGGAGTCGGTGCAGAGCAATCCGAAAGTCATTGAAGTGTATTTGGGCCACTGAGGAGTCGGGCATGTTCAAGATCGACAAACTGTCGTGCGGGTACGGGCAGAGCCAGATTCTTCACGACCTGGAGCTGGATGTGGCGAAGCGTGAGATCGTCGCGGTGATGGGGCGTAACGGGATGGGTAAGACCACGCTGTTCAAGAGCCTGATGGGTATTCTGCCGCAGTGGCAGGGGCAGGTGAGTGTGGATGGGCATGATGTGTCTGCGCTGGAAACCCATGAGCGGGTGGAGCGGGGGATTGCCTATGTGCCCCAGGGGCGGATGATTTTTCCCAGCATGAGTGTGTTGGAGAATATTCAGACCGGGTTGCCGGCGGCGGCCCGGGGTAGGGTGCCTGAAGATTTGTATGCGTTGTTTCCGGTGCTGTATGACATGCGTTCGCGTAAGGGGGGCAATTTGTCGGGGGGGCAGCAACAGCAGTTGGCGATTGCCCGGGCGTTGGCGACTAATCCGAAGGTGTTGTTGCTGGATGAGCCGACTGAGGGGATTCAGCCTTCGATCATCAAGGATATTGCTCGTACGCTTAAGGAGATTCGCAATTTGCGGGATTTGACGATTGTTGTTTCTGAGCAGGTGTTGTCGTTTACGCTGGAGATTGCTGATCGGTTTTTGGTGATTGAGAAGGGGAGGTTTGTGATTGAGGAAACTCGGGATCGGGTGGATGAGGCGACTATCAGTCGGTATTTGTCGGTTTGATCTGGCGGGGTACATATCCGTTATTTAGGTAACGGCTACTTATGGTTTCGCTCTTACAGCGAGTCACTTTGCAAAAGCGGCAAAGTAACCAAAACGCTCTGCCCCGCCTGTCGGCGCCTCGCTTAGGCTCGGCGTCCCCTCACTCCGGCATTGCTCCGCGGGCCGCCGCGACGGGGCGTCCCTGCCCCGTCGCGGCTAAACCGGCGTCCTGCCGGTTTACCCGCTCCTCAA
>NZ_JANUEW010000047.1:0-41825 GCF_024807515.1 Pseudomonas sp. BIGb0558
AAACCTACATAACTCTTTGTTTACCAAGGAGTTTTCCGTTTCGACTGCGCCGGAAGTGGGGCGAATTATAGACTTCCAGAATCTGCCGTCAACCCCTTTTTTCACAATACTGTCATATCGGTCAAAAAACCCCGGAAAAGCAAAGGCCGGCCCCAAGGGGCCGGCCTTCTACGCCTGCAAGTTACAAACTTGGAAAGGCAAACTGCGACGCTTCATGGCTGGCCCGTTGCGGCCAGCGCTGGGTGATCGCCTTGCGACGGGTGTAGAAACGCACACCATCCGGCCCATAGGCATGCAAGTCGCCAAACAGCGAACGCTTCCAGCCACCAAAGCTGTGATACGCCACCGGCACCGGCAGCGGTACGTTGACGCCCACCATGCCCACTTCAATCTCGTCACAGAACAGACGCGCCGCCTCGCCATCACGGGTGAAGATGCAGGTACCGTTGCCATACTCGTGATCGTTGATCAACTGCATGGCCGCTTCCAGGCTGTTCACCCGAACCACGCACAACACTGGCCCAAAGATCTCTTCTTTATAGATACGCATCTGCGGGGTCACGCGATCGAACAGACTGCCCCCCAGGAAGAAACCCTCTTCATGCCCGGCAATACTCAAGCCACGACCGTCGACTACCAACTCAGCGCCCGAAGAAACGCCGTCTTCTATATAGCCACTGACCTTATCCCGCGCCTGGCCAGTCACCAGCGGCCCCATATCCAAACCGCACGAAGTGCCCGCACCAATCTTCAGCGCCTTGACCTGCGGCACCAACTTGGCGATCAACGCATCAGCCACCTGGTCACCGACACACACAGCAACCGAAATCGCCATGCAACGCTCACCGCACGAACCATAGGCCGCGCCCATCAAGGCACTGACCGCGTTATCCAGATCCGCATCCGGCATCAACACCGCATGGTTCTTCGCCCCGCCCAACGCCTGCACACGCTTGCCGCGCTTGGTAGCTTCGGAATAGATGTACTCGGCAATCGGCGTCGAACCCACGAAGCTCAACGCTTTGACTTCCGGCGCTTCGATCAGTGCATCCACAGCGCCTTTGTCCCCGTGCACCACACTCAGCACACCTTTAGGCAAGCCAGCTTCCTGCAACAGCTGCGCGATCAGCAGCGTCGAACTCGGATCACGCTCCGACGGTTTGAGGATGAAGCAGTTACCGCAGACGATCGCCAGCGGGTACATCCACAACGGCACCATGGCCGGGAAGTTGAACGGCGTGATGCCGGCCACCACACCCAACGGCTGGAAATCAGACCAGGCGTCGATGTTCGGACCGACGTTACGGCTGTACTCGCCCTTGAGGATTTCCGGTGCCGAACACGCGTACTCCACGTTCTCGATCCCGCGTTTCAGTTCACCGGCCGCGTCTTCCAGTGTCTTGCCATGCTCTTCGCTGATCAGTTGGGAGATGCGCGCTTCGTTCTGTTCCAGCAATTGCTTGAAACGAAACATCACCTGGGCACGCTTGGCCGGTGGCGTGTTGCGCCACGCCGGGAACGCCGCCTTGGCCGAGTCGATAGCACTTTGGATAGTTTCACGGCTGGCCAATGGCACCTGGTGAATCACCTGGCCCGTCGACGGGTTGTACACGTCCGCGGTGCGACCGTTTTCGGTCACCATCTGGCCGTTGATCAAATGCTGGATGAGGCTCATGCAGGGCTCCTGAAAAGTTGTTCTATATAGAAGGAGAAATCAGTCGATCTTGTTCAGCACTTCGCCGACCGCATCGAACAAGCGATCCAGGTCCTGCGGCTTGCTGTTGAAGGTTGGCCCGAATTGCAGGGTGTCGCCGCCAAAGCGCACGTAGAAACCGGCTTTCCACAAGGCCATGCCGGCCTCGAATGGACGCACGATCGCATCACCATCACGCGGTGCAATCTGGATCGCACCGGCCAGGCCATAGTTACGAATATCGATTACGTTCTTGCTGCCCTTCAAACCGTGCAGCGCATTCTCGAAATGCGGGGCGACTTCGGCCACGCTCTGCACGAGGTTTTCCTTCTGCAGCAGGTCGAGTGCCGCCAGGCCAGCCGCACAGGCCACCGGGTGAGCCGAGTAGGTGTAACCGTGCGGGAATTCCACCGCGTACTCAGGCGTCGCCTGGTTCATGAACGTCTGATAAATCTCGGTGCTGGCAATCACCGCGCCCATCGGGATCGCGCCATTGGTGACTTGCTTGGCAATGCACATCAGGTCTGGGGTCACGCCGAAGCTGTCGGCACCAAACATCGAGCCGGTACGACCGAAGCCGGTGATCACTTCGTCGAACACCAACAGGATGTTGTGTTGATCGCAGATCTCACGCAGACGCTTCAGGTAACCCTGCGGCGGCACCAGCACACCAGCGGAACCCGCCATCGGCTCAACGAATACCGCCGCGATGTTCGACGCATCGTGCAGTTCGATCAGCTTGAGCAGCTCGTCCGCCAAGGCGATACCGCCCAGCTCCGGCATGCCACGGGAGAAGGCATTGCTCGCCAACAGGGTGTGAGGCAGATGGTCAACATCCATCAGGCCCTGGCCAAAAATCTTACGGTTACCGTTAACGCCGCCCAGGCTGGTACCGGCGATATTCACACCGTGATAACCACGGGCACGGCCAATCATCTTGGTCTTGGTCGCCTGACCCTTGAGGCGCCAGTACGCACGCACCATCTTCACCGCGGTATCGGCGCACTCGGAGCCCGAGTCGGTGAAGAACACGTGGTTCAGGTTGCCCGGAGTCAGGTCGGTAATCTTTTCTGCCAGTTGGAACGACAATGGATGACCGTATTGGAAGCCCGGCGAGTAGTCCAACGTGCCCAGTTGCTTGGCGACCGCTTCCTGGATTTCCTTGCGAGTGTGCCCGGCGCCGCAAGTCCACAGACCCGACAGCGAGTCATACACCTTGCGCCCCTTGTCATCGGTCAACCAGCTGCCTTCGGCCGCCACGATCAGGCGCGGGTCACGATGGAAGTTACGGTTGGCGGTGTACGGCATCCAGTGCGCGTCCAGCTTCAGTTGGCTGGCCAGGGTGGACGGAGCGTTTTCGGGCATGTTCATGAGCAAAACCTCGCAAGGCAAAAGGCAGCGTAGGGATTTGAAAAGCGTTGTTGCAGCTAAATTGCCACGGGGATAAAGTCGGTGAAATCCAACTCTTCTAACCTTCAGTCAGGCCTTCACTAAACTATGAGCAGCCGTCGACCCGACCCACTCGCCCAAGTCAGCGACTTCGATATCCGCCTATTGCGCATCTTTCGCAGCGTGGTGGAGTGTGGCGGCTTCTCGGCGGCGGAAACCGTATTGGGGATTGGGCGCTCGGCCATCAGCCAGCAGATGAGTGATCTGGAGCAGCGCCTGGGCCTACGCCTCTGCCAACGCGGGCGTGCGGGTTTTTCCCTGACCGAGGAAGGACGCGAGGTGTATCAGTCCGCGTTGCAATTACTCAGCGCCCTGGAAAGTTTCCGCACCGAGGTCAACGGCCTGCACCAGCACCTGCGCGGCGAACTGATCATCGGCCTGACCGACAACCTGGTCACCCTGCCCCACATGCGCATCACCCACGCCTTGGCACAGTTGAAGGAGCGCGGCCCGGACGTGCAGATCCAGATCCGCATGATCGCGCCCAATGAAGTGGAACAAGGTGTGCTCGACGGTCGCCTGCATGTGGGCGTCGTCCCCCAGGCCAGCGCCTTGTCGGGCCTTGAATACCAGCCGCTGTACAGCGAACGCTCGCTGCTCTATTGCGCGGTTGGCCACCCGCTGTTTTATGCCGACGACAAGCAACTGGACGACGAACGCATCAACAGCCAGGACGCCATCGCCCCGACCTTCCGCCTGCCCGCCGATATCCAGGCTCACTACCAGGCGCTCAACTGCACCGCCAGCGCCTCGGACCGTGAGGGCATGGCGTTCCTGATCCTCACCGGCCGCTACATCGGCTACCTGCCCGATCACTACGCCAGCCTGTGGGTGCAACAAGGCCGACTGCGTGCGCTGAAACCGGCCACACGTTTTTACGATTTGAGCCTCGCTTCGGTCACGCGCAAGGGCCGTCGCCCTCATTTGGTGCTGGAAAGCTTTCTCGAAAGTCTGGCCGCAACGCGCTAGGACGGGCCCTAAAGAAAAACCTGAGCAACTGGACAGCTTTTTGCAAGGCATGGGGACCTAGAACCAACAGCCATGAGTTCCCACGCCATGCCGCCAGAATCCTCCAGCCCCAGCGACCTGATCTACGGCCTTAACGACCGCCCAAAACCATTGCCCGCTTTGCTCGCTGCGTTGCAGCATGTGTTGGCCGCCTTTGTCGGCATCATCACTCCGCCGCTGATCATCGGTTCCACCCTGGGCCTGACCGCTCACCTGCCCTACCTGATCAGCATGGCATTGATGGTTTCCGGTGTCGGTACCTTCATCCAGGCCCGTAGGCCGTTTGGCATCGGCGCCGGGATGATCTGCCTGCAAGGCACCAGCTTCGCGTTTCTCGGCGCCGTATTGTCGGCAGGGTTTCTGGTCAAGCAACGCGGCGGCAGCCCGGAAGACATCCTGGCGATGATTTTCGGCATTTGCTTCTTCGGCGCGGCGGTGCAAGTGGTGTTGAGCCGCTTCATCGGTCAGCTCAAAAGGGTCATCACACCGCTGGTGACCGGCATCGTCATCACCTTGATTGGCATCAGCCTGATCAAAGTCGGCATCACCGACCTGGGCGGCGGCTTCAACGCCCCGGACTTTGGCGCCCCGACCAACCTGGCACTCGGCCTGTTCGTGGTACTGACGATCATCCTGCTCAACCGTTCGAACACCCCGTGGGTACGTCTATCCGCCATCATCATCGGCCTGGCATTGGGCAGCCTCGCTGCCTGGTTCAGCGGAAAACTGGTGCCCCAGGCCCTGCCGGACTTGCCGTTGATCAGCCTGCCTACACCGTTCCGCTTCGGTTTCAACTTCGACTGGACGGCTTTCCTGCCGGTGGCGCTGATTTATCTGATCAGCACCATCGAAACCGTCGGCGACCTCACCGCCAATTGCATGATCGCCCGCCAGCCCATCAGCGGCCCTTCCTATATAAGCCGGCTCAAGGGAGGTGTGCTGGGAGATGGCATCAGTTGCATGATCGCCGCCACCTTCAGCGCCTTTCCCAATACCACCTTTGCCCAGAACAACGGTGTGATCCAACTGACCGGCGTCGCCAGTCGCTACGTCGGCCTGTACATCGGCGTGGTGCTGTTTTGTCTCGGGCTGTTTCCGCTGATTGGCGCGGTGCTGCAACAAATCCCCAAACCTGTACTGGGCGGCGCAACCCTGGTGATGTTCGGCAGCGTGGCCGCCGCCGGCGTGCGCATCCTCGCCCAGGCCCCGCTGGATCGACGCAGCATGTTGATCATCGCCACCTCGTTCGGCGTGGGCCTGGGGATCGCCGCCCAGCCAAACCTGCTGCACCTGATGCCAACCCTGGTGCAGAACCTGTTTGACTCGGCCATCACCAGCGGCGGCCTGACCGCCATTGTGTTGTGCCTGTTGCTGCCTGAACCCAAGGCCACCACCGATGCCGCAAACCAGCCTCTGGAAAGCGACACTCTGGAGCCGCTTTGAGGGTTTTATCGTATCGGGACTTGTCTGGGGCTTGAGGGTGGGTTATCTGTGCACACGTCGTATTCATCGATCTGCACGGAAACCTCCATGAGCCTCGAAGTTCCTGCCCACAGCAACCACGCCGGAAAGCCTGCAAGCCGCATTCGGCAAAAGAACGAACAAGCGATCCTGCAGGCCGCCGAAGACGAGTTCGCCCGTCATGGCTACAAAGGCACCAGCATGAACACCATCGCGGCGAGTGCCGGGTTGCCGAAAGCCAACTTGCACTACTACTTCACCAACAAGCTGGGGCTTTACATTGCCGTGCTCAGCAACATCCTCGAACTGTGGGACAGCACCTTCAACACGCTGACCGCCGAGGATGACCCGGCCGCCGCCCTGACCCGCTACATCCGCACCAAGATGGAGTTCTCCCGGCGCCAGCCACAAGCCTCGCGGATCTTCGCGATGGAGATCATCAGCGGCGGTGAATGCCTGACCGAGTATTTCAGCCAGGATTACCGTGCCTGGTTCAGCGGCCGTGCGGCGGTGTTCCAGGCCTGGATCGACGCGGGCAAGATGGACCCCATCGACCCCGTGCACCTGATCTTCCTGCTGTGGGGCAGCACCCAGCACTACGCCGACTTTGCCACGCAGATCTGCCGTGTGACCGGGCGCACCAAGCTGACCAAGCAAGACATGGAAGACGCCGGCACCAACCTTATCCACATCATCCTCAAAGGCTGCGGCATCAAGCCCGCCCTCTAAACGAAGTCACCCATGCCTTTCACGCTTACCGGCCTTTGCGAGTTTCGCGAAGAAATTCGCAAAAGCCGCTTCATCACCCTCGCCGCCCCCATTGCCAGCTCCCAGGACGCCCAGGCCTTCATCGACCAGCACAGCGACCTGAACGCCACGCACAACTGCTGGGCCTGGAAACTCGGCGATCAATACCGCAGCAACGATGACGGCGAACCCGGCGGCACGGCCGGGCGACCGATCCTGGCCGCGATCGAAGCGCAGGATTGCGACCAGGTCGTGGTGCTGGTGATCCGCTGGTACGGCGGCATCCAGCTGGGCACCGGCGGCCTGGCCCGCGCCTATGGCGGCGGCGCCAACAAATGCCTGCAAGCCGCCGAACGCGTCGAGCTGATCAAACGCGTGCCGCTGAGCTGCTCCTGTGGTTTTGCCGAGCTTGCTCTGGTGAAATTGCGGGTAGCCGAGCTGGGCGGGCTGGTGGTGGAAGAAACCTTCACCGCCAATGGCGTCGACCTGCAACTGGCCCTGGGCGAAGCCCATATCGACACCTTGCAAAGCCAGCTGGCCGACCTGAGCCGCGGACGCATTCTGCTAGCGCGCTGAAACTGCCCACATCTGCTGTGCACCTGCCTGTGGATAACCTGAGCACACTCGCCTGTAACCCTTCTGTCACAAGGGTTTCAGGCGGTTGTTCAGTTTTTGCTCAGGCGACCACACTAAAGTATTAATCCGGCTCAAAAACAGTCAGTTAGGCGGGTTATGTCCTTTAGAACAAAGGGCCTCAGCGCTTATATCCACCGATCACGCTTGCGCACAATTACTGTGGAGCAACCTGTGGATAACCCGTGCAAGAGTGACCCGGCGTCAGAGCCCGCAACGCCCCGGCACAATTGAGCGTTTTTTGATCAATTTTCGGTCCGACGTACCGGTATCAACTGCGCCACCGCCCACAGCACTTCAAACACCACGACGATCACCAACACCGTACTTGCGCCATGGGCCAGCGCGTAAATCTGCCAGGTCGCAAACAGCACCCGGCCAGCCGCGTCATAGCGACCAAAAATCGCTTGAGGATCGCGGATTCGCAGCACCGACCACACACAGACAATCGAGCCCATCAGGTTGGCCATCAACATATGCACAGGCGCGAACGGCGGCAGCTCGCCCGGCAGGTTCAACGCCACCAGGGCGTTATGCAGCAAAACAAAAGTCCAGGGGGTAACCAGCGCCGCGGTGACAATCAGGTCATACCAGCCGCTGGCCCTGACCAGTCGACGGTATTGGTGGGCAGTCCACATGAGAGCAAGCTCCTTCAATTCAAGAAGCCAGCAAGGTAAAGCCTGGAGTATGCTCCAAGGTCAAGCCCTCTCGAGCCCTCTACATGCGTATCGGCGAATTAGCCCAGGCCAGCCAGGTCAGCCGCGACACCCTGCGCTTCTACGAGCAACGCGGCTTGATTGCCTCACAACGCAGCACCAACGGTTACCGCGACTATCCCGCCGACATGGTGCAACTGGTGCTGTACATCAAGACCGCCCAGCGCCTGGGCTTCAGCCTCAGCGAAATCGGCAACAGCGTCGGCGCATTATGGCAAGCTCCAGACCCCGACAGCGCCGTCACCCAACTGCTGCAAGACAAGCTCAACCTGATCGAAACCCGCATCACCGAACTCGACCAACTGCGCCAGGAGTTGCAGCAAAGACTCGGCCAGCGTTGTCCACTGAACCCGTGAACCTCCACCGTCAAAGGAAGCCATTCATGTCTACTTCAAAAACCGCACTGATTATCGGCGCCTCCCGGGGCCTGGGCCTTGGCCTGGTCAAGCAACTGCTGGCAGACGGCTGGGACGTGACAGCCACCGTGCGCGACCCGCAAAAAGCCGATGCCTTGAAGGCCCTGGGCCCGGTGCAGATCGAAAAGCTCGACATGGATGACCAGCAGGCAGTGATCGCCCTGAACCAGCGTCTCAAGGCAAAAACCTTCGACCTGCTGTTCGTCAACGCCGGCGTCAAAGGCCCGGCCAATCAGGAACCGGGCCACGCCACCCAGGCGGAAGTCGGCCAACTGTTTTTCACCAATGCCGTGGCGCCAATCAACCTGGCCCAGCGTTTTGTCGGGCAGCTGCGCCCCGACACCGGCGTACTGGCCTTCATGAGTTCGATCCTGGGCAGCGTCACCATCCCCGACGGCTCGGACCTGGCCCTGTACAAAGCCAGCAAGGCCGCCCTCAACTCCATGACCAACAGTTTCGTCACCCAGTTGGGCGATCAGAAACTCACCGTGCTGTCGCTGCACCCAGGCTGGGTGAAAACCGACATGGGCGGCGAAAACGCGCACATCGACGTGGCCACCAGCGTGCGCGGCCTGCTCGACCAGGTAAATGCCTACAGTGGCAAGGGCGGCCATCACTTTGTGGACTACAAGGGCGACACCATCGCCTGGTAAAAAAATCGCGATCGTTATCGGCCGATTGCCGTCGATAACGATCCACACGTAAACTGCGCACCTCGCCCTTCCCGGCGACCCTGGATCAGCAGACAGGGCAACACTGAGCTGGCAAACCTGAACCCATCATTCAGAGGAGCCGGCCAATGCCTGCGACCCGTATCTGGTTAAAAAACCCCCTCGCGATTTTCACTGCCAATGGCCTCGACGCCCGTGGCGGCCTGGTGCTGCAAGACGGTGTCATCGTCGAAGTGCTGGGCTGGGGACGTGAACCCGCCGTGCCCTGTGGACAAGTGTTCGATGCTCGCGAGCATGTGGTGCTTCCGGGGCTGATCAACACCCACCATCACTTCTACCAAACCCTGACCCGCGCCTGGGCACCGGTGGTTAACCAGCCGCTGTTTCCCTGGCTGAAAACCCTGTACCCGGTCTGGGCCCGGCTCACCCCGGAAAAGCTCGCCCTCGCGTCCAAAGTCGCCCTCGCTGAATTGCTGCTCTCGGGCTGCACCACCGCGGCAGACCACCACTACCTGTTCCCCGACGGCCTGGAACAGGCGATCGACGTGCAAGTCGACAGCGTGCGCGAACTGGGCATGCGCGCCATGCTCACCCGCGGCTCCATGAGCCTGGGCGAAGCCGACGGCGGGCTGCCACCCCAGCAAACCGTGCAACAGGGCGAAGTGATCCTGGAAGACAGTCGCCGCCTGATCCGCCAGTACCACGAACGCGGCGACGGCGCGCAAATCCAGATCGCCCTGGCGCCCTGCTCGCCGTTTTCCGTGACCCCGGAAATCATGGAAGCCAGCGCCGAACTGGCCAACCACCTCGACGTGCGCCTGCACACCCACCTGGCGGAAACCCTCGACGAAGAAGACTTCTGCCTGCAGCGCTTCGGCCTGCGCACCGTGGACTACCTCGACAGCGTCGGCTGGCTGGGCCCGCGCACCTGGCTGGCCCACGGCATTCACTTCAACCCGGAAGAAATCGCCCGCCTCGGCGCCGCCGGAACCGGGATCTGCCATTGCCCGAGCTCCAACATGCGCCTGGCTTCCGGCATATGCCCGACCCTCGACCTGCTCGCGGCCGGCGCGCCGATTGGCCTGGGGGTGGACGGCTCGGCATCCAATGATGCGTCGAACATGATCCTGGAAACGCGCCAGGCGTTGTACATCCAACGCCTGCGTTACGGGGCAGAGAAGATCACCCCGGAACTGGTGTTGGGTTGGGCAACAAAAGGTTCGGCGCAGTTAATTGGCCGTAGCGATATCGGTGAACTGGCCGTAGGCAAACAGGCCGACCTGGCGTTGTTCAAACTGGATGAGCTGCGCTTCTCCGGCAGCCACGACCCGATATCGGCGCTGCTGCTGTGCGGCGCCGACCGAGCGGATCGGGTGATGGTGGGCGGGAAATGGCGGGTGATCGACGGGCAGGTCGAAGGCCTGGATCTGAAGGGCTTGATTGCCGATCACAGCCAGGCGGCGCGAGCGCTGATCAGCGGGATCTGAGCCAAACACAGATCAAATGTGGGAGCCGGGCTTGCCCGCGATGCAGGCACCTCGGTCGTTCAGTTGCACCGAGGTGATGCTATCGCAGGCAAGCCAGCTCCCACATTGGCTCCTCGGTGTCTGTTACAACCCCAATAGCGACAGCATGATAAACGTCGCAAACAACACAAAATGGGTCATCCCTTCGATGGCGTTGGTTTCGCCATCGTTGAGGTTGATCGCGCTGACAATCAGCGTGATAAATACCATCACGGTCTGCACCGGCGTCATCGCCATCTGGAACGGCTGGCCGGTGTACAAGGCCATGGCCTCCATCACCGGCACCGTCAAAATCACCGTCGACAGTGACGCACCCAGCGCGATGTTCACCACCGACTGCATGCGGTTGGCGAGGGCTGCGCGCAACGCGGTCAAAATCTCCGGCGCGGCGGAAATTGCGGCCACGACAATTGCCGTGATCACCGGCGGAGCGCCCGTGCCTTCCAGGCCCAGGTCGAGGGTCTTGGACATCACCTCGGCCAACGCGCCAATCACGATCACGCCAAATACCAGGGTCCCGATGGAAAACGCCAGGTTGATCGGCGGCGACTCTTCTTCCGGCTGTTTCTTGCGACGTTTTTCCGGGTAGCTGTAGCTGAAGAAATAACTGTGGGGCCCCACCTGCATTCGCAGAAACAGGGTGTACAGCACCACCATCGCGCCGATGGTGAAGGCCGAGTAAATTTTCCAATCGGCCTCGGGGATAAATTCCGGCACCACCATCGACACACCCATGGCGGTCAGGATCATCACGCTGTAGGTCCGCGCCGAATCGTCATTGTAGGACTGTTCGCCGTGCTTGATCCCGCCCATCAGCGCCGCCAGGCCGAGGATGCCGTTGATGTCGAGCATCACCGCCGAGTAGATGGTGTCGCGCACCAGGGTCGGCGACGGCTCGTTGCTCATCATGATCGCCAAAATCACCACTTCCACCAGCACGGCGGCGAGGGTCAGGATCATGGTGCCGTAGGGGTCGCCGACCTTTTCCGCCAGTTGCTCGGCGTGATGGGCTACGCGCATCGAGGCCACGACGATAAAGCCGATCAGCGCCACGCCGCCGAGCAGCGCCACCATCTGCCCGCTGTGCAGCATCCAATGCTCCAGCGGGTAGGCAGCGATGGCGGCGATCAGCGCCAGCAGCATGAATTTTTCTTGCTTGATTGATGTGAGCATTGCAGGCCTTTTAAACGCGGCTAATCCGTTATTGATGGGGTACAGACTGCACCACGCCGCTAACGTTTCGTTACACCTTAGTTCACGCACCGCTTGCACGACGCCAAGGGATACTCACCGCTTGGTCAGGTTTTGCCGATTATTTCGGCGTGCGCCTGTAGAATGCCGCCATTGCACCTGATGAGAATTTATAAATGTACGATTGGCTCAACGCCCTGCCCAAGGCTGAATTGCACCTGCACCTGGAAGGCTCGCTGGAGCCTGAGCTGCTGTTCGCCCTGGCTGAACGCAACAAGATCGCGCTGCCGTGGAACGACGTCGAATCCCTGCGCAAGGCCTACGCCTTCAACAACCTGCAAGAGTTTCTCGACCTGTACTACAAGGGTGCCGACGTACTGCGCACCTCCCAGGACTTCTACGACCTGACCTGGGCCTACCTGCTGCGCTGCAAGGCGCAGAACGTGATCCACACCGAACCGTTCTTCGACCCGCAGACCCACACCGACCGCGGCGTGCCCTTTGAAGTAGTGCTCAACGGTATCGCCGCCGCATTGAAAGACGGCGAGCAGCAACTGGGTATCACCAGCGGTTTGATCTTGAGTTTCCTGCGTCACTTGAGCGAAGCAGAAGCCGAGAAAACCCTCGACCAGGCGCTGCCATTCCGTGACGCGTTTGTGGCCGTGGGCCTGGACAGTTCGGAAATGGGCCACCCGCCGAGCAAGTTCCAGCGTGTGTTCGACCGTGCCCGTCACGAAGGCTTCCTGACCGTAGCCCACGCCGGTGAAGAAGGCCCGCCGGAATACATCTGGGAAGCCATCGACCTGCTGAAGATCCAGCGTATCGACCATGGCGTACGCGCCATTGAAGACGAGCGCTTGATGCAGCGAATCATCGACGAGCAAATCCCGCTGACGGTGTGCCCGCTGTCCAACACCAAACTGTGCGTGTTCGACGACATGTCCCAGCACAACATCCTCGACATGCTTGAGCGTGGGGTGAAGGTGACGGTGAACTCGGACGACCCGGCTTACTTCGGCGGCTATGTCACCGAGAACTTCCATGCGCTGTACACCTCCCTGGGCATGACCCAGGACCAGGCCAAACGCCTGGCGCAAAACAGCCTGGATGCGCGGTTGGTCAAGCCTTAACGCCCGACCGATGTGGCGAGCCGGGCAATCTCCAGTTGCCCGGCTTCGCTGACCTGTAACGCCTGGGACTCATTGATCACACTGACCCAACCCGACTGCATGCACAGCTGCAACAGCGCGGCCCCCAACGCACCGCCCAGGTGCGGCTGCTGCTCGCTCCAATCCAAGCAATCGCACACGATCGGCTGAGCCAGTGCCTGGGTGAAAATCCCCAGCCCTGCGAGTTTGCGTGCTCCGTAAGGCGTCACGTCAAGACGCTGCTCCGCGCGTTCTACCCACCCCGCCGCCATCATCCGTTGATACACGCCTGCTGCCAGCTCTCCACCCAAATGCCCTTGGCACAGCCTCGCCCGTCGTAAAGCGGCAGGCGCAATCAGTGACTGCGAATGAGTGGGCGTGCTGCGGGCGACGCTGGCCATGGTGGTGCAGGCCAGGGCATCCACGGCGGCCCCCACATCGGCGGCGGCCACCCGAAAGAAGCGTCTGCCGCTACGGGCTTCGACCCGCAGCAACCCGCCGGCCGTCAATCGAGCAAGATGGGCATTGGCCGACGCCGCTGACAATCCCGCAAGCACAGCCAATTCATCGGAGGGTTTGGCCGAGCCGTCCATCAACGCCCACACCATCGCGGTACGTTTCGGGTCGGCCAGCAAGGTGGCGATCTGACTGATGCAAGGTGCCTGTTCCATGTGCTCATTCACTCCCTGTGAAGCATTCGTCTGCTGCGGTTGGCGCAAAAGTATAAGCGTGAAAACGCCGGGTTCCGTGCCGTCTTACAGAGCAACCAAGGACAGGAGCTGAAGGAAATTTCCTTATATCCCCGGGGTTAGGGCGTAAAGGCCGACTGCGCCGGCAACTGCGCGGTCAATGTCGCACAGCGGGCAACGAGCATTTCCCGCAGAAGATTGATCGGCTTGCTCAGTTGCGCACGATGGGCGCACAACAGGTTAAGCGGCGTGCGCTCGCCCCGCAGCTCCGGCAGGACCAGGCGCAGGCGCCCGGCCAGCACATCGGAGCTCACATCCAGCCAGGACTTGTAGGCGATACCCACCCCGGCCACGGCCCAGCGCCGCACCACATCGGCGTCGTCACTGAAGCGGTCGCCGGTCACCGTCAGGCCGACGTCGCGCTTGCCGTCGCTGAAACTCCAATGGTCGTGCACCCGGCTGCCGAGCATATACAGCAGGCAATTGTGCTGGGTCAGTTGCTCCAGATGACGGGGTTCGCCATGCCGCGCCAGATAGCTGGGAGCAGCGCACAGCACGCGGTAATTGTCCGGGGCGATGGGCAGTGCGATCAGGCTGGAATCTTCCGGTTCGCCATAACGCAGGGCGATGTCTACGGGCTGGCGGAACAGGTCGGCAATCCGGTCACCCAGCAGCAGGCGCACGCTCAACTGGGGGTACTCGCGCTGGAACTCATCGAGCCAGGGCAACAACTGGTTGCGCCCAAAGTCCGACGGTGCCGACAGTTGCAATACCCCGCCGACCTGATCCTGGCCGCAGGCCAATAAACGCCGGCCTTCATCCAGGCTACTCAAGGCCGCGCGGGCGTACTCCAGAAAGCCTTCGCCCTCGGCCGTCAGGCGCAGGCTGCGGGTGGAGCGCGCCAGCAAACGCGTGCCCAACTGCTGCTCGATGCGCTTCAACGCCGCGCTGGCCACCGCCGCCGACATGTCCATGACCCGCGCCGCCGCCGAAAGGCTGCCCAGGTCTGCCGCGCGCACAAACAACTGCAAGTCATCAAAACGCAGCACGCTGACCGTCCATTATCAAAAAAACATTGAAAGAGACTGCTCTTTTAGCGGGTTTTATCTTCCAGAGAAATAGCCAATCATCTGTCCATCCCGTTCATTACGTGTTTGGAGTCGAATATGTCCGCTGCCTTTAACGTCATCGCCACGCTGATCGCCAAACCCGGCCAACAGGCCACCCTGGAAACCCTGCTGCGCGGGCTGCTGGAACCGACGCGCGTCGAAGCCGGCTGCCAGCAGTACGACCTGCACCAGGACCTGCAACACCCCGAGACCTTCTACATGCTCGAGCGCTGGAGCGACGACGCGGCGCTGGCCGACCACGACCAGAGCGCCCATATCCAGAACTTCCGCGCCAAGGCTGCCGACGTGCTCGAACATTTCGAACTCAAGCGCCTGAAATTTCTTGCCTGATCAACCGACTCTTTTTTGGAAACCATCATGAAAGCTATCGCCTACTACGCCGCATTGCCCATCAACGATCCAAAATCCCTGCAAGACATCGAACTGCCAGAACCCGTGGCCGGCCCCCGCGACCTGCTGGTGGAAGTCAAAGCCATCTCGGTGAACCCGGTGGACACCAAAGTGCGCCAGAACGTCGCCCCGGAAAACGGCGCGGCCAAAGTGCTGGGCTGGGACGTGGCCGGTGTGGTCAAGGCCGTGGGCAGCGAAGTCAGCCTGTTCAAGGTCGGCGACAAGGTGTTCTACGCCGGCTCCCTGGTACGCCCGGGTGGCAACAGCGAACTGCACACCGTGGATGAGCGCATCGTTGGCCATATGCCAAAAACCCTGGGGTTCGCCGACGCCGCCGCCCTGCCGCTGACCGCCATCACCGCCTGGGAGTTGCTGTTCGAACGCCTGCAAGTACGCGAAGGCCAGGCCGATGAGGGCCAGAGCCTGCTGATCGTCGGTGCGTCCGGTGGTGTGGGATCGATCCTGACCCAACTGGCGAAACAGCTCACCGGCCTGAAAGTCATCGGCACCGCCTCCCGTCCTGAAACCCAGGCATGGGCCAAAGACCTGGGCGCTGACCTGGTGATCGACCACAGCAAACCGCTGAGCGAAGAGCTGAAAAAGGCCGGCCATCCGCAGGTGAACTACGTCGCCAGCCTGACCCAGACCGACCAGCACCTGGACCAATTGGTAGAAGCGCTGATTCCCCAGGGCAAACTGGCGCTGATCGATGATCCCAAGGTGCTGGACGTGAGCAAGCTCAAGCGCAAGAGCCTGTCGCTGCATTGGGAGTTCATGTACACCCGCTCGATGTTCGAGACCAGCGACATGATCGAGCAGCACAACCTGCTCAATCGCGTGGCCGAACTGATCGACGCCGGCACCCTGAAAACCACGGTGGGCGAGCACTTTGGCGTGATCAACGCGGCCAACCTGCGCCGCGCCCACGAACTGCTGGAAAGCGGCAAGGCCAAGGGCAAGATTGTGCTGGAAGGGTTCTAAGGAGATAGATCTGTAAGTGTCGTCTGTTATTGATGTGAGTGATGGACGACACCACTAGTCAGAGACTTGATCCTTGTCACATCTGTGGACGCATTCGGGTTTATATTGGCCGCCTTTGCCACGATTCTTTTACGTGAGGAAGTCAGCAATGAAGATCCTGATAAAAGCGTTAGCAAAATCCCACGGCAACAAATGGCAAGTCCGTCTCGACCAGAACGCCTTCACCTTCCGCACCGAGGCCGAAGCCCGCGCGTTTGCCGACACCCTGCAAACCCGTATCCAGGCGCCTCACCGATTTCCCGAAAGCCAGCAGCGCTCTGCTGGCTGACCCTGCTCAATCCGCCGCTTGCAGTGCCCGTTGGCGCTGCAGGCGCCGGGTCAGCATCGCGAACGTTACCGCCAATACGCCGCACAAGCTGATGACCATCGCCATCGGCATCGCCGTACCGTCGTGCAACACACCGACCAGCGACGCCGCGCCCGCCGCTACACCAAACTGAATGCAACCGAGCAACGCCGACGCGCTGCCTGCCCGTGCGCCCTGCCCGCTCATGGCGCAAGCCGAGGTGTTGGGCAAAATGCAGCCCAGGCTCGCGATGCAGATAAACAGCGGCACCAGCAGTGGCCACAAGGCGTCAGTGCGAAGAGCGGTAATTGCCAGCAACGACAGGCCCGCCGCGAGGTAGACCCACACCGTGCGCGACAGCAAGAACGCCGGGCCGCGGGAAGCCAGCAAACGTGCATTGACCTGGGCGACCAGGATGAAGCCGGCGGCGTTGGAGCCAAATACCCAGCCATAGTGCTCGGCGGGCACGCCATAGAGTTTGATAAAGACGAACGGCGAACCCGCAATGTAGGCAAACATGCCGGCAATCGAGATGCCACCGGTCAAGGCATAGCCAAGGTACACCCGGTCCGACAGCAACCGGCCGTACTGGCGCAGCGCACCCGACAGCGGCTGACGTGGTTGATTGGCGGGGAAACTTTCCGGCAACCCGACCGCTACCGCAATGGCCGCCATCACGCTGAATGCCGTCAGCGCCAGGAAGATCGACTGCCAGCCCCACACCCCGACCATCACGCCACCCGCCAGCGGCGCGAGGATCGGCGCCAGCCCGGTCACCAGCATCAGCTGGGAGAACACCTTGGCCGAACCCACCGCGTCGCATTTATCGCTGACCACCGCCCGGGAGATCACCATGCCGGCGCAGCCGCCCAGGGCCTGGACGAAACGCGCACCGATCAGCCATTCCAGGGACGGCGCATACGCACACGCAAAGGACGCCAGGGTAAACAGGGTGACACCGCTGAGCAGCGGTCCGCGCCGGCCAAAACGGTCCGCCAGCGGCCCGTAGATCAACTGGCCGATCGCCAGGCCCGTGAAGTACACGGCCAGGGTCAGTTGAATATGTTTTTCGTCGGTGCCGAATGCCACGGCCATGGCCGGAAAACCCGGCAGGTAGAAGTCGATGGCCAGCGGCGCAAACGCGCTCAAGGCGCCCAAAATCAGGATTATACGAAGGTTCATCAGGCACCCAGTAGAGTCGGCAGCCCGACAGTCTAGCCGGGCATGGGTGCCTTGAACATTAAGTTAGCTCGCTAACTATCAGAAAGTCAGGCGAGTTTGACGCTGTAGCCTTCTTCGCTGATCAGGTTGATCACTTCCGCCGGCGACAGCAGCTTACTTTCCACACCGACTTCCTTGGACGCGAGGTCGACGCGCACACTGGCGGCCGGATCCTTGTCCTGCACCGCCTGGGTGACCGAGCGAACGCAGTGGCCGCAGGTCATTCCTTCAACACTGAATACTTGCATGACATGACTCCTTTGATGAGGTTGCCCACAGTTTTGACCTTGCCACGATGGCAAGGTCAAGTTCTGTGAATATCTGCCGGGCTGGCATTCATTCGCGCCGTCGGCCAAGCTGCACCTATCCACGATGTGAACCTCGGAGAATTCGCCATGCGCTGGTCGTTTTTTGGCCTTGTCAGCCTGATGGGCTTTTTCGCTGCTGTGCCGGTGGCCAGTGCCGATCAGGATTATGCGGTGCTGATCATTTCCCGGGAGCGCCTGGAAGTGCCGACCAACTGCGAGATTGGCCTGTATATCCAGGACCAGTTGGCCGGACGGCTGTTCCAGGAGCAGGCCACCTCCTTCAACTTGCCGGCCGGGAATGTATCGTTGCGCCTGAAGCTGCTGCCGGGGCAATCACAGGGCTGCTCGCCGGGCATGCTCGCGCCACCGGCGCAGAACATCACGTTGAAGGCCGGTGACGTGCGTAAATTGCGTATCGCACAAGGGCCGGACGGCATGTACCTGAAGCCCGCGGCATTGGAATATTGAAACATTGATCTGAAGCCTTGACCTTCCCCACAGGTCAAGGTTGATCCTAGGGGCAATCTCTCCTGGAGTACTGCCCATGAACGGATCCACCACCTTCGACCTGCCCATCAGCGGCATGACCTGCGCCAGCTGCGCCGGGCGGGTTGAACGGGCACTGGGCAAAGTGCCCGGGGTGCAAAGTGTCAGCGTCAACCTGGCCAACGAACGCGCCCACATTGAAGTGCTGGGCCAAATGGACCCCGGCGTCCTGATCGCCGCCGTCGACAAGGCCGGCTACACCGCCACCCTGCCCCAAAGCGAAACCGCCACCCAGGCCAGCCAGGAACAACGCCTGAGCCATGAACGCTGGGCGCTGCTGCTGGCGATCCTGCTCGCCGCGCCATTGGTGCTGCCGATGCTGGTGCAGCCGTTCGGCCTGCACTGGATGCTCCCGGCCTGGGTCCAGTTCGCCCTGGCTACTCCGGTGCAGTTCATCTTCGGTGCGCGTTTCTATATCGCCGCCTGGAAAGCCGTGCGCGCCGGAGCCGGCAATATGGACCTGCTGGTGGCCATCGGTACCAGCGCCGGTTACGGCCTGAGTATTTATGAATGGCTCACCGCAACCGCAGGCAATATGCCGCATCTGTATTTCGAAGCCTCGGCGGTGGTGATCGCCCTGGTGCTGCTCGGCAAATATTTGGAAAGCCGCGCCAAACGCCAGACCGCCAGCGCCATCCGCGCCCTGGAAGCCTTGCGTCCGGAGCGGGCGATCCAGGTGATCGATGGCCGCGAGCACGACGTCGCCATCACCGCCCTCAAGCTGAACGACCTGGTGCTGGTCAAACCCGGCGAACGCTTCCCGGTGGACGGTGAAGTGGTCGAAGGCCAAAGCCACGCCGACGAAGCGCTGATCAGCGGTGAAAGCCTGCCGGTGCCAAAACAACCCGGAGACGCCGTTACAGGCGGCGCCATCAACGGCGAAGGCCGGCTGCTGGTGCGCACCCTGGCCCTTGGTGCAGAAAGCGTACTGGCACGGATCATCCGCCTGGTGGAAGACGCCCAGGCCGCCAAGGCACCGATCCAGAAACTGGTGGATAAAGTCAGCCAGGTGTTCGTGCCGGTGGTGCTGGTGCTGGCCTTGGCCACGCTGATCGGCTGGTGGTTGTATGGCGCACCGCTGGAAGTCGCGCTGATCAACGCCGTTACCGTATTGGTGATCGCCTGCCCTTGCGCCCTTGGCCTGGCCACGCCCACCGCCATCATGGCCGGCACCGGCGTCGCGGCTCGCCACGGGATCCTGATCAAGGACGCCGAAGCCCTGGAGCGCGCCCATGAAGTCAGCGCCGTGGTGTTCGACAAGACCGGCACCCTGACCTCCGGCGCGCCGAAAATCGCCCACCTGGCGGCCGTCGATGGCAACGAAGCGGCGCTGCTGCAACAGGCCGGCGCGCTGCAACGGGGCAGTGAACATCCGCTGGCCAAGGCGGTGCTGGATGCTTGCGCCGAGCGAGGCTTGAACGTGGCGGATGTCAGCGCCAGCCAGTCGCTGACCGGGCGCGGCATTGCCGGCACCCTAGACGGTCGGCCACTGGCCCTGGGCAATCGTCGCCTGCTGGAAGAAACCGGCTTGAGCACCGGCGACCTCGCCGACTCGGCCAGCGCCTGGGAGGCCGAGGGCCGCACCTTGTCCTGGCTGATCGAGCAAGGCCCGCAGCCTCGGGTGCTGGGCTTGTTTGCCTTCGGCGACACCCTCAAACCGGGCGCCCTGCAAGCGATACAGGCACTCAAGGCCCGGCATATCAGCAGCCACCTGCTGACCGGCGATAACCGTGGCAGCGCCCGGGTGGTCGCCCAAGCCCTGGGCATCGACGACGTGCACGCCGAAGTGCTGCCCGCCGACAAGGCCGCCACCGTCGCCGAACTGAAAAAGACCGGCGTGGTGGCGATGGTCGGCGACGGCATCAACGACGCGCCCGCCCTCGCGGCGGCCGACATCGGCATCGCCATGGGCGGTGGCACCGACGTGGCCATGCACGCGGCCGGCATCACGCTGATGCGCGGCGACCCACGGCTGGTGCCCGCCGCCCTGGAAATTAGCCGCAAGACCTACGCTAAAATTCGACAGAACCTGTTCTGGGCCTTTGTGTATAACTTGATCGGCATTCCGCTGGCCGCATTCGGCCTGCTCAACCCGGTCATGGCCGGCGCAGCCATGGCCCTGTCCAGCGTCAGCGTGGTGAGTAACGCGCTGCTGTTGAAAACCTGGAAACCCAAGGATCTGGAGGACAAGCGTCCATGAACATTGGCCAAGCAGCACGCCAAAGCGGCCTGAGCGCCAAGATGATTCGTTACTACGAGTCCATCGGCCTGTTGAAAGCGGCCCATCGCACCGACAGCGGCTACCGCGTTTATGGCGCCGATGACTTGCACACCCTGGCGTTTATCAAGCGGTCTCGGGACCTGGGGTTTTCCCTGGAGGAAGTCGGCAAGCTGCTGACGCTGTGGCAGGACCGCGGGCGCGCGAGTGCCGACGTCAAGGCACTGGCCCGCCAGCATATCGATGAGCTGAACCAGAAGATTCGCGAGTTGGGGCAGTTGCGGGATACGTTGCAGGACCTGGTGGAGCACTGCCAGGGCGATCACCGGCCGGACTGTCCGATTCTCAAGGAGTTGGCGTCGGGCAGTTGTTGCGCCTGACAATTTAGCTGACGGCACACAAACAAATGTGGGAGCAGACCTTTGTGGGAGCCGGGCTTGCCCGCGATGCAGGCACCTCGGTGTGTCGGTCACACCGCGGTGATGCTATCGCGGGCAAGCCCGGCTCCCACACAAGCCCGCTCCCACAATTGGATATCCACTCGCCGTGGGATCACTGCATCCAGGGCGGCGGTGGAGGCTCTTCCGATGCCTTGCTCGGTGGCGCATCGTCGGCCGCGCGAATCGCCTGGCGACGCTCTTCATCGAGCCGCGCCGCTTCGATCTCGCGGATAACCCCGCCAACATCAGCCAACTCTTCCGGCTCGTCGAACTCGCCGGTCAAGACACTGGCCGGGTGCAGAGTGCCGGCTTCATACAGCGCCCACATCTCCTTGGCGTACTTGGTCTTCTTCAACTCCGGGGCAAACCGCCCGAAGTAGGAAGCCATGTTGCCCACATCCCGCTCCAGCATGCTGAACGCGTGGTTGTTGCCCGCCGCATCCACCGCCTGGGGCAGGTCGATGATCACCGGGCCAGTCGGCGTCAGCAGCACGTTGAACTCGGAAAGGTCACCGTGCACCAGGCCGGTACACAACATCAGCACGATCTGGGTAATCAGGAAGGCGTGGTATTCACGGGCCTGGTCCGGGTCCAGCGTCACGTCGTTAAGACGGGGCGCGGCGTCGCCGTATTCATCGGCTACCAGTTCCATCAGCAGCACGCCTTCAAGGAAGTCGTACGGCTTGGGCACGCGAACGCCCGCGCCGGCCAGACGAAACAGCGCCGCTACCTCGGCGTTCTGCCAGGCGTCTTCGGTTTCTTTCTTGCCGAACTTGGAGCCCTTGGCCATGGCCCGGGCCTGGCGGCTGTTGCGGACCTTGCGGCCTTCCTGGTATTCGGACGCCTGACGAAAACTTCGTTTATTCGCCTCCTTGTAGACCTTGGCGCAACGTAACTCGTTGCCGCAGCGCACCACGTAAACAGCTGCTTCTTTACCACTCATGAGTGGGCGCAGCACCTCGTCGACCAGACCGTCCTCGATCAGGGGTTCAATGCGTTTAGGAGTCTTCATCAGCTTTTATTGTGGGTCCTTTATTACCAAACACGCGTATGGCACTCGTTATACGGCAATCCTCTCGCCGCGGGGAGAGGGTACCGACCTTTGACCGCTTAAGAATGCATCCAATATGCCAAATTAATCTGCAAGCTCGCGCCTACCGCTCAATAATCGCCGTGACGCCCTGGCCCCCGGCGGCACAGATCGAGATCAGGCCCCGGCCCTTGCCCGCCGCGTCCAACAGTTTGGCCAGGTTGGCGACGATACGCCCGCCGGTGGCCGCAAACGGGTGGCCGGCGGCCAGTGAACTGCCCTTGACGTTCAACCGGCTGCGGTCGATGGACCCCAGCGGCGCGTCCAGCCCCAGGCGGGTCTTGCAGTATTGCGGGTCTTCCCAGGCCTTCAGCGTGCACAACACCTGGGCAGCGAAGGCTTCGTGGATCTCGTAGTAATCGAAGTCCTGCAACGTAAGGCCATTCCTCGCCAACAAGCGTGGCACCGCGTACACCGGCGCCATCAGCAGGCCTTCGGCGCCGTTGACGAAATCCACCGCTGCCGCCTCGCCATCACGCAGATAGGCGAGGATCGGCAAACCGCGCTCCTTCGCCCAGGCTTCACTGCCCAGCAGCACCAACGAGGCGCCATCGGTCAGCGGCGTCGAGTTGCCGGCGGTGAGGGTGCCTTTTTCGCTGCGTTCGAAGGCAGGCTTGAGGCTGGCAAGTTTTTCCAGGGTCAGGTCGGGGCGCAGGTTGTTGTCGCGGGTCAGGCCGAGAAAGGGCGTGAGCAAATCGTTTTGCCAGCCTTCGGCGTAGGACGCGGCCATTTTCTGATGGCTTTCCAGTGCCAGTTGATCCTGCTCGGCGCGGGGAATCTGCCAGGTTTGCGCCATCAACTCGCAGTGCTGGCCCATGGATAACCCGGTGCGCGGTTCGCCGTTGCGCGGCAGTTCCGGCTTGAGGTGATGGGGACGAAGTTGTAACAGGACTTTTAATTTGTCCGCCATGGATTTGCTGCGATTGGCTTGCAGGAGGATTTTGCGCAGGCCTTCATTAACTCCGATGGGCGCGTCGGACGTGGTGTCGACACCGCCGGCAATCCCGCATTCGATCTGCCCCAGGGCGATCTTGTTCGCCACCAGCAACGCCGCTTCCAGCCCCGTGCCACAGGCCTGCTGAATATCGTAGGCCGGGGTTTGCGGCGACAGGCGCGAACCCAGCACGCACTCGCGGGTGAGGTTGAAGTCCCGGGAATGCTTGAGCACCGCCCCGGCGGCCACCTCGCCAATGCGCAGGCCGTGCAGGTTGTAGCGTTCGATCAGGCCTTCCAGGGCGGCGGTCAACATCGCCTGGTTACTCGCCGTGGCGTAAGGGCCGTTGGAGCGGGCGAAGGGGATGCGGTTACCGCCAATGATCGCTACACGGCGCAATTGAGTCATGGAAAACTCCCTGAAGGTTGTGGGGTGAGTCTTTGAGACTAGCCTAGGCTCAATCGAACGACTTTCACCTCTTGATGGTCCACCGTTTGAACCCCAGCATTCGGAGAGCGTTCCATGTCTGACCGTTATATCGACTTCGCCAACTCCAGCCTCGGCCATCGTTTGGTCGCCGCCATTGGCCTGCCGTCGCCGGTACGCCTGGAACGCTGGCAGGCCGGACGCCTGCGGCCGGTGGAAGGTGCCTTGCTGATCGGCGGTGGCCCGCTGGCGAGCCACATCCTGCCGTTCGCCAACAAGCTGACCGACGCCATCTATAGCTACGGCACCGAACCATCGGCGGCCACCCCCTGGATTCCCGGCCACGGGCCCAAGCTCAAGGCGGTGGTGTTCGACGCCAGCCAACTGCAGCACACCGATCAACTCAAGCAGCTGCGGGAATTCTTTCAGCCGCTGCTGAAAAATCTCGATCACAGCGCGCACCTGGTGATCCTGGGCCGCGCCCCGGAAAGCCTCAGCGACCCATTTGCCGCCAGCGCCCAGCGTGCCCTTGAAGGCTTCAGCCGGTCGTTGGCCAAGGAGCTGCGCAGCGGTGGCGTCCTGCAATTGCTGTATGTGGGCGAAGGCGCCGAAGACCAGTTGGAAGGCGCGTTGCGGTTCTTCCTGTCGCCGAAAAGCGCTTATATCTCCGGCCAGGTGATTCGCCTGAACGCCTGCGCGACCCAGGTCGAGGATTGGACCCGGCCGCTCGCCGGGCGCAAGGCGCTGGTGACCGGCGCCGCCCGTGGCATTGGCGCCTCGATTGCCGAAACCCTGGCCCGTGACGGTGCCGAGGTGATTCTGCTAGACGTGCCGCCGGCCAAGGCCGACCTCGATGCCTTGGCGGCGCGCCTGGGCGCCCGCAGCATCGCCCTGGATATCTGCGCCGAAGACGCCGCCACGCAGTTGATCGAACACCTGCCAGACGGCATCGATATCGTGGTGCACAACGCCGGCATCACCCGCGACAAAACCCTGGCCAACATGACCCCGGAATATTGGGACGCGGTATTGGCCGTCAACCTCAACGCGCCGCAGGTGCTGACCAAGGCGCTGCTGGACAGCGGCACCCTGCACGACAACGGCCGCGTGGTGCTGCTGGCCTCCATCAGCGGTATCGCCGGCAATCGCGGGCAAACCAACTACGCCGCGAGCAAGGCCGGGCTGATCGGCCTGGCCCAGGCCTGGGCGCCATTGCTCGGTGAGCGCGGGATCAGCATCAACGCCGTGGCCCCGGGCTTCATCGAAACCCAGATGACCGCGCATATTCCCTTCGCCCTGCGTGAGGCCGGGCGCCGCATGAGTTCATTGGGCCAGGGCGGCTTGCCTCAGGACGTCGCTGAAGCCGTGGCGTGGCTCGGCCAGCCAGGGTCCGGCGCGGTCAGCGGGCAGGCGCTGCGGGTGTGTGGGCAAAGTCTATTGGGAGCGTAAGCATGGAGTGGCACACATCAGGCAGCACCCCGTTCCTGCCGCCGCTGTATTGGCGCGCGGCGTTCAAACGCAAGATCACGGGTACCACGTTGCCCGAGCAAGGGTTGCGCTGCCGGGTCAGCGTCAACCCCAAGGAGGTGGCCGCCTACCGCAAGGTCTGCGGGTTTGCCGAGAGCCCGGTGCTGCCGGCCACTTATCCACATATCCTGGCGTTCGGCCTGCAGATGCAATTGCTCACCGACAAGGCATTCCCGTTCCCGCTGCTGGGGTTGATTCACCTGAGTAACCGGATCCGCATCCTGCGCCCGTTGGGCGGTATAAGTGACGTGATGGTCGGCGTCTACGCACAGAACCTGCAGCCCCATGCCAAGGGCGCGACGTTCGATATCGTGACCACGGTCGAGGATTCACTGGGGCTGCTGTGGGAAGCCGAAAGCCGGATGCTTTGTCGCGGCGTGAAGCTTGACGGCGTGGCGGCGGATAACGCCCTGCAAGCGCCCGCCAGCGTCAGCGAGTTGACCCGCTGGAAAGCCCCCGCCGATATCGGGCGCCGCTACGCCCGGGTGTCCGGCGACTACAACCCGATCCACCTGAGCGCCCTCACCGCCAAGCTGTTCGGCTTCCCCCAGGCGATCGCCCATGGGCTGTGGAACAAGGCACGCACACTGGCCGCCCTGAGTGAGCATTTGCCTGCGGCGAATATCGAGATAGACGTCGAGTTTAAAAAGCCGGTGCGCTTGCCCAGCGAGGTAATCTTATTGGCAAGTGCCGCGGGCTCCAGCGGAGAACTTCAACTAAAAGGCGCCGCAGATATTGAGCATATGATTGGCCGCTGGCGGCCGATCGCCTGATTAATTGTATATATACACCCTAAGTTATAGCGGGCTATCGATAGCCCGCTAAGTTTATTAACTTCATGATTTTCAAGACCCTCACCCTTTTAAACTCTCCTGCGATATACCCTTGGTATTAGTCACTAAGCGGCCCTGCCCTGCCTGTATATAAATCGTTAATACCAAGTTGAGCGTTGCGAGAAAAAGCTTCCGAGACTGTTATAGCCATAACGGACGAATGTATCGCTGCCCATAGAAACAGCGAACTTCGATAACAACAAAGGCTGTACCAGGTGCAAGGATCTCAATCATGAAAACTCAAGTCGTGTTGTGGAAAGCAAGTACCGCGCTGGCCCTGATTCTGGCAGTAAGCCTCGGAGGCTGCAGCAGCGGTGGTGGCGGTCATCACAGTAGCGTTGCAGCTTCGTCTCCGGATGCCGGCGGCGGAACGGGTGGCGGTACTGGCGGTGGTACCGGCGGCGGGACAGATGGTGGTGGTACCGGTGGTGGCACTGGTGGAGGCACAGGTGGCGGTACAGGTGGAGGCACCGGTGGCGGTACGGGTGGTGGTACCGGTGGCGGCACGGGTGGTGGTACCGGTGGAGGCACAGGCGGCGGAACAGGTGGAGGCACCGGTTCGACCACACCTCTGGTCACTGGCCAGGTAGTTGGCGCCGTCGGTGGTGTCGTCGGTAATGTCGGCACCGCAGTGGGTGACCTGGGTACAACCCTGACCACCATCCCGATTGTAGGCACTACCGCTGGCGGGCTGGTCACCGCGACAGGCACTGCCGTCAACAGCATCGGCAGCGGCCTGACCAATGGGCTGGGAACATTAGGCACCAATAGCAATGCCTTGGGTACCACCGTTGCCGGTGTGGCCGATGGCGTTGCCGACCTGGGCACTGGCGTGTCCAACACCGGCAAAACCCTGGGCACCACGCTGGGCGGTATTCCTGTCGTCGGCGGTTTGACCGGCGGCGTGGGCGGTGCGGCAGGTGGCCTGGTCGATAAGGTCGGCCAAACCGTGACCATGCTCGGCGACACCCTGAGCACGGCCAGCACCACCGGACCACTGGGCAACGTGACCAATACCGTCGGCAAAAGCGTGCTGGTCCCTGTCGTCTCCCTGCTGGAAAACACTACCGGCAACCTCGGGAATAAAACCGGCCTGGGCAACCCGGTCGGTGGCGTCCTGGATAAAGTCGGCTCCACGGTCACCGGTCTGGGCGGCCAGGTGGCCGGCACCAACAACCCGCTGGGCACGCTCGTGGGTGGCGTGCTGACGGGCGTTGGCGGCACCCTTGATAAGTCGAGTGGCTATGTCAATCCCGCCACCACTACCCCGCAGTCGGGCCTGCCTGAACTCGTCGGCGGTCTGGTCGCCAACGTTGGCAACGGCTTGAATATCGGTAATACCAACGGCACTGTCAGTGCAGCAGGCATCACCGGCGGCGCTGTGGGTAACACTGTCGCGTCCCTCGGTACGCTGATTGGCGGCAACGGCGTGGCCAACACAGGCGCCACGGCTCCGGTCGCCGGCCTGGCAACGAATGTCGGCGCAGCCCTGAACCCAGTGACGTCCGGCGTGGCCGGCCTGACCCAAAACATCGGCACCAGCACCGGTATCGGCGCCCCGGTCAACGGTCTGGTCACTCAGGTCGGTGGTGCAGTCAGCGGCCTGGGCGCCAACCTGACGGCAGCCAATGCCAACCCGATCACTAACGCCTTGGGCGGTACCCTGAATGCCGTCGGCGGGACTGTCGGCTCGGTGGGCGGCTTGGTCACCGGTGGCACCAGCGGTAGCGGTGGCGGCCTGCTCGGTGGTTTGAATGTGGGTGCCAGCGCTTCTGCCGGCGGCACTGCAAACGCAAACACAGGCGGTGGTCTGGGCGGCTTGCTCGGTGGGCTGACTGGCAAAAAATAGAATTGCACCTGGCCATTAGACGGCCTCCCCTCCAGCGCCTACGCTTGGTTGAGACGAGAGATTCCAATGAGTCTCTCGTCTTTTTTATTGGCCAGTGAAAGGCCCTCCCGAACCGCGCCCCAGAACCCGGCGGGAATCCGCGAAACGCTGCTGCAGTTTGACCATGGAGTGTCCTATGCGCGCCCTGACGCCTTTGTTTCTGCTCACCCTCATTGCTTCCAGTGTCCACGCCGAGACCCTGCCCAGTTTCCTCAACAGTAACGACACCATTCGCAACCTGCCGGTGCCCAATCTCCCCGCCGATGCCTACCGCCCGGTCACCCCGCAGACCCAATTGCCGGAGCCGGCGGCCACCCAGGGCCAGCCGCTGTTGATGGACACCAAAGTGACCATTCGCAAGCTGCAAATCGACGGAGGCACGATCTACCCGCTCAAGGACGTGGCCCAGGTTTTCGAGCCGCTGATTGGCCACGAAACCACCGTCGCCCAATTGATTGAAGCCACCCGCGGCATCACCCGCCGCTACCAGCAGGATGGCTACCTGTTGTCCTACGCCTACTTGCCCGACCAGCGCTTCGAAAACGGCCTGGTGCACGTGGTGCTGGTGGAGGGCTACATCAAGGATTACAACATTCAGGGCGACATCGGTTCAGTCTCGGCCTACGTCGACAAACTGGCAGCCAAGCTGCTGGCCGAGCGCCCGCTGACCCGCAAGACCTTCGAACGCTACACCACGTTGATGGGGCGTATTCCGGGAGTGACGCTGCAGGCGCAAGTACCGCCGCCGGGCACCACCGATGGCGGCACGCGCATGCAGATCCAGGCCTCGCGCAAACCCTTCACCAGCAGCATGAGCATGACCGACGACAGCCGTGGCGGCCTGCAAGCCCTGATCACCGGCACCAGCAATTCCCAGACCTCCATGGGCGAGCAGTTGAGCGTCAGCGGCCTGTTCCCGCCCGGCGAGGACAAGGAGCACTACTACCGCCTGGGCTACAGCCAGTTCGTGAATGCCGAGGGTACCCAACTGGTGGTCAACGCCGAGCGCTACCGCGCCGACCCACGCAGCAATGTGCAGCTGGACGGTGGTTTTGAACTCAAGCCCCACCAGGAAATCGACCGCTATTCCATCGGCCTCAGCCATCCCCTGATCGCCTCCCCCACCGAGTCGCTGACCCTGGGCACGCGGCTCTATGCCGTGGACCAGACCACCCGTTATCAACTGGTGGGTTTCCCCCAACGTTTCGACCTGGAAACCAACCTGCGCGCCCTGGCGTTTGAAGGCGACTGGCGCAAATCCGACACGCGCCAACTGCGCATCCTCAGCGCCGGCCTGTACCAAGGCATCGACGGCCTGGGTGCCAAGACCCGCAGTGACTTCGAGGGCATAAAGCCCGACATCGACTTCTTCCGCCTGCGCGTCTCGGGCGTGCAGAGCGACAAGTTCTTCGACAACTGGCAAGGCGTCGCATCGGCGGCCTTTTACTGGAGCGACGACACCTTGCCCGACAGCGAACGGGCGACGTTCGGCGGGCAGAATTTCGGGCGCGGTTACCCGGATGACCAGGGCTCGGGCGACAAGGGTTGGGGCGTGGCGTATGAGGTCAACTACAGCTTCAACCGCAGCGGCGAGTGGGTAAAAATCCTGCAGCCGTATGTGGTGCTGGACAAGGCCAAGACCTGGTTCAACGAACTGCCGGTCAAGGGCAACAACATGTCATCGGCGGCGGTGGGTCTGCGCTTCGGCGATAACAAGTACTACAACATCGCGCTGGAAGCGGCCAAGCCAATGTCGGACATCGCCCTGGACAGCTTCAATCGACGGCCGCGGTATACGTTGAGTTTCAGCTACCAACTCTGAACCCTGTAGGAGCGAGCCCGCTCGCTCCTACATGAGCCTGATTTTCGGAATGGGGAAAAGGCTGTTGAGGGTGTCGATCAACCGTACCAGGTAGATCGGCTTGCGAAACAGGTCCAGCACCTGCAAGCGCAGCATGTCACTGACATCATCCATCTCGGCATGGCCAGACATGACGATCACCGGCAGGTGCTGGCGTGAGGTGTGTTCGCGCAGGCGCTTGATCAAGGAGATACCGCTTTCCTCGGGCATGCGCAGGTCGGTGATCACCAGGGCGATATCGGGATGCAGGGTCAGCTCTTGCAAAGCGAAGGTGACCGAGGTGGCGGTAAAACAGACAAAGCCCTCATTCTCCAGCGACTCGGCCAGTTCAATGAGGGCGTCCTCTTCATCGTCCACCAAAAGGATTTGTTGCCGGGGAGACAAAGAGGAATTCATGGAGAAATGCCTGATGCGCAATAGATCATTCAGCGGAACCTGCACGTGTTTGCGCGAGTACCAGCGTCAAGTATGAATGGCGGCTTGTATCGAGGTAAAGACGCCGGTTATCGCCGTCCGGATGGGTGTAATAAAGGCAGCCAGCGCCACAGCAACCATAGCCGCTACCAGCGCGTACTCGATACCTGACGCTCCTTCTTTCGAATAGAAAAAAATCTGGACTTTGATGAAACCCATGCGAATCAGATCAAGGAACATAATGACTTCTCCTTTGCGCCCATGGCGCCGGTATCGCGGCATCACAAAATGATTCCGGTGTGCCACTAGAGCATTGTCAACAAACCCCATACCAACAACTGTAAGAACTGATTAATCACAAAGTAGTAGTCGATAGACTGACGCCAAAAATCCAACTTTTTCAGAAGACTTGGAGATATTTTCTGCCCAGTAATGGCATTTTGTCCTAGCTGAACTACCTTCAAATAGCGAAATAGTTAGACGCTCGCAGTAACCCGAATACGCAGGCATTAGTAGGAAAGTGCAGTGGATGCAGCAGGAAAGGGAGAGCCTTCATGAACAGTCGGATTAGCTTGATTCTTGCCGGGCTGCTATTGGTAGGTGCATTGATTGCAGGCTACTGGGGCCTGGTACTCAGCCGCCCTGCCCCTGTCGCCCCGCCCGTGCCCCCATCACCCGACGTTGTACAACCCGTCACCGAAGACCAGACACGCCAACCCGTGGTGGTCCTGGCCCACGATGTTGCGCCTTTTGTGGCACTCACCGCCGCCGACCTGACCCTGGAAAGACTGCGCACGGTTCCCGCCGGCAGCCTGACCAACCTCGACCAGGCCGTGGGCAAGATCCCTTGGCGACCGCTGCCGGCCGGAACCTGGCTGACCGAGGAGAGCTTCAACTCCGGCGGCACCCTGGCGCGAATGATCCGCCCCAACGAGCGAGCCCTGGCGGTCGCGGTGGATGAAGTGATCGGTGCCGGCGGGCAACTCAACCCGGGCGACTACGTGGACGTCCTGCTCTTCCTGCGCCAGGAAGCCAGCAACCCGCAGCAGTCCGCACAAGTGGTGGTACCCGCCTTGCGCCTGCTGGGTGTGGGCGATCAATTGGGGTTGACCAACGATGGCCAGCCCGGCTCTGTACCACCGAGCACCCCGGACGAAAAACTCAAGGCACAGCAGAATCGCGCCAGCGCACGCACGGTACTCCTCGCGGTACCCGAGGAGCTCATGAGCCGGCTGATGCTCGCGGCCCAATCCGGTGTGTTGCGCCTGGCTGTACGCAGTGCCGACGAACAACTGCTGAGCCAATACTGGGCCGGTGAAACGGAGTCCGCGATGAACCTGGAAAACACCAAGCGCGATCTCTATCAGTTCAACCAATTGTCTTTCAGCCCGGCGCCCCTTAACAGCTTCGGCCAAGCCACCGCCAATGGTGCTCCAAAACGCTCGGGGGTCGAGGTGATACGCGGCAACCAGGTGACTCAACAAACGCCCTGAAAGTGCTAAGGATGCCTTGAATGAGCAGTCGTACCGTGTGGTTTTTTTCGCGAGTATTCGGGGCTCTTTTCACCCTGAGCCTGCCCGTCGGGGCGGCACTGGCAGCGTCAGGTAACTGCGCTGGCCTGGGCCAGCTTCCGGCGGTGCTGCAGGTGGGCGAAGGCACTCAACAAGCCATTCAATCGCCGGTGCCGATTACGCGGCTGGCCATTGGCGATCCGAAAGTGGCCGATGTGCAGGTCAACGGCAACCAGGCATTCCTGCTCACCGGCATGGCGCCTGGCACCACCAGCCTGATGGTCTGGACGGCCTGTTCCAGCAGCCCGCGCCAGAGCATGGTGTTCGTCCAGGGCAAGGCCACCTCGGCCCTGACCAGCCTGGCCCTGTCGCCGTCCGATGACCCGACGCTGCCCAGCCAGGTGCAAACCGACATCCGTTTTGTGGAAGTGAGCCGCACCAAACTCAAGGAGGCCAGTACCTCGATATTTGGCCGGGGTGGCAACTTTCTGTTCGGTGCCCCAAACAATGTCGCCAACGCGGCAGCCACGGGATTCCGGGGACTCCCGGTGAACAACGACACCTTCAACATCGGCTTTGGCGGCGGGCGTGTCTCGGCCATGATCAACGCCCTGGAAAGCAGCGGGTTTGCTTACACCCTGGCCCGCCCAAGCCTGGTGGCGCTCAGTGGGCAAAGTGCGACCTTCCTCGCCGGTGGTGAAGTGCCGATCCCGGTGCCCAGCAGCGGCAGCAACACCATCTCCATCGAGTACAAGGAGTTCGGTATCCGTCTGACCCTGACCCCGACCGTCATCGACCATGGGCGAATTTCCCTGAAGGTCGCGCCGGAGGTCAGTGAGCTGGACTACAGCAACGCCGTCACCATCCAGGGCATCTCGGTACCGGCGCTGACGATCCGCCGTACCGACACCAGCATCTCCCTGGCCGACGGCGAAAGCTTCGTGATCAGCGGCCTGATCAGCACCAACAACACCTCCAGCGTCAGCAAGTTTCCGGGCCTGGGCGACATCCCGATCCTGGGTGCGTTCTTTCGCGACTCCAGCGTCAGCCGCCAGGAAAAAGAGTTGCTGATGATCGTCACCCCACACCTTGTTCAGCCCCTGGCTGCCAACGCCCAACTGCCTTCGTTGCCAGGAGAAAAACTGCGCAACTACGACCCTAACTGGTACCGCCTGTATTTCCTCGAAAACGGCAATTTCGACCGCCGCAGTGGACTGTCCGAATGAGCGAGAGCCTGAGCCAGACCTTTTTGGCAATCACCCGCAACACCACGGATCTGGAATGGCTCCAGGGTGCACTCGCGCCTCTGGGCCAGGTGGTCAGCGCTGGCGCTGGCAGCCTCGACGAATTGTTGGCGCTGGTGGACGTGACCTTCGCCAACCTGGTGTTCATTGGCCTGGACCGTGAACACGTGACCACCCAGTGCGCCCTGATCGAAGGCGCCCTGGAAGCCAAGCCCATGCTCGCCATCGTGGCCTTGGGCGACGGCATGGACAACCAGCTCGTGCTGAACGCGATGCGTGCCGGCGCACGGGACTTTGTGGCCTACGGCTCACGCTCCAGTGAAGTCGCCGGCCTGGTCCGCCGCCTCAGTAAACGCTTGCCGGCAGTGACCCCCAATGCCCATCTGGGCGGGCTGACCGTGCTCTACGGCACCCAAGGCAATGCCGACGGCGCGCTGATCGCCAGCCACTTGGCGTTGGTGGTGCAAAAGAGCGGGCAGCAAACGTTATTGCTCGACCTGGGCCTGCCCCTCGCAGACAGCCTGGCATTGCTGGGGCTGGAAAGTTCTTTTCATTTCGGCGATGCCCTGCGCCACCTGCGCCGCCTGGACTCGACCCTGATCAACAGCGCGTTCACGTCAGCCGAAGCAGGCCTGCGCATCCTCGCCTATCACCAAAACGACGAGCCCCTGGAGCGTACCAGTGCGGCTGAGCTGTACATGTTGCTCAGCGCCCTGCGTCAGCACTTCCAGCACATTGTGGTGAACCTGACCGGGCAGCCCGACAGTGAAGCCTTGCGCACCTTTGTCAGCCATTGCGACAAGTTGCTGTGGTGCACCGACCAAAGCGTGCCGGACTGTCGCCGCAACCTGGCGGTGCTCAACCTGTGGCGCGAAAAAGGCATGAAACTGGACCACGCCCGCCTGCTGGTGGACCGCTACCTCAAAGGCGCCGCCCCGGACTCGGAAGCGCTGGAAAAAAGCTTCGGGCTGGAAGTGATTGCGGTATTGCCCTGGAGCCCGGAGGTGCGCCTGAGCGCGAAAAACCAGGCCCAGACCCTGTTCTCCCTGGCGCCTCGGGAAAGCCTGACCCAAGCGTTGCGCGCCTTGGGCGAGCGCCTGGCAAAACGCTCCGAAGGCTTGGAAAAACCCTCCACCAACTGGCTTAACCGCCTGCTGAGGACCAAATGAGCGGCGAGAAGCTGTTTGGTGTTCCGCCTCGCGGCAGCGTCGGCAACACCGATCACGACGGCCTGAAACTGGTGCTGCATCGCTACATCATCGATGCCATCGAAGAGTCGGGGAAAAACCTGCTGGAAGGCACCCGCCAATCCCTGGCGCAATTTGTAATCGACAAGGTCGCCGAATACATCACGCGTATGCACCTGGCGATTTCCCGCTATGAGATGGAACGCCTGGCCGAAGAGATCGTCGATGAGCTGACCGGCTTCGGCCCGCTGGAAGTGCTGCTGCGCGACCCGACCGTCACCGAGATTCTGGTGAACGGCCCGCACCGGGTATTCGTCGAGCGCGATGGCCTGCTGCAGCAGAGTGATTTGCGCTTCATCGACGACCACCATGTGGAGCGGGTCATGCAGCGCATCCTCGCGCCGCTGGGACGGAGGCTGGATGAGTCGTCGCCGATGGTCGATGCGCGCCTGCCCGATGGCAGCCGGGTCAATGCGATCATCCCGCCGATTGCCCTGGACGGGCCCTGCCTGTCGATTCGAAAGTTTCGCAAGGACATGCTCAAAAGCAGCGACTTGGTGGCCATGCAAACCATCGACCAGGCGATTTTCGAGTTCTTCCAGGACGCCGTGGGCAAGCGCTGCAATATCCTGATCAGCGGCGGTACCGGCACCGGCAAGACCACGCTGCTGAACATTCTCAGCCAGTTGATCAACCCCCGCGAACGCCTGGTCACCATTGAAGACGTGGCCGAGTTGCAACTGGGTCATCCCCACGTCGTGCGCCTGGAAACCCGCCCGCCCAACGCCGAGGGGCATGGCGAGGTGAAAGCCAGTGACCTGATCCGCAACGCCCTGCGGATGCGGCCCGACCGGATCATCCTCGGCGAGATTCGGGGTGTGGAAGTCATCGACGTATTGACCGCCATGAACACCGGCCACGACGGCTCGATGAGCACCGTGCACGCCAACAACGCCCAGGACGCCCTGCTGCGCCTGGAAACCCTGGTGGGCCTGACCGGCCGGGTGGTGGCGGAAAAAACCCTGCGGCAAATGATCTGTGCGGCGCTGGACGTGGTAATCCAGCTGACGCGCCTGCCCGACGGCCGCCGTTGCGTCAGCGAAATAGTGGAAGTGGTGGGCATCCGCGAGGACGTGTACGTCACCAACACCCTGTTTCGCCACGACAAGCGCACCGGCTTCGGCTTCCTGCGCGAAGCCGTCAATCCCGCGGGTGACAAGTTGCGCCACGAAGGCCACCTGCCGGTGTAGGAGGCAACCCGATGATCGTTCCGATTTTGCTCGCCCTGCTCGCCGTGGCCTTTCTGGTACTGGGGATAGGCCTGATGCGCAACGGTTTGCGCCAGGCCCAGACCGACCGGGTGCTGGTGCGCCTGGCCCAAGGGCAACCCCAGTCCATCAAAGACAACGCGGTAGCCACCAGCCTGGAGCGCACGTTTATCCGTGCAGGCCTTGGCAGGCCGACCGAACGCCTGGGCCTGTGGCTGACCCTGTGGGCCGTTGGCGCCCTGCTGGGAGGGCTCCTGGGCCAGTGGATAGGCCTGTTCGTGATGGTGGTGGCACCGCCTTTGGCATTACGCCTGTACATCGCCGTACGCTACCGCCGCCGGCTGCGCCGAATGATCGAGCAACTGCCGCAATTGCTAGACCACGCCGTACGCAGCCTCAAATCCGGGCGCACCCTGGCGGATGCGATCTTGAGCGGTATCGATGCCAGCGACGACCCGTTGAAAAAATCCATGGGCCGCATCAAGCGCAATGTGCAACTGGGTGTCAGCCTGCCCGACGCGGCTCAAGACTATGCTGAGTTTTATGAACAGGATGAACTGCGCCTGTTTGCCCTGGGCCTCAAGGTCAACCACCGCTACGGAGGCAACGCCAGTGAGCTGCTGGAAAACCTGATCAAGATGATTCGCGAGCGCGACCAGGGCGCACGGCAATTACGCGCCATGACGGGGGAAACCCGAGTGACCGCGCTGGTACTCGCAGTGCTGCCGGTGAGTGTCGCGGGCTACTTCCTGATCGTTAATCCGACGTACCTGATGGCCATGTGGGATGACCACAGTGGCCAGCGCCTGATGCTCGCAGCATTCGCCTTGCAAATCACCGGCTGCGTGGTGCTATGGCGCATGTTGCGGAGCATATGAGATGGCAATAGTGATCAGTGCCGTATTGTTTCTTGCCGCGTTATCGCTGCTGCTGGCCAATATCTTGAGCAGTCGTCGTCAACAACGCCTGGTCACCCAACGGTTGCAAGGCGAGCCGGGCCGCAACGACAAGATGAGTGAGTGGTTGCACCAGTTGGGCAGTACCCGGATCGGCCAGCGCACCGTCAGCCTCGACAACGAAACCCAAACCCTGCTCAACCGCATGGGCTGGAGAAAGGCCAGCCAGCGTTCGATGTTCGCCGCCTGCCAGATCGGCGCGCCGATACTCCTGTTGGGCCTGACCGCGCTGGCACTGAATGTGTTTTTTCCCGACACCGAGCATGGTGCTGTGATCGCCCTGCTGGGCCTGATCATCGGTTACCTGCTGCCCAAGCGAGTCCTGGTTTCTCTCGCCAAAAAGCGCCAGGCACAAATCGGCCGGGAAGTGACGACCTTCATTCCCCTGGTGCGCATCCTGTTTGAGTCCGGCATGGCCGTGGAGCAGGCGCTTCGGGTCATGGCCTACGACGCGCAGAAACTGTTGCCGGTGCTGACCGCCGAACTGCGCCTGGTGCTGGCGCGCGTCGACTCCGGGCTGGAGCTGGGTGAAGAACTGAACAAGGCCAGTCAGGTACTGGCCGTGGATGAACTCACCGACACCTGCCTGATCCTCCAGCAGCTGCTGCATCAGGGCGGCGGTGCGATGAAGTCACTGCAGTCGCTCAAGCTGCTGCTGGATGACCGGCGCCTGACCCGCTTGCAGGAATACATTTCCAAGATGTCCGCCAAGATGTCCGTGGTGATGATGCTGTTCCTGTTTCCCGCACTACTGATCGTATTGGCCGGCCCTGGCTTTATCGCCATCGCCAAAGCCTTCACGTTTTAAGAGGACATGCCATGAAGACCGTGATGATCGCCTGCAGCCTGTTGTTGTTGGGCGGTTGCGCCAGTAACGGACAGCTGCCGTGGGCAGGGTTCAGCGCGCAGGGCAGTTGTGCCAAGCCCAATTCCAATCAGGAGTTGTCGCTGAACCTGGCCGACGATATGGCCAACGAAGGCAAGCTGCACGCCAGCCTGGCCAACCTGCAAAACCTGCCGGACACCCTGCCCCAGGTGCGCCAGCGCCAGGCCAAGGTGTACCGCCTGCTGGGGCGCAGCGAAGCCGAACCGTTGTACCGCAGCCTGCTCGGCACCTGCATGGCTGCCGAAGGCGAGCACGGCCTGGGCCAACTGGCCGCCGCCCGGGGTGACAACGGCCAGGCCATGGCGCACTTGCAACGCGCGGCGAAGATGTCGCCCACCGACGAGAAAATCCGCAACGACCTGGGCGTCGTGTACCTCAACCAACGGCGCCTGGAAGACGCACGTTTTGAATTCCTCACGGCCATGGAGCTCAAGCAGAGTGATCAACTGGCAGCGATCAATCTGGTGACGCTGATGATCTACCAGGACAACTGGGAGCAAGCCGCACAAGTGGCCAGCCGCATGGGCCTGAGCCCCGAACAGGTGACGCAGGCCCAAGCGCGGGCGCAGCAACTCAAGGCGCCCACATCAACGGCGGCAGCGCCGAAGGATCAGGTCGCTGCCGTCAGCGACGTGCCGCCGGCGTCGGTCAAATAGGTTTCTGAAGGGAGTACACACGATGAAACTCACACTGCTTGCCGCCCTGCTCTCAGCCAGCGTGCCGCTGACAGCGCTGGCGATTGAACCCGGGCCGTCTTCGCCACAGCAAAAACAGACCGAGGGCTGGCTGCAGATGCAAGTCAGCGGCGAACGGGCGTCCGCCAAGGTGCAAAAGGCCACGCCCGCTGAACGCGACCTAGCCTTGCAACGTTTGCTGGAGAGTTACAAGTACCCTATTCCCGAGTACTACGACCAGAAACAGGGCGGCACGGCCCCCGGTGGTGGCTCCAGCAACTAGGCCTGGGGGGGGGGAAGTGCCAAATGGTGCGGCAAGGACGAGAAATACATGATTTTTCAGGGCTACCAGTGCACTTTTTCGCCAAAGAAAATAGCAACCCCATGAAAAACAAAATCAGAGGCTCCCGGGACGACACTGGGCAACTTACCGACTCGATGGAGTAAAGCACGGGCCCTGTTTCCGCCATGGGTTCAAATCCTGCGGCGGTAGGGGTTTAGGCTAAATAAGCGCGTTCAATCGCAGCCCTATAAGAGCGTAGCGCCTCATCCAAGCAGTCCCCATGTCACCCCTATTTCTGTCTTTACGATCTTCACGGAAAGAGGCCACATGCGCTTGCGATCAAAGTCGACTTCGGCCTTCGGCATGATCTCGCCTTGTTCGAAGTAGCGAGCACCGTTGGCTTGCAACAAATAGTACCGCCCTCGGCCACTCCACCTGATCCTCCAGTAGCCGCTCTGCGGGCACGCTTCGCCGCTTCCGCAGGTCGGCCCCAAGAAGTTGGTTTCGCTGAACGCTGGCGAGCCAGGCATTGGTTTTCCGGTCTCCGGGTCGAGGACCATGGCCTTGGCCAGTTGGTTGATCAACGCTTCACTGGGCTTTTCTGGCGGGATGTTGGCGAGGCGGGTTTCCAGCCATTGGAGTTTTCCATCCCATACGGGCAATTTGGCGGGGGGCAGGGGGAGGATTTCGTTAATTTCAGGGACTTTGGGGTCGGCGTAGGAGTAATTTGCGAGAATTCGCCAAATTTTTTCGTAACGTTCGGCGCGTTCAAGGTCTTCCTGTTGGGCGAGGTAATAAAGCTGATTAGACGGTGGCGGATTACTAAAACCTTTGTACAAGCGTGAGGCCGAGGTGCTGGTGCCAGCTGCAACGCCCAGTTGGAATGCCTCCAGAGAGGCCTGGTACTGACCATCTATTTTTAGGTCAACACCTAAAGAATCTGCTGCCTCGCCATAGCCTTGTTCCGCCGCACAACGGCGCATCTGTCGGGCGATGTCCGGTGCGAAGTTAATCGGAGCTAATTTCTCAGCTACGTAGTCTTGGGCTTGAGCGTTACCTTGATCGGCTGCCTTGCGATAATAGCGCAGCGATATTTCCGGATCAGACTTCAGCCCGGCGGAGCCGTTCTTCAGGAAAACTCCAATAAAGTAGTACCCCGTCGCCACGTTCGCGTCGATCAGTTGCTGGCTCAGGCGCAGATGCTCGTCGTTCCGGAGTTTGAACTTTCCACGCAAGGCGCCGTTCTGCAAGTTGATATTGGCCTTGTAATGACCATTCTCAGCGGCAATCCGATACAGTCGTTCAATCCCGATATTGACGGTTTTGTCCTGCCTGAGCTGGTTATTTTTCTGCAACCAGCGGGCGTATTGAAATAGCACATCGGCTTCGGCCGACGGCTCGGGTATGTTTTCGTGCACGCAGGTAAAGGCCAGTTTTTTCTTAGCCTCAGTGATCGGATTCATGGGAATGTCCTGGTTAAGATGAGTAAGGGAACCGCCGTTGTTGCAGGCAGCCAGCAGCAGGCTTGAGAGCAGAAGGGGCCGGTGCATCAGTCAAGATCCTTCAGGGTCTTTTCACCGTAAAAAAATTCGACGAGCGGAGCGTCGGGTGCCAGATTTTTCGATAGGCGTGTTTTGTTTTCTTTGATGATCTCCGCCCAGGCATCAAACGCCTCCCCGGGATCATCCTTCGCCCCCCTCTTATCCGTATGCAGCTCCCACAACCGCCGCCTCATCGCCTGCGTCACACTCACCCACTCATGCGCAATATTCAGCTCGCTATCCACCTGCATGCTGCGGGTGTTGATGTTCGCCGAGCCGTGGGTGGTGAATACGTCGTCGACAATCATCACCTTGGAGTGGATGTACACCGGCATCCATGACTTCCCCGCCGGCGAATCAGGCGCTACCAACGAGCACACGTGAACTTTCAGGCCAGGGATCTCCTGCGGAACAATCGTGTTGTCTTTAATTTCCTGGATTTTCTGATCGACTTCGGCCTGCCACTTGGCCAGCTCTCTCTGCCCGGCGTGATCCCGTGAATCAGGTCGTGGCCGGGGCGGAGCGGCGTCTATCACCTGTTCGCTGATCCGCAACTCAGTCACCCCCGGAATGGTCTCGGCACGCCCCAGACTTTGGAGCATGCGCTGGGTATTCACGGTGCCTGCGCCCATGCCGTCATCGGTCGCATTGGTGATCACGAACAAGTGCAACGCGCCATGCAACCCCGGATCACGCCCAGCCGCGGTCTGGTCGGCCGCCGCCTTCTTGATGGCTTCCGCCAGAGGTGGCCAGCGAAAGTATTGGTTCTCGATGTAGATGAACTGGGTCGCGTTGTTGACCGCGTTCAGGTAGAGCCTTTCAATGTCGCGCTTGCCTGTCTGTGGTTGGGTGCGCAACAGTTGGGCCAGCTGGCGAGTGGCACCGGGGGTACATTGAAGTTGTGGTCCCACCACCATCGCATTGCGCGATACGAGCAGCTCCTCACCGGTTTCCTTGCGCCAGGCGGTAGCGAAGTTATGGTGCAGGTGCTCCAGGATCGGCCCGCTGATCTGACTGGAAATATCCTGGCGCGGCGTGTCGCCACGGGGGCCGCCATTGGGCTCAGGCTTTGTATCCTTGGAACGTCGCAGAGCCGAATGCTCGTCTTTATCCCAGTACTCATCGAGCATGTTGTGGCCCATGACAAAGCCAACCGCGCGGGCCGGCACTTCATAGTCGACCAGCACACTTTTTTGATGGTGCGAGGCCGTCAGCTTCAGCGTGTTGCGCATCTTTGCGCTGATTTGCGAATCGAGACGTTCATGTTTCAGCTCATCGGAAATCCTCGACCTCTCCTCCCAGCTGAAACCGCGACTGACAAACACTGGAAGCCCCCTCGTCCCCTGCTTGACAGCCTCGGCATCCGAGACCGCACAGTCGGCAAACCAACGACGGTCCTCGTCGTACTGCGCCTGAGTAGAACTTTGCAGCGCCCGGTCACTGATGCGCACCGTGCCCTTGCCAGGCAGGTTCGCCTCGCCCGCAAAGCCGGCGGAGTTGAGCGGCATTTCCCAACCCAAGACGCGAACCTTGACCCCCTCTTTAGCCTTCGCCTTGAGCAGTTCACCAATACTCACGCTCTTGCCGTCGCGGATGAAATACATCGACGGCTGGAAGCCCCAGCAGATGATATCGACGGTTTTAGTCGCTTGGGCGATAGCCAAATGCACGGCTTTGAACGCTTCTTCCCCGTTGATCAATGGCTGATAGGTGGCCTCGACAGGGTGATATTCAGTGTTCTGCACGTACCAGGGCGAGGTACAGGTGGCCTGCTGGGTATGTTGCAGGGCGACGGGTACAACAATGTCGGTCTGAGTCATGAGATTTTCTCTTCCAGGCCACTGACTGCGCTCATTACGTCGTCGTAAAGCGCGCGTTGATCTGTATGCGATGTGGGTTGGCTCACCTCGCTATCGGTTTGCGAGCGGTGGTTGTGCAAGCCACTGTTGGCCAGCTTCGCCTGCTCGGCATTTCGGTAATCGGTGGGCACCGGTATCTGGAAGCTAACGCCATTGGCCATGACGATTCGGTACTGCTGGGTCACAACCTCGTGGTCGATCAACACTTGCCCGGATGTATCCAGCACGCCCTGCTTTAACACTGCACCGTCGGCGTACAAGGTGTAGGGCATGCCTGCCCAGCCTTTACCGGGCGCATTGGGGGCTTGCGGCACACTGATCCGCAGCGGTTGTTTGGACAGGCTCTGTGGATACTCCGGATGAGCGGCCTTCAGGCTGGCCGGCCCCAGGAAGTCGAAGTGCGCTGCCTTGATGTAGTGGTCCCCCACAGTCCCTGACTCGATGCTGCTCTGATCAAGGGTGATGTAGCTGCCACCGGCATTGAGGGTGATTTTCTTTTTCGCGACGATGCGGAT
>NZ_JANUEW010000048.1:0-37847 GCF_024807515.1 Pseudomonas sp. BIGb0558
TCGCCTGTGTGCTGTGTTGTCTCCTGTGTGGGTGTTTGTTTTTCCTCATCACCCCCCCCCCCCCCCCCCCCCCCCCCCCCCGGCCTCGACAGCTGCTACGGGAATTTGGGTGGTTGTTATGCGCCGGGCAGTGCCAACTGTGGATTGACGAAATCAAAGGCCGCCAACGCAAACCCCTGCTCATCCACCTGCAACGCCCACCCTTGCTTGTCCCAATCCCCCAACACAATGCGCTTGGCCGCCTGCTCGCCAATCTGCAACTTGTGGATCGCCGGGCGGTGGGTATGCCCATGCACCAACGTCCGCACGCCAAACTGCTGCATCACCCTTGGCACTTCCTCGGGTGTCACATCGACAATGTCGTTGGTCTTCATTCGCGTCTGCGCCCGGCTTTCACTGCGCAGCTTGCGCGCCAGCTTGTGCCGCGTGCGCAAGGGCAGGTGCCGCAGGATGAACAGGGTGATGGGGTTGCGCAGGATGCGCCGCAGCTTCATATAGCCGACGTCGCGGGTACACAGGCTGTCGCCGTGCATCAACAGCACGGGTTCGCCTGCGAGCTGCACCACACTCGGGTCCTTGAGCAAGGTGGCGCCCGCTGCTTTGCAGAACGCCTTGCCGATCAGGAAATCCCGGTTGCCATGCATGATGAAAATCTGGGTGCCGCTGTCGCTCAGCTCGCGCAGAGCCAGGCAAATCGAACGCTGGAAGGGCGTCATCCCATCGTCGCCAATCCAGGCTTCGAAGAAGTCCCCCAGAATGTACAACGCCTGGGCGGAACGGGCGCGACCGTTCAGTAAATCCAGAAACGCCCGGGTAATGTCCGGGCGCTCCTCTTCCAGATGCAAATCTGAAATCAGCAATATCACTCAACGATCTCGGCTTTCTCGACGATTACGTCTTCTACCGGTACGTCCTGGTGACCTGCCTTGCCGGTGGTTTGCACACCCTTGATCTTGTCGACAACGTCCTGGCCTTCGGTGACTTTACCGAATACCGCGTAGCCCCAGCCCTGCACGTTCTTGCCGCTGTGGTTCAGGAAGGCGTTGTCGGCCACGTTGATGAAGAACTGCGCGGAGGCCGAATGCGGCTCCATGGTACGGGCCATGGCGACGGTGTACTTGTCGTTGGAAAGGCCGTTGTCCGCTTCGTTCTGGATGCTTGGACGCTTGTCTTTCTTTTCTTTCATGCCAGGCTCGAAACCGCCGCCCTGGACCATGAAGTTGCCGATGACACGGTGGAAAACAGTGTTTTCGTAGTGGCCGGCTTTAACGTACTCGATGAAGTTGGCGACGGTGATCGGCGCTTTCTCGGCGTTCAGCTCGATGACGATGTCACCGTGGTTGGTGGTCAGTTTGACTTGAGTCATGTTCACTACTCTTTCAAGGAATTCGTGGGTTTGGGCGTTTTGCGCCTTACCTGCTTGGCAAAAATCGCAACCAAGGCGCGCAGTTTAGCGTGACCTGCGGGAATTTCGAGGTGGTTTTTTACCGCCCATGCAATAAATGCAGCAGTTTTTGGCCTCGCTCTGTCAGGGCCTTGACAGCATCGGCTATGATAAGCCCTTTGTTTGTCGGCCTCATCCCGGCCAAGTACTTCGTCTGTTCAAGGATCCTATGAGCAAGCCCACTGTCGACCCTACCTCGAATTCCAAGGCCGGACCTGCCGTCCCGGTCAATTTCCTGCGCCCGATCATCCAGGCGGACCTGGATTCGGGCAAGCACACGCAGATCGTCACCCGTTTCCCGCCTGAGCCCAACGGTTACCTGCACATCGGCCACGCCAAGTCGATCTGTGTGAACTTCGGCCTGGCCCAGGAGTTCGGTGGCGTCACGCACCTGCGTTTCGACGACACCAACCCGGCCAAGGAAGACCAGGAATACATCGACGCCATCGAAAGCGACATCAAGTGGCTGGGCTTCGAATGGTCCGGTGAAGTGCGCTATGCCTCCAAGTATTTCGACCAGTTGTTCGACTGGGCTGTCGAGCTGATCAAGGCCGGCAAGGCCTACGTCGACGACCTGACTCCTGAGCAGGCCAAGGAATACCGTGGCACGCTGACCGAGCCGGGCAAGAACAGCCCGTTCCGCGACCGCTCGGTGGAAGAGAACCTGGACTGGTTCAACCGCATGCGCGCCGGCGAGTTCCCGGACGGCGCCCGTGTACTGCGTGCCAAGATCGACATGGCCTCGCCGAACATGAACCTGCGCGACCCAATCATGTACCGCATCCGCCACGCCCATCACCACCAGACCGGTGACAAGTGGTGCATCTACCCGAACTACGACTTCACCCACGGTCAGTCGGACGCCATCGAAGGCATCACCCACTCCATCTGCACCCTGGAGTTCGAAAGCCACCGACCGCTGTACGAATGGTTCCTCGACAGCCTGCCGGTACCGGCGCACCCGCGTCAGTACGAGTTCAGTCGCCTGAACCTGAACTACACCATCACCAGCAAGCGCAAGCTCAAGCAGCTGGTAGATGAAAAGCACGTACACGGCTGGGATGACCCGCGCATGTCGACCCTGTCGGGCTTCCGCCGTCGCGGCTACACCCCTGCGTCGATCCGCAGTTTCTGCGACATGGTCGGCACCAACCGCTCCGACGGCGTGGTCGACTACGGCATGCTCGAATTCAGCATCCGCCAGGACCTCGACGCGAACGCGCCGCGCGCCATGTGCGTGCTGCGTCCGTTGAAAGTCGTGATCACCAATTATCCGGAAGACCAGGTCGAGAACCTCGAGTTGCCGCGTCACCCGCAGAAAGAAGAACTCGGCGTGCGCAAGCTGCCGTTCGCCCGTGAAATCTACATCGACCGCGATGACTTCATGGAAGAGCCGCCAAAAGGCTACAAGCGCCTGGAGCCGAACGGCGAAGTGCGCCTGCGTGGCAGCTACGTGATCCGTGCCGACGAAGCCATCAAGGACGCCGATGGCAACGTCGTCGAACTGCGTTGCTCCTACGACCCGGACACCCTGGGCAAGAACCCTGAAGGCCGCAAGGTCAAAGGTGTGGTGCACTGGGTGCCGGCCGCTGCCAGCATCGAATGCGAAGTGCGCCTGTACGATCGTCTGTTCCGCTCGCCTAACCCCGAGAAGGCCGAAGACAGCGCCAGTTTCCTGGACAACATCAATCCTGACTCGCTGCAAGTTCTCACTGGTTGTCGTGCCGAGCCATCGCTTGGCGACGCACAGCCGGAAGACCGTTTCCAGTTCGAGCGCGAAGGTTACTTCTGCGCGGATATCAAGGACTCGAAACCAGGTGCTCCGGTATTCAACCGTACCGTGACCTTGCGTGATTCGTGGGGCCAGTGATCAAGTCTTAAGGGATTCGTCGTGCTAACGATCTACAACACACTCAGCAAGACCAAAGAAGTCTTCAAGCCGCTGGATGGCAACAAGGTGCGCATGTACGTGTGCGGCATGACCGTGTACGACTACTGCCACATCGGCCACGGCCGCAGCATGGTCGCCTTCGACCTGGTGACCCGCTGGTTGCGCTTCAGCGGTTATGACCTGACCTACGTGCGCAACATCACCGACATCGACGACAAGATCATCAATCGCGCCAACGAAAACGGCGAGTCGTTCGACGCGCTGACCGAGCGCATGATTGCTGCGATGCACGAGGACGAGGCCCGCCTCAACATCCTCAAGCCGGACATGGAGCCGCGCGCCACGGACCATATCCCGGGCATGCACGCGATGATCCAGACCCTGATCGACAAGGGTTACGCCTACGCGCCGGGCAATGGTGACGTGTACTACCGCGTCGCCAAGTTCATGGGTTACGGCAAGCTGTCGCGCAAGAAAATCGAAGACCTGCGCATCGGCGCACGTATCGAAGTCGACGAAGCCAAGCAAGACCCGCTGGACTTCGTGCTGTGGAAAGGCACCAAGCCCGGCGAGCCGAGCTGGGAGTCGCCGTGGGGCGCCGGGCGTCCGGGTTGGCACATCGAATGCTCGGTGATGTCCACCTGCTGCCTGGGCGAGACCTTCGACATTCATGGCGGCGGCAGCGACCTTGAGTTCCCGCACCACGAAAACGAAATCGCCCAAAGCGAAGCGGCCACCGGCAAGACCTACGCCAACGCGTGGATGCACTGCGGCATGATTCGCATCAATGGCGAGAAGATGTCCAAGTCCTTGAACAACTTCTTCACCATTCGCGACGTGCTGGAAAAGTACCACCCGGAAGTGGTGCGCTACCTGTTGGTGTCGAGCCACTACCGCAGCGCGATCAACTATTCGGAAGACAACCTCAAGGACGCCAAGGGCGCCCTGGAGCGCTTCTACCACGCGCTGAAAGGCCTGCCATCCGTGGCCCCTGCGGGCGGCGAAGCGTTTGTTGCACGGTTTACCGAAGTGATGAACGACGACTTCGGCACACCGGAAGCCTGTGCGGTGCTGTTTGAAATGGTGCGTGAGATCAACCGACTGCGCGAGAGTGATCTCGACGCGGCGGCGGGGCTTGCGGCACGTTTGAAAGAGCTGGCGAGCGTGCTGGGCGTGCTGCAGATGGAAGCCGATGACTTCCTGCAAGCAGGCGCCGAAGGGCGTGTGGATGCGGCTGAAGTTGATGCGCTGATCCAGGCACGTTTGACTGCCCGGGCTAACAAGGACTGGGCGGAGTCTGACCGTATCCGCGACCAACTGACCGCGATGGGTGTGGTGTTGGAAGACGGGAAGGGCGGGACGACGTGGCGGTTGGCTGATCAGGCTTGATTGGTGAGTGCTGAATGAAAAACGCCCTGACTGGTTCGGGGCGTTTTTTTTGGCCTATCTATCCGTTATTCGGGCGGCGGTTCTGCGTGTCTCGGACGGGACACCTGTGCGGGGACATGGTTGACACATCCTGAGGTGAGCAAAACACAGAGCTCCTAAATGTGGGAGCGGGCTTGCTCGCGAAGAGCCAGAGGGCGCCGCGCTCATCCAGGAAACACGCGTTATCGTTAACGACCTTCGCGAGCAAGCCCGCTCCCACATTTGACCGCGTTTGCTTTTGCTTTTGCTTCTACCATCAGCGCTCGCCACTGACCCTATACCGGCTTTGAACAAAGCCGTTGCCCGACGCATACGTGCCGATATGCCGAAGCTCATGCTCGCTACCCACCTGGCTGAACAAGGGAATCCCCTGACCCAACACTACCGGGATACGCGTGATGATCATCTCGTTGATCAAGCCCGCCTCAAGAAACGCCTGAATCGTCTGGCCTCCGTCGATATACAGGTGTTTCATCCCTCGCTCGGCTAACTCGGCCACGAGTGCGGTCACATCCTGGCTCACGACCTCAACCTTGCCCTTCAAATCCGCAGGTAGCTCAACCGATTGATGAGCGAGCGCGATGACTGGCGTGCCCTCATAGGGCCATTCCGGAAAGGACAGCACTTTTTCCAGGGTCTTGCGTCCCATCACCAGCGCATCCACCGTGGCGATGAACGCTTCGTAGGTCACGCCGTTCAATTCGGTGACTTCGTACTCTGGCCGATGAAGCCACTCAATATCACCGTCTGGCCGGGCAATAAAGCCATCGACGCTGGCTGCAATAAAGACCGAGCATTTGATATCCATGGGGGGCGACACTCCTTTTCTGTGGGCTTGAAAGCAACGGCTGCCATTGGCTGGAAGCGCTAATGTTAATTTAATCTTCCGGTGTAATAAGCGACCATTGCCAAAAATAACCACGGGCTGCCCGGCATGTGCCGATGCCCCCTTTTTTGTAATGCGAGGATGTATGCGCCGTTGGTTAATCCGCTACCGTTACGCAATCATTTTCTGGCTGTGCTTTGGCGTTTTCCGTACGTCCCTGGCCGACTGGAACCCGATCCCATCCGGCTCCATGCGCCCGACCTTGCTGGAGGGCGATGTAGTACTGGTCAATCGCGTGGCGTACGACCTCAAGCTGCCCCTCACCGATATTTCCCTGGCCAAGCTGGATAACCCCCGGCGCGGCGATGTGGTGACGTTCTCCTCACCCAAGGACGGCATGCGCTTGATCAAGCGCATCGTCGGCATTCCCGGCGACACCCTGGAAATGCGCGATGAGGTGCTGTGGGTCAACGGCACGCCGGCCACCTACAGCAATGGGCAGGATATACGCGAGCCCATCGCGCCTGGCCAAACAGTTCCGGGGATCAAGGTGACGGAGCGTGCGAACAACAGCCAGCGCACGATTCAATTCATGCCGACAGTCCGGGCGCTGCGCGATTTCGGCCCGGTGACGGTGCCGGCCGACAGTTATTTCATGTTGGGTGACAACCGCGACAACAGCGATGACTCACGCTATATCGGGTTTGTGCCGCGTCGGCTGTTGATCGGGCACGCCCACCATATCCTGGCGTCAGCGCAGATCCTGGATCACTGGATGCCGCGACTGGGCCGATTTGGCGCGCCGATCCTGTAGTGGGTTGATCACGCTTTCGCGCTCAGCGCCCGCAACGCAAACCCCGCGATGCCTTCCAGTTGCTCAGTGGTTGCGCCGCCCTTGCTGGCGATTTTCATGCCGCTGAGGGTGGCCATCAGAAAATCACACGCGCCGGTCAGGTCGGTATCTGCTCCCACTTCACCCTGTTCCTGCGCCTGTCCCAGGGTCTGTTCGAATGCGTTGCGCAAGCGCTCGGCGCTGTGGGCGGTGAGTTGATTGATTTCATCATCGGCCTGGCCGAACTCGCAGATGGCGTTGACGCCCATGCACCCTGCGGTCCCTTCGCGCAGAGCGCGGGTGGCGAAGGATTGCAGGGTGTCATGCAGCGCTTGCAGCGGCGTCGGGCCCTGATTCAGGCGCCCGATCAGGTCGTCGACACCGGTGCGCTGATACTCGGCCATCGCCAGCAGGTACAACTGGCGTTTGTCGCCAAAGGTGTTGTACATGCTCTGGCGACTCAACCCCATGGCCTGCATCAGCTCTTCGGTTGAGGCCGCGGCAAAACCCTTGTCGCAGAAAACCCGAATGGCTTCGCGCAGCACCTGGTCGCGGTCGAATGCTCTGGGTCTTGCCATGGGGTACCTCGGTTGCGAGTGATGGGTCAGGCCAGGTAACCACCGTCGATGGTCAGGCTTGCGCCGGTGACAAAGGCCGCTTCCTCGGAGGCGAGGTAAGCCACCATACCGGCTACTTCGTCGGCGGTGCCTACGCGGCCCAAGGGGATCAAATTTTTGATCATGCCCGCGTGAGGCCCGTCCGCCGGGTTCATGTCGGTGCTGGTCGGGCCCGGTTGCACGTTGTTGACGGTGATGCCGCGCGGGGCGAAATCAATCGCCAGGCCGCGGATCATACCGGCGATCGCCGACTTCGTCATGCTGTAGACACTGGAACCCGGGAAGCCCGAACGCTGGGCAACCACGCTGCCGACGCTGATGATCCGGTCACCGGCCTGCATCACCGGCGAACACGCCTTGGCGGCGGCAAAGGTGGCGCGGACGTTGACCGCAAACATCCTGTCGAAGTCTTCCAGGCTGAACTCGTCGACACTGCCCAACTGCAGGATGCCGGCGTTGTTGACCAGAATATTCAACGCGCCAAACCGTTCAACGGTGGTGGACACCGCCCGCTCAATCGCGACGACATCAGCGCTGTCGGCCTGAATCGCCAGGGCTTTGCCGCCCGTGCTTTCGATCTGGCTTACCAGTGCCAGCGCCTTGTCTGAGGAGGCCGAATAGGTGAACGCAACCGCTGCGCCTTCGGCGGCCAGACGGCGCACGATGGCTTCGCCAATCCCGCGGGAACCGCCGGTGACCAGGGCGACCTTGTTGCTGAAACGAGGGGTAGGAGTAGTCATGAAAGAGCGCCTGAGTTTAGTGGATTAAATAATCCACTAAACCGTATCAGGCCCAAAGAAGCGCGCCAAGCTCTTTTTGGATTAATTAATCTCTAATCGCCATTGTCTGCTCAAGGAACAGCGCCGCATTCTCCAGCGCCTGCATTCCTTCGGGCAAAATCGCCGCAAACAGGTGCCAGACGTGGAACATCCCGGGCCAAACTTCCAGCGACACCCGCACCCGGTTTTCCCCCAGATGGGTGGCCAGGCGCATGGCATCGCTGAGCATCACTTCGTTTTCGCCGATCTGCACCAGAATCGGCGGCAAGCCCCTGACGTCCGCGAACACCGGCGATGCATCGGGGTCGTTTGGCGGCGCGCCGTTGAGAAACGCTTTCGCCAGCAGCGTCAGCCCTGCGCGGGAGGCTTGCGGGTCGAGGCCGTCACGGCTGTCGATGGAGGCACCGGTGTGTTCCAGGTTGGCCCACGGCGACAAGGCGGCGCCCGCGGCGGGCAGCGGCAAGCCGGCGTTGCGGGCCTTGACCATCACCGACACCACCATCGCGCCGCCGGCCGAGTCACCGGAGAACACAATGGATTTGGGATCGTTGCCCTGGTCGAGCAACCAACGATAGGCCTGCAGCGTGTCATCGATGGGCAGCGGAAACGGATGCTCGGGCGCCAAGCGGTAATCAGGCAAGTAGACCTTTGCCCCCAGCAGTTTGGCGAAGTGGCCGGCAAGGCCCAGATAACCCCGTGGGCTGCCGCCGACATAACCACCGCCGTGGATGTACAGCAACACTCGATCACCCTCCATCGCATCAGGCACTACCACCATGGCCGGTACGCCGCCCATGTCGACCTCATGAAAGCGTACACCGGCGGGAATCGGATGAGCGCTCAGCACCTGCTCGTAAGCCTTGCGCTGTTCATCGAGGGTAAGGGTGGTTGCTTGGCCGGTGAGAAAGGGCCCGAAGTCAGCGGCTGATGCAACCCAGGCGTCGAGACGAGCCTGGACAAGGGGAGCGAATGCCATGGGAGAGAACCTCATAAAGTGACCCCGATACCGGGATTAGCGATTGAGGTTCTATTTTATGGATTCTATTGGAGAACGAATTTCACCACTGAAGCGCCTGGCGGGATCAGCTACCGCTGTCAGCCCGGCGGCTGCTGACTTCAGCCGGCACATCATCCCCGGCCATACGTTTGCGGAACAACGCAGTCCTGGCCAGCAGCAACGTAGTCACCGGCACCGTGATCGACAGCAGAATCGGAATCAACCAACCGTGCAGCACCGGCCCGGACTTGAGTACCGAAAAGTAGATGATCGAGGCCAGCGCCACACACCAGGCGCCCAGCGTCGAGGCCAGTGCCGGCGGGTGCATGCGCTGGAAGAAGTCCTTCATGCGCAGCAAGCCGATCGCGCCAATCAACGCAAACACACTGCTGAGCACCAGCAGCACCGCGACGATCACTTCAACCCAAAGCGGCAACACGTCGACATTGATCATTCAATCACCTCCCCACGCAGCAGGAATTTCGCCAGGGCAAACGACCCCACAAAACCAAACAGCGCGATCAACAAGGCCGCTTCAAAATAGGTGTCACTGGCATACCGGATGCCCAGCACCAGCATCATCAGCATCGCCAGGATGTACAGGTAATCCAGCGCCAGAACCCGGTCCTGGGCCGAGGGGCCTTTGAACAGGCGCACCAGGGTCAGCACCATGGCCAGGGAAAACAGGAACAGGCTGAACAGGATCGCATTGGAGAGCAGGGCGCTCATTCGAAGATCTCCATCAGGGGCCGTTCGTAGGCGTGTTTGAAGTGCTCGATAAACTGCGCTTCGTCATCCAGGTCGAACACGTGGATCAGCAGGATGCTGCGGTCCAGGGCCAGCTCCGACCACACGGTGCCGGGCGTCACGCTGGTGATCATCGACAGTACGGCCAGGCCGTTGGCGTCTCGCAGGTCCAGGGGGATTTTGATAAAGCGCGAGCGTGGCGGGCGCGAGCCGCAGACCAGGATGCCCCAGGCCACGGCGAGGTTGGAGATGATCACGTCGCGGCCCACCAGGAAGAACAGGCGGATGATCACACCCGGGCGGCGGATGCGGATCGGCAGCGGGCGCAGCGGCGCCATCATCAGCGGCGCCGCAAAACCGAGGATCGCCCCCAGCAGCAGGTTGCCGGGGCTCACGGACAGGTTCAGCACCAGCCACAACAGCCACAGCGCCAACGACAGCCACGGGGCAGGAAACAGGCGCTTCATGGCTGCACCTCCAATGCGGCGGCCTTGGCCTCAGGGCTCATCACCGGTCGCGTCGCCATCACGGCCATCACGTAATGTTCCGGATTATTCAGGCTTTCGGCAGCAGCCTGGGTGTAGCGCATCAGCGGCTCGGCCTTGAAGGTCAGGGCGATGCTCAGGCCCAGCAGGAAGAAGATCGGCACGCATTCAAAACGGCGCAGCAATGGCGACGGGCGTTCTTCCGGGGTCCAGAAGCGCTGGATGCCGAGGCGGGCGAAGGCGATCAGCGAGGCCAGGCCCGAGAAGATCAACAGCGCCACCAAGCCCCACGCGGCGGGGCGCACCGGCTCGTCGATGGCATTGCCCAGGCCCATCGGATTGATCAAGGCGCTGAGCAGGCTGAGCTTGCCGATAAACCCGGACAGCGGCGGCATGCCGATGATCAGCAGGGCACAGGCGATAAAGCTCAGGCCAAGGAAGGCCACGGTCCAGGGGATGACCTGGCCGACCACGGCTTTCTGCTCATCGTCGAGGTTGGTGCCGGGCGGTGGATGCAGGGATTCCATGGCCTTGGGCAGGGCTTCGATTTCATCGTCCAGGGGCATGTCATTGGCCGAGCGCGAACGCTCGATCAATTCGGCCAGCAGGAACAGCGCGCTCAAGGCCAGGGTGGAACTGACCAGATAAAACAGCGCTCCGGCGGTCAGGCTCGGCTGGGCAAAACCCACGGCCGACAGCAGGATCCCGGCGGACACCAAAATGCTCAGGCTGGCCATGCGCTCCAGGCGTTGCGCGGCGATCATCGCCAGCGCCGCGCAGACGATGGTCGCCATGCCGCCGTAGATCAGCCAGTCGCCGCCGAACAGCGCCGAGGCACCGGCCTGGCCGGAGAACAGCAGGTTCCACAGGCGCAGCACGGTGTACACGCCGACCTTGGTCATGATCGCAAACATCGCCGCCACCGGCGCACTCGCCGAGGAGTAGGCGGGCGCCAGCCAGAAGTTCAGCGGCCACATGCCGGCCTTGGCCAGGAACGCTACGGCGAGGATGCCCGCACCGGCGTGCAGCAGGCCGCGATCGGCTTCCGGTACCAGGGGGATTTTCAGCGCCAGGTCGGCAAAGTTCAGGGTGCCGGTGACGCCGTAGATCAGCGCCGCACCAATCAGGAACAACGTCGAGGCCAGCAGGTTGATCGAGATGTAGTGCAGCCCCGCCGACACCCGCGCCCGGCCCGAGCCGTGGAGCATCAGGCCGTAGGAGGCCGCCAGCAGTACCTCGAAAAACACGAACAGGTTGAACAGGTCCGCCGTCAGGAAGGCGCCATAAAGGCCCATCAGCTGGATCTGGAACAGCGCATGGAAACTGGTGCCGGCACGGTCCCAGCGGGCCATGGCGAACAGCAGGGCGCTGACGCCGATGATCCCCGTGAGCACCAGCATCATGGCCGACAACTGGTCTACCACCAGCACGATGCCGAACGGCACTTGCCAGTTGCCCGGCAGGTACACGCCGATGGAGCCGGGGCCACCTTTCTGGGTCCAGTACAGCAACAGCACCGCGATGCCGAGGCCCACCATGCTGGAGAACAGGTTGATCCGCGCCTTGAGCGGGCGGTGTTTCTCGCCGAGCATCAGCATCAGCGCGGCGGTCAGCAACGGCAGCAGGATCGGCGCGATGATCAGTTGATTCATCCAGGTCATTCCTTGGGCTCCCGGCCGTCCACATGGTCAGTGCCGGTCAGGCCCCGGGACGCCAGCAGCACCACCAGGAACAGCGCGGTCATGGCGAAGCTGATCACGATCGCCGTCAGCACCAGGGCCTGGGGCAGCGGATCGGTGTAGTTGAGCAAGTCTTGCGGCACGCCGTCCTTGATGATCGGCTCCTTACCGATAAACAGGCTGCCCATGCTGAAGATGAACAGGTTGACCCCGTAGGACAGCAGGCACAGGCCCATCACCACCTGGAACGTCCGTGGCCGCAGGATCAGCCAGACGCCGGAGGCTGCCAGCACCCCAATGGCAATTGCGATGACTTCTTCCATCAGGCGGCTCCTCCTTGGCTGGCAACGGCTTTCGCCTGGTTGCTGGGTTTATGGGCACGCACCGATTGGTGGCCCAGGGCGGTGAGCATCAGCAGGGTCGAGCCGACCACCATGGCGTACACGCCGACGTCGAAGAACAGCGCGCTGGCGACGTGGATGTCGCCCAGCACCGGCAGGCTGAAGTGCCAGGTGTGGGTGGTCAGGAACGGGTAGCCGGCGAACAGTGCGCCAAGCCCAGTGAGGGTTGCCGACAGCAAGCCAAAGCCCATCCAGCGCATCGGCCGCAGGCTCATCTGTGCCTCGACCCACTGGGTGCCGGCGACCATGTATTGCAGGATGAACGCCACCGACATCACCAACCCGGCGACAAAGCCGCCGCCCGGTTGATTGTGGCCGCGCATGAACAGGTAGAACGAAACCACCAGGGCAATCGGCAGCAGCAGGCGCACCAGCACCGCCGGCACCATCATGAAGCCCAGGGCAGTGTCGCTGGCCTGGCGCGGGTTGACCAGGTCGGTGGCCACGTCGGGCGCCAGCTGGCGCTGTTGCGCGGGCAATTCCATGCTTTCTTTCGAAGGGCGGAAGCGGCGCAGCAGGGCGTAGACGGTCAGCGCCACGGCGCCGAGCACGGTGATTTCCCCCAGGGTGTCGAAGCCCCGGAAGTCCACCAGCATCACGTTCACCACATTGCTGCCACCGCCTTCGGGCAGGGCGCGGCTGAGGTAGAACGAGGAGATATCGTTGGGCGTCTGGCGCGTCAGCATCGCGTAGGAGAGCAGCGCCATGCCGCCACCCACGACGGTGGACAGGAGCAAGTCCCGCAGGCGTCGGATGCGTGCCTTGCGCAACGAGCTCGGCAATGGCGAAACCTCTTCGATCCGCCGTGGCAGCCAGCGCAGGCCCAGCAGGATCAACACGGTAGTGACCACTTCGACCACCAGTTGGGTCAGCGCGAGATCCGGCGCGGAGAACCAGACGAAGGTCACGCAGGTCATCAGGCCGCACACGCTGACCATGGTCAGGGCTGCCAGCCGGTGGTACTTGGCTTGCCAGGCGGCGCCCAGGGCGCAGGCGATTGCCAGCAACCACAGGGTGACGAACACGATGGAGCCCGGGATCTTCGGCCGGTCGCCCCAACTGAGGCCGCTGTGCAGCATCGGGATCAACCCGGCGATCACCGCCGCCAGCACCAGCAGGAACAGCTGGGTTTGCAGGCGCTTGGTGCTGATGCGTTTTTCGATCTTGCGCACCCCGCGCATCATCACCACCAGGCAGCGCTCGAAGCCGCGCTTGCCGTTGAAGTAGCTGATGATCGGCGGGTATTTGAAGCGGCCCAGCTTGAGTTGCTTGCGCAGTAGCAGGTACAGCACCACGCCGCCGGACATGGCCACCAGGCTCATGATCATCGGCGCGTTCCAGCCGTGCCAGATGGCCAGGCTGTACTGCGGCAGTACCCCGCCGACTACCGGCAGGGCGGCGGCGGCGAGGATCGAGCCGACCACTTGCGCGGGGAAAATTCCCACCAGCAGGCAGGTAAACACCAGCAGTTCCACCGGTGCACGCATCCAGCGTGGCGGTTCGTGCGGGGTGTGGGGCAGGTTGGTCGCGGTGGGGCCGAAGAACACATCCACGGTAAAGCGCAGGGCATAGGCCACGCTGAAGGTACCGGCGATGGTCGCGATCACCGGCAGGGCGATTTCCACCCAGGCGGTGGAGGAAATAAAGACGGTCTCGGCGAAGAACATTTCCTTGGACAGGAAACCGTTGAGCAGCGGCACGCCGGCCATGGACGCACTGGCGACCATCGCCAGGGTGGCGGTAAACGGAATCAGCCTCACCAGGCCGCTGAGCTTGCGGATGTCACGGGTGCCGCTCTCGTGGTCGATGATCCCTGCCGCCATGAACAGCGACGCCTTGAAGGTGGCGTGGTTGAGGATATGGAACACCGCGGCGACAGCGGCCAGCGGGCTGTTGAGCCCCAGCAGCAAGGTGATCAGCCCGAGGTGGCTGATGGTGGAGTAGGCCAGCAGGCCCTTGAGATCGTTCTGGAACATGGCGCAATAAGCGCCGAGCAGCAGGGTAATGGCGCCGGCACCGCCGACAATCCAGAACCATTCTTCGCTGCCGGACAGCGACGGCCACAGGCGGGCCAGCAGGAACACGCCGGCCTTCACCATCGTCGCCGAGTGCAGGTAGGCCGACACCGGCGTCGGTGCAGCCATGGCGTGGGGCAGCCAGAAGTGGAAGGGGAACTGCGCGCTTTTGCTCAGGGCGCCGATCAGCACCAGGGCGAGCATGATCGGGTACAACGAATGGGCACGGATCTGGTCACCGGCAGCCAGGACCTGGTCCAGGTCATAGCTGCCGACGATATGCCCGAGCAGCATCACCCCCGCCAGCAGGCACAGGCCGCCTGCGCCGGTGACCATCAGCGCCATATAGGCGCCACGCCGGGCATCGGCGCGATGGTGCCAATAGCCGATCAACAGGAAGGAGAACAGGCTGGTGAGTTCCCAGAAAAACACGATCTGGATCAGGTTGCCGGAGATCACCAAGCCAAGCATGGCACCCATGAACGCCAGGAAAAACGCGAAGAAGCGCGGCACCGGGTCTTCCGGCGACATGTAATAACGGGCGTAGAGCGACACCAGGGTCCCGATGCCCAGCACCAGCATCGAGAACAACCAGGCAAAACCGTCCATGCGCAGCACGAAGTTCAGCCCGAGGCTGGGCAACCACATGAATTCTTCGCGAATCACGCCACCGTGGGCGATCTGGGGGTAGAGCAGGGCGACTTGGACCGTCCCCACCAGGGCGACAAGGCCGGCCAGCAGGGACTCTGTGTTGCGTGCGTTGTGCGGCAGCAAGGCCGCGAGACAGCTGCCGACAAAGGGCAGAAGCAGTAGAACTATCAGGGACATAGGCTTCTAATCTGCGGGAGTTTGGGATGCATCATACGTGCCGGAATCTTGATCACCAAACGGCAAGATGTGGCAGGATCCTACAAGGTAGGCTGAAAAAGCTTGTTTGGCATTGTTTCAGTAGCCTTAGCCTTGGGTTTCCTGTTCCAGCTCATTGCGCGCCTCAAGCGCCTTCTGCCCCCGCGTCTTCATCTCGCTGACAATCACCGCCGCCACAATCAACGCCGCGCCCACCATGGCAATCGGCGGGAACCGCTCCCCGGCAATCCGCCCGACCACGCCGGCCCACACCGGCTCCCCGGCATAAATCAGCGTGGCGCGAGTCGGCGAGACGCTTTTCTGCGCCCAGTTCATCGCCACCTGAATCACCGCGCTGGTCAGTCCCAGGCCCACTGCGCTGAACAGCAGCAACCACGAGAACTCCGGCAGCGCCTCACCCATCGGCACCACCATCAGGAACGACAGCACCGACGCCGTGGCCAGTTGCACCACCGTCACCCGGCGCACATCCACCTGGCCGGCAAAGGCGCTGATCATGATGATTTCGGCAGCAATCGCCACCGCACCAATCAACGTGGCGATTTCACCGGGGCTGAAATTCAGCGACGCGCCCGCCGGGCCGGTCAGCAGCATCAACCCGGTAAACGCCAGCATGATGCCGATGCTCGGCATCAACCCAGGCCGCCGTCCCAGCACCAGCCATTGCAGCAGCGGCACGAACGGCACATACAGCGCGGTGATAAACGCCGACTGGCTGCTCAGGATCGTCTGCAAGCCAATGGTCTGCAAACCGTAGCCAAACATGATCGCCACGCCGATAAAGCAGCCGGCCTTCAGCTCAAACAGGGTCAGGCCCCGCAGGCTGCGCAACGAGAACGCCCCGACGATAAGCGCCGCCGCCGCAAACCGCAGGCCGACAAAAAACATCGGGCCACTCACGGCCATGGCGTGCTGCACCAGTAAAAAGGTGCCGCCCCAAATCATGGTGATCACCACCAATACACATTCGGCTTTGCTGAAACGGGAAAACAACGGGGAGGTGGTCATGTCGGCTCGGTCTTGCACAGGAGGGGCGCGGACCGCACAATGCGCCGCAAGCTGGGCAGTATACTGCGCAACCCCACCCTGTGAGCAATATAGTGCACAAAGAAAATCCGCAACGGGCCTCGGTCCTGCAACACGTCAGCCAGAACGTTCGGCGCCTGCGCCATGCAGCTGAGTTGAGCCAGACGACCTTGTCCGAAAAGTCCGGCGTCAGCCGGCGCATGCTGGTAGCGATCGAGGCGGGGGAAAAGAACGTCAGCCTGTCGACCCTCGACCGGGTGGCCGAGGCCCTGGACGTGGCCTTCAGCGACCTGATCCAGGCCCCGGATGCCCCCGATCACAGCCGCATCAACGAACTGGCCTGGGCCGGCGAAATTCCCGGCAGCAAGGCCGTGCTGCTGGCCAAGGCCACCGCGCGTCGCGAGGTGGAGTTGTGGGAGATGCGCCTGGAACCCGGTGACCGCTACATGCCCGAGCCGGACCCCGAGGGCTGGAGCGTGCAGTTATTTGTGTTCGAAGGCACGCTGACGCTGGTGCTGGGTGACGAGGAAAAACACGTCGGCACCGGTGAGTTCCTGATGTTCGCCAGTCGCCACCTTCACGCCTATCGCAATGACCGCGAGGTGGCGGTGCGGTTTGTGCGCAACGTGGTGATTTGAGACTCTCGGCTTTAAGTGTTGTCAACTGTCAGATTTCACAGCTTACATCAGCGTTGGGTTGAATCTAGTGTGGGAGCTACTGCTCACAGAGCTGACTCAATCGGAGCTCGGGCGGAAGGGGCAGTTGGCTTCACTAAATGGAGAGCACACTGATGACTGCACAAAACTCAAAGCATATTAAAAGTAGTGACTTGCTTCCACGTCCAAGGATTACTCCCAACCACGGGGAGCGTGTGAGTTATCCCGAGATGCAAAATGGGCGCGCCTCGATCGTTATTCCCGCGTATCCGGGACTGGCCATCGGGCAAACAATCAGGTGGTCGGTCAGGGGGTATGGCACGTTGCTTGGTGAAATCGCGGTTGAGTCGCTGGAGAGCCAATACAACGCTGTTTTGAACGGTATCGTCTTCCGCCATGAGATAGTTTTGGCAACTTATCGCGTGCTTCAAGACGAACATGACGAGCTTGTTTCTGATCACAGTTTTTATGTCGTGGACGACCGTCCTGCTGACGCCTGAGTGGTAGTGAATTGGCTTTCAATACCGAAGTCAGTGTCGCTGGTATTGAAAGCCACCACGGGGCCGCGCTCACCGCAGGATCAACTGTTGGCAGCGCAACAGTGGTTGGACACTTTGCTGTTTTGAACCGCCTGCCACACTGCTGACTTACCAGCAACCCACTGATTTTGTTGAACATTGGATTCAGGCACGACTCCTGCAATTACTCCAGTATCTCTCTGGAGCCTGGAGTCGGCCCATGTCAGCCCAACCCCAACACCCTGCCCACATCATCCGCTCGGACGCCGAGGCCATCGCCGTTGCCACTGAGTTGGCCAAGCGTTTTGCCGTGGACGCGGGCGTACGCGACCGCGAACGACGCCTGCCGGTGGCCGAGCTGGACGAATTCTCCTCCAGCGGCCTCTGGGGCATCACCATTCCCAAGGCTTACGGCGGTGCCGGAGTGTCCTATGTGACGGTGGCCGAGGTGATCAAGCTGATCTCCGCCGCCGACCCGTCCCTGGGGCAAATTCCGCAGAACCATCTCGGGGTGGTGGACATCCTCCTGCAAACCGCCAGCGAGGAGCAAAAGCAGCATTACTTCGCCAAGGTCTTGCAGGGCTATCGTTTCGGCAATGCCTTCTCCGAAGCCGGGAGCAAAAACGCCGGCACCTTCGACACGCAGATCCGTTTCCACGGCGATACGGCCCAGATCAACGGTGAGAAGTTCTATTGCACCGGTGCGCTCTTCGCCCACCTGGTGCCCACCGTCGGCAACAACGAACACGGCCAGGCGTTTATCGCGTTCGTGGAGCGCGATGCGCCCGGCCTGACGGTGGTCGACAGCTGGGACGGCTTCGGCCAGCGCACCACCGCCAGCGGCGGGGTCACCCTCGACGGCGTCACCGTGCCCCTGAGTGCGGTGATCCCGGCCCACCAGGCCTTCGACCAACCCACCGCCAATGGCCCGATCTCGCAAATCATCCAGGCCGCCGTCGACACCGGGATCGCCCTTGGCGCCCTGGAACAGGCCAAGATTTATGCGCGCCAGGCCCGTCCGTGGATCGACAGCCAACAGGATCACGGCTGGCAAGACCCCTTCACCATCGCGGCCATCGGTGACCTGGAATGGCGCGTGCACGGCACTGAAGCGATCCTCGCCAAGGCCGGCGTGGCTGTCGACCGGGCCCTGGCCAACCCCAACGAAGACACCGTGGCCAACGCCTCTCTGGTTGTCGCCCAGGCCAAAGTGTTGTCGGCGGAAACCGCGTTGCTTGCCAGCAGCAAACTCTTCGAACTGGCCGGCACCCGCTCGGTCACCGGCAAGCACAACCTTGACCGCTTCTGGCGCAACGCCCGCACCCACACCCTGCACGACCCGGCCCGCTGGAAATACCACCTGATCGGCAACTTCGTGCTCAACGGCGTCAAGCCTGCGCGCCACGCCTGGAACTGAGGAGCTTTATCCATGACCGCACTGAATCAGGCGCGCCAACTGCTGGAAAGCACCCGGCGCTTTGTCGAGAAAAGTGATGACCCCTACGTGATCAGCCGCTTCGGCGATCTGCAGATTCGCGTGGACGTAGCGGCCGCTCTGTTTGAGCGTGCCGAAACCCACCCGAGCCCGGTGGCTCTCACCGAAGCGCAGATCGCGGCGGCCGAAGCCCTCATCGCCGCGAGCAATGCCGAATTCGAACTCACCGGCCAACGCACCGCGCTGCCGCCGACCCTCGATGACCCGTTGCGCCGCAAATACCAGATTGTCGGCAACTACCACCTCAACGGAGTGCTTTGATGTCCCGTGAAATCCGCTTGAATGCCTTCGACATGAACTGCGTCGGCCACCAGTCTCCCGGTTTGTGGGCCCACCCGCGAGACCGCTCGTGGCAGTACAAGGACCTGGAGTACTGGACCGACCTGGCAAAAATCCTCGAGCGCGGCAAGTTCGACGGCCTGTTCATCGCCGACGTGCTGGGCATCTACGACGTCTATAACGGCAACGGTGACGCGGCGATTCGCCAGGCCACCCAAGTGCCGGTCAACGACCCACTCTCGCTGATCGCACCCATGGCACTGGTCACCGAACACCTGGGGTTTGGCCTGACCGCCTCGCTGTCTTTCGAGCACCCGTACCCGTTCGCCCGGCGCCTTTCCACCCTCGACCACCTCACCAAAGGCCGCGTCGGCTGGAACATCGTCACCTCATACCTGGAAAGCGGCGCGAAGAACCTCGGGCAGAAAGCCCAGACCGAACACGATGCGCGTTACGACTACGCCGAGGAATACCTGGAGGTTTGCTACAAACTCTGGGAAGGCAGCTGGGAAGAGGGCGCCGTGCTGCGGGACCGCGAGCGACGGATCTTCAGTGACCCGAGCAAGATCCACGAGATTCGCCACGTCGGCAAACACTTCCAGGTGCCCGGCATTCACCTCTGCGAGCCTTCGCCACAACGCACGCCGGTGTTGTACCAGGCGGGCGCGTCCAGCCGGGGCAAACAGTTCGCCGCCGAGCAGGCCGAGTGCGTATTTGTGGCGGCACCGTCGAAAGTGCTGCTGAAGAAAACCGTCGCCGACATCCGCCGGCGTGCGGCCGAGGCAGGGCGTGATCCGAAGAAAATCCTGATCTTCAACTTGCAGACGGTGATCGTTGGCGAAACCGACGCCAAGGCCAAGGCCAAGTTCGACGAATACAAATCCTACGTCAGCTACGAAGGCGCGATGGCATTGATCTCCGGCTGGACCGGTATCGACTTCAGCCAGTTCAAGCCTGATGAACCCCTCAAGCACGTGCACACCAACGCCATTCAGTCGGCGGTGGAAGCGTTTTCCACTGCTGATCCAAACAAGGTCTGGACGCCGAATGAACTGGCGGACTGGGTCGGTATTGGCGGCTTCGGCCCGTTGTTTGTCGGCGGCCCGCAAACCGTGGCCGACCTGTTGCAGGAGTGGGTTGAAGAGACTGATGTAGATGGCTTCAACCTGGCCTATGCATTGACCCACGAGACCTTTATCGACGCGGTCGACTTGCTGGTGCCGGAGTTGCAGAAGCGCGGGGTGTACAAGACTGAATATGCCCAGGGCACCCTGCGGGAGAAATTGTTCGGGGAAGGCGCGCGTTTGCCGGACAACCATCCGGGCGCCAGCTATCGCGACCTTAAAGCCACAGCGATCTGACTGGAGAAACCGGATCAATGTGGGAGCTGGCTTGCCTGCGATAGCGGTGAGTCAGCTTGCATCTGTGTTGGCTGACACCCCGCTATCGCAGGCAAGCCAGCTCCCACAGGTGATCTTCATCAAGCCAACGATTTCGGCCAGCGGACCACCGCATGCTTGTTCCACCAATAGGAGCATCACCCTATGAGCGTGCATGAACGTGAACAACCGCTGGATGTGGAATGGCCCGCTGAACGGGTCACGGTGTTGCCCAAGGCATTGGCGCAGTTGCGCCACTGGGCGCAGGTGACCCCGCTGCACAATGCCCTGCGCCACAAGCGCGACGGCCAGTGGTACGCCTGGCGCTGGATTGATGCCCTGCGGGATGTCGAGCGTCAGGCCGATGGCTTGCGCCAGCAGGGCTTTACCGAAGAGTCGCGGCTGGCCCTCAGCGGGGCTTTCGAGCCTCATTTGTTGCTGCTGGCCCTGGCCGCCCAGGTGATCGGTGGCCAGATCCTGACCCTGGCCGATGACCTGGCGCCCGCCGCCTTGCAGCAACAGCTGTGGCGCATTCGGCCTACCCACGCGTATGTCCCGGGGCTGCAGCCGGTGGCGGTTGTGCAACAGGTCGGCATCGTGGACACGTCCCAGCGGCTGTGCCGCTGGTGGCAGCCTTCCGGCAAGACCGAGCTGTGGAGCGAGGAGAGCACCCACGGGCAAGGCGGCCTGGCGGCGGTGCTGGAGCAATGGCTGAACAGCGGTCAGAGCCTGGGCTTTCCCCAGTCGGGCTGAGCTATTCGGGCCGAGCTATGCGCCCCGGGTCGATGTGCTGGATACTGCACGGGGCGATTTTTACCACAACCATTCAGGCAGACAGTAAGGGCGCAATTTCATGAGTGAAACCGAACGCGGACAGGCGACGAGCGCCATTCGCAACGCTGATGTGCTGATCGTCGGCGGCGGCCTGAGCGGGACGATGCTGGCCGTGCAATTGCTGCGCCTGCCGGGCACGCGGCAGATCCTGGTGATCGAGCCGCGCCAGGAACTGGGGCGCGGCGAGGCCTACAGCGCGGTGGAGCTGGGCCACACCCTGAACGGCAACGCCGCCCGCATGAGCGTCGACCCGGACAACGCCGATGACCTGACCCAATGGCTGACCGCCTACATCGCCGGCGGTGGCTGGCCGGAGTCAGACCAGCAACACGTGCCCATCAGCGAACTGTTTCCGCCCCGCGGGATTTTTGGCCTGTACGCGCAACAACGGCTGGCCGAGGCCAAGGCGCTTTCGACGTCGACCGTCGAGCATATCCGCGCCGAGGTGGTGGACCTTGAAGTGGATGAACACGCCACACGGCTGACCCTGAGCGACGGCCAGCAACTGCGTGGTGCCGTTGCAGTATTGGCCACCGGCATGTTCCCGGCGGCGCGCACGCCCCAGACCGAGTCCAGCGGCTTGAATGCCGCGGCAGTCGACCCGTGGGATGTGCAGGCCATGACCCAACTCGACCCGCAATCCACCGTGCTGATCATCGGTTCCGGGCTGACCATGGTCGACGCCGTGGTGTCCCTGGAACAGGCCGGTCACCGTGGGCCCATCGAGATTTTTTCACGCCATGGCCTGTTGCCCCATGTGCGTCGGCAGCCGCCGGCCTGGGTCGACTTCCTGGGGGAAGACCACAGCCTGCGCAGCCCCCGGCAATTGCTGCGGGAAGTGCGTCGCCAATGCCGGCTCGCGCTGGAGCAGGGGATCGACTGGCAAGCGCCCCTGGACACCGTACGCGCCAATATCGGGCGTTTGTGGAGCCAGGCGAGTGAGCGCGAGAAGCGCCAGTTCGTGCGGCATATTCGGCCCTGGTGGGAAAGCCATCACCACCGCTCGCCGCCCTTGAGTGCCGAGTTGGTGGCACGGTTGCATGGGGAAGGGCGGTTGCGGATTCAGGCGGCTTCGTACAAGGGGCTGGTGCCGTCTGAAGGTGATGTCACGATTCGCCTGCGCCATCGGGGCGAGCAGGCCGTCGTCGAGGTGTCGGGGGCAGCGCTGATCAACTCCAGCGGAATTGAATACGACTGGCGGCGCGTGGCCCGGCCGTTGCCCCGGCAGTTGCTCAAGCGCGGGTTGATTCAGCCCGGGCCGTTGGCGCTGGGGATTGCGGCGGATACTTCCGGGGCGGTGCTGGATGCTGACGGGAATGTCAGCCGGCGGCTGTTTGCGATGGGCCCACCGCTGCGCGGGATGTGGTGGGAAAGTACGGCAGTGACGGATGTGGCGATTCAGGCCAAGGCACTCGCCGCCAGGTTGGCACACCTCTAAATCTAATGTGGGAGCTGGCTTGCCTGCGATAGCGGTGGGTCAGCTGCATCTTTATCAACTGACAGCTTGCTATCGCAGGCAAGCCAGCTCCTACAGGTCGGGGTTATGGCCCGACCTTCACAAACCCCGGCTTTAACCCAAATACCTCAACGCCTTGCGCCGTCGACTGCCCGGTGGTCACCGTCACCCGCTCCACCGGTTTATCCATCGCGGCCCGATACTCCACCGTCATCACCCCATCCCCGCGACTGATCGCCTGGGCCGGCACCACAATCGCCTGGTCATTGTTATAAGTCACGATGGTCAACCGCGCACTCATCCCCAGTCGCACCCGTTGCAACTGCTGCGGCGTCAGCTTGGGAATCGACAGGGTCACCGGAAACTGCGCGCTGCCCTGGCTGTCGCTGGCAATTGCCAAGCCGCTGACCACACTCACCGACCCCGTCAGCCGCTCCCCGTCAAACCCGTCGCCCATGACCTCCACCGCTTGCCCTTGGTGCAGCTGGTTGATGTCCAGCTCCGAGACCTTGGCAACGATTTTCAGCTTCTCGATATTCGCCAGCCCAAACAGCACCTGGCCCTGGCTGACCTTGCTCCCGGCCTGCACCGGCGCGTTGTTGTTCCCGCCGCCCTGGGACGATGAGCTGCCGCCCGGCGCCGGTACCACGATGCCGGAGAACGGTGCCTTGACCTCCTTCCCATCGAGCAGGGTGCGCAGGGCGTCATATTTGACCGTGGCGTTGGTCAGCTCCATATCGGCGATTTGCCGGTATTCGCCCTTGCCTTGTTCTATCGCCTGCTGCAGTTCGCCCCGGGCGGCCACCAGGTCCAGCTGTTGCTGGGTGGCCTGTTGCTTGAGGTCGTCGAGTTCGTTGCGCGGGATGATGCCGCGCTTGAACAGGTTTTCGCTCTCGGTGAGTTTGCGCTGGGTGTTGCTGGCGCTCATTTCGGCGGTGCGCAGGTTGCGGCGGGCGCGGCCGACTTGTTGGCCGCTGTCCCAGTCCTGCATTTCCTGCACCGTGCGCCGGGCCTTGAGCTGCGCGGAGAGGGCGTCGCGCAGTTGCACTTCGAGGGTGGCCGGGTCCATTCGCAGCAGCACCTGGCCGGCTTCCACCCGCTGGCCCTGTTCCACCAGGTTGGCCTGCACATTGCCGTCGAAGGGCGCGGTGAGGGTGATGGTGGTGTCGGGCTCGATCTTGCCCACCAGGCCGATCTGGTGCACCAGCGGGTCGACCTTTACCGCCAGCCATTGTTCGGCGTTGCCGGGCGGGTTGGCGGCCGGGCTCTGGCGGCTGAGCAGCGTGATGCCGACACCGGCCACCAGCACCATCAACACGACACCCAACAGGCGCTTCTTATTAGTAGTCATTGAGGGCGATTTCCCAACTTTCCAGCGTCATGCCCAGGGTCAGGTCGAACTGAGTCTGGGCGTTCAAATAAGCAATCAAGGCATTGAGCCGTGAGTTCTCGGCGTTGCGCAGGTCGGTTTCGAAACTCAATACCTGGAAGTTGGTGGAGCGCCCGGCGCTGAGTTTTTCCCGTTCGATTTCGATCTTGCGCTTGGACAGCTCCACCGCCCGCTGGGAGATTTCATACTGGCGCCAGCGGGTGCCCAGGTCACGCACCACATCGTTGACGTCGCGCTCCAGTTGCTGGCGGGCGTCGGCGATGATGATTTCCTGATTCTCCGCGTCGACCCGCGCGTGCACTTCGGCCTGGCGGGTGCTGATATCGCCGATGGGAATCTGCACCTGCACGCCGGCATAGCTGTCCCAGCGCCGGTTATTGGAGTGGCCGTTATCGTCATTGGTGTCGGCCCGTATCTGGTTGGCGCCGGCCACCAGGTCCACCTGCCAGCGGCCGGAGTCCTTGGCGATCACCAGGTTGAGGTCGGCCTGTTGACTGCCGAGCAGGGTGGCCAGGTAGTTCGGTTGCTGGTTCTGCGCGAGTACGAAGGCCTGGTGCTTGTCGATGTCCATGCGCTTGGCTTCAAGGGCTTCGGTGGCGCGGATCGGCGTCGACAGGTCGAGGGCCAGCAGGCGCAGCAGGGCCAGGCGGCTGGTGTCGAGTTGGTTCTGGGCTTCTTCCACCCCCAGTTGCTGGGTGGCGATGTCGGCTTCGGTCTGCACAATCTCGAACTCGGCCATGCGCCCGGCGCTGATCAGCGCTTTGTTCACTTCCAGCAGCGTGCCGGAGCGTTTGAGGGCGTCCTGGACGATGCTCAGCTGTTCCTGGGCCCGCAGCAATTCGCGGTAGGTGGTGATGATGTTGCTGATGGTCTGCGCCACGTTGGCCTTGAGGTTCAGGCGGTTGGCCTGTTCCGACAGGCGTGACAGACGCAGCGGGGCGGTGGTGGCGTCCCAGCCGGCACCGCGCATCAGCGGCTGGATCACCGACAGGTCGAGGCCGTCGCTGCGGTAGCGCCCGGCACGGTCGGCGTTGTTCAGTTGCTGGGTCCAGTTCATGCTCAGGCGCGTGCCGTATTCGCCGAGCAAGGTGGCGTTGGGCGCCAGGTTGGCGTTGCGGGCGTTGTCGTCGCTGCCTTTGTTGGCGCGGTAGTAGCTGTTCAGGGTCAGCTTGGGGTTGAAGGTGTCTTCGGCCACCCGCAGGTCGAATTTCTGCGCCACACGTTGCAGGTACGCGCTGCGAATTGCCGGGTTGTTGCGCAGGCCCAGGTACACCGCGTCGCCCAGGGTCAAGGTGGTGGACTGGGCGTTCAGCGACACACCGCGCTCATAACCGCTGCGGGTGGTGCTGGGCGCCGACGGGCGAATCACCACGTCGGCGGCCACGCTGTGCAAGCTCACCAGAGCGCTCAACAACAGCAGCCGTTTATTCATCGCGCAAGGCCTCCACCGGTTGCAGGCGCGAGGCCGACACCGCCGGATAGATCCCGAAAAACAGCCCCACCAGCAACGTGCTGCCCACCCCCAGCGGCAGCGCGGCCACCGCCAGGGAAAACTGCCAGCCGGACAGCCATGCATACAGGTACGCGGCGGTCATGCCCAGTACCGCGCCGCAGACGGCGCCGACGGCGGTCAGGGTCACCGCTTCCAGCAGGAACAGATTGCGAATGTCCCGCTGGCGCGCACCGAGGGCCATGCGAATCCCGATTTCCCGGCGCCGCTCCGAAACGTTCATCAGCATCACGTTCATCACGCCGACGCCGCCGCCCACCAGGGAAATCGCGCCCAGGGCCAGCAGCAGGTAAGCGAAGGTACGGCTTTGCCGGGTCATGCCATCGATCATTTGCTGGGGCACCTGAATGTCGACATCGTGGTCGGTGAGCTGGGTTCGCAGCGCCGCCGCTGCGTCCTGGGCCACACGCTCCATGTCCTGCCCGGAGCTTGCGCGGATAATCACGTTGGCAACTTGCGGATTGGCGTAGATGCGGCGCATGCCCTGGGCGGGCACGAACAGCGATTCGTTGGCCTGCACCGGGATCAGCATTGCCCGGGGTTGGCTGTGCAGGATGCCCACCACCAGGAACAGGTAATCGTTGATGCGCACCCGGTCGCCCAATTGCAGCGGGTCGCCGGGCGCGCTCAGGGCCTGGGCGATCTGGTCACCGATGACCGCGTAGGTTTCCCCCGCATCGAAGCTCGACAGGAAACGCCCCTCGCGTACCGACAGGCGCATCGCGTCTTTCAAGTCCGGCGTACTGCCGACAAAGTTTGTGTTGACGGTGCGGCCATGGAACACCGCCGGCCCGCTGAACAACGAGACCGCGCCGATATGGGCGATACCGGGCACGCTGCGGCGCACGGCCTCCAGGTCCAGGCGGGCGGGCATCTGTGCGGTGCTGGCACCCTTGGGCGGAAATTGCGCCACCAGGGTGTCGGTGCCCATGTCCTTGAAAATCATCGCCGCGTCTTCGGCAGCGTTGTGGCCGATATTGATCAGCGCCACCACCGACGAACTGCCGATGACAATGCCCAGCAAGGCCAGGACCGAGCGCTTGCCCAGGGTACGCAGGCTGACAAATGCCTCGTGCAGCAATTGGCTCAGGCTTTGTTCGACCCGCAGGCTCATAGGCGCCCGGCCTCTTGCACCACGCCGTTGCGCACCAGGATCTTGCGATTCAGGCGCTCGGCAATGTGCGGGTCATGGGTGACGATAATCAGCGTCACCTGCTGTTCGCGATTGAGCGCCAGCAGCAGGTCCATGATCTCCTGGGCGGTGGTGCTGTCGAGGTTGCCGGTGGGTTCGTCGGCGAGGATCACCGAGGGATTGCCCACCAGGGCGCGGGCGATGGCGACGCGCTGGCGCTGGCCGCCGGACAGGTCCGCCGGGCGATGATGCGCACGCTCGGCCAGGCCCACCTGGTCAAGCATGCGCAGGGCCTGTTCCACCGAGTCATGCCGCGACACGCCACGGTAGCTCAGGGGCAGGGCGACATTGTCCAGGGCACTGAGGCGCGGCAGCAGGTTGAAGCTTTGAAAGACGAAACCGATCTGCTGATTGCGGATCGCCGCCAACTGGTCGGGGCTGGCGCTGAAAATGTCATGGCCGGCAAAACGGTACTGGCCGCAGTCGGGCAAATCCAGCAGGCCCAGAATGTTGAGCAGGGTACTTTTGCCGGAGCCGGACGCGCCGAGGATGCCGCAGCTGTCACCGCTTTGGATGGCCAGGCATACATCATTGAGAATCGACAGGTGTTGACCGGCCAACTGATAGCTTTTGCCGATGCCTTGCAGGGAAATGAAGCCTGGGTGCGCGGGGGTATCTGTCATCATGACTACGCCTGCAGCCTCGACAGCACCGCGCATCCCCTGAAAATCCTTGTAACAAGTTCAGGGGCTGCCTGGTACACGTCACGGACTGGTTTTATTTCTTGTTTTTAAAATATTGTTTGAATACTAACCGCGATCCCGCCGTTCCGCCAGCCATGGATATAGAGCGGTTTTACCCTTTGAAACGATTCCTCTACGGGGCATTTCAGGCGCCGGAAAAATCCATCAGCTACCCTCAACGAGCCCGTCATTGCTGGCTTTGGATGGTATGGCGCAGTGTCACTACTTGCTTTCAGGCAGCGGCCCCGGTATAAAAAATCAAATTAATTTTTAAAACAATATTTCCGCAGTGGAACCCCAATCCCTATGGTCGCGAAGAAACTCAGCGCTCCAAACGTTACCAAGACCCGATTGCTGGATGCGACAGAGGCTCTTTTCATCAAATACGGCTATGACGCCGTTTTGTTGCGGCAGATAACCGAGAGGGCGCAGGTCAATCTCGCTGCGGTGAATTATCACTTCGGGGACAAGGATTCCCTGATGAAAACCCTGTTGATGCAGCGCCTGGAGCCGCTCAACGAGCAGCGCCTGGAGCTGCTCGCGCGGTGCGAAGCCGAATCCGACGGCCCGCTGGACTGCGACACCTTGCTGGGCGTGCTGTTCGCCCCGGCCATGGGCCTGGAGCGCAGCGACCCGGCGAGCGGGGAAGGGCGTTCGTTCATCCGTTTCCTGGGGCGTGTGTACAGCGACACCTCGCCGTTTATCCAGGAATACCTCAAGGTGCATTACCAGCCGGTGTTCCAGCGCTTCTTTGAAGCGTTCGCCCTGGCCCTGCCGGATTTGCCGCGCAACGAACTGGGGGTGCGCCTGCAATTTGCCCTCAAGGCGATTTCCGGGGTAATGGCCGGCACCGAGCTGCGCTTGCTGATGAACTCCATGAGCCTGGGGCGGCCGGCGACCGATGCCGAAGTGATGGCCAAACTGATCACCCTGGTGTCGGCGGCGATTCGCGTGCCCCAGCAAAGCCCTGAGGCCGAAACGGCTCTGGCGCGGGTACTGGACACGCAACGTGCGATCCGCGAGCAAGCGGCTGCCCCGAGCGCCGGAAAGGCCGTTCGCTGACCTGTTGTCCGTCGGTCGCCACTGTCAAATTTCACAGCTATACAAGCAATCCGATGCATTGCTAAATCGGGCAGACACCCTCGCCCGATTTGCAGGTGCCCGAATATGGCTGAGCAGCATAACCCCGGACCCAACCCGCCGACCGTTGAGGATTTGACTGCGCCAGTGGGTACGCCGCTATTTATCAACGGCCCCTACACAATCACCCCTTTGGGGCGCTTGAGGCTGCGTCTGAGCCTGCACGATGACGCCTACCGGCCAGTCCCCGAAGGTGCGGTACTCATTACATTACCGGACGGGGCGTTCTTTGATGACGGCAGCAGCGGCGTTCGCAGTTTTGTAACCGACGCGGCTGGTTTTTTGCTGGTCGAAGGTATTCAAGGGCCTGGGATAACGGGGCGTTATACCTTTAATGCACAGAGCGGCTCGAAACTCGCCTCTGCCTCGCTGGCGGTAGTGGCTAACGGGCCCGATGAAAAGATACCGCTCCGATCTCCCCAGGGCAGTGCCTTGACGCCTGACGGTACGCGGCTTTATGTGTGCGCTTTCAGCGATCGATACATGGCCGTGCTGGATACGCTCATGCTGCGCATCCTCTATCGAATTGTCCTGGACTTTCCCCCTCTTGAGGTCGTGATCAACCCCCAGGGTACTCATGCATACGTCAGCCATCAGCAAGGGTTGTTGATTATCACGCTGAGCAGCCTGCAAGTGATATCCATGAGACTGGGACGCCATGATACCGGCCTGGCCCTCAGCCCTGATGGACGTAATCTGTGTTTCTGTGTTCAGGGAGGGGGCGTTGCCGTTCTCGATACGCTGACCCAGGAGGTCGATACAGTCGAGATGACCCCTACAACACCGAATGCCATCGTCGTCAGCCCGGATAACCGCCATGGATTCGTTTGCAGCCGATTGAGCGCAACACTGTCGATCATCGACATCCTTGAACGGCGGCAGGTCAGGGCCATCCCACTGATTGCTGCGGGGACAGGCATTGCAATCAGCCCTGATGGTGCGTTGGTGTATATCAACCTTTCCGGCCTTGCGCGGATGGCGGTGTTTGACACTGCCAGCAACCAGGTAAGCGACTACATCCTGCTGACCAACAATCTGTTTGATACCTTGGCCGCCAGTCCTGACGGAAACTGGCTATACACCACCAATGGCACCTCTGTGATCACAGGTTTTCTGGCGGCAATCGATACCTCGAGAAAAGAACAGGTCCTGACCCTGGCGGGTGAGGGCCCCCGTCATGTGAGCATCAGCCCGGACGGTACCTGTATCTTCGTCAGCAACAGGGGTGATAACACCTTGCAATCCTTACACCCGCAGGTGGCGGGTCTGGATAAATGACAGGCAAAAAAAACCCGCTGGGGCGGCGGGTTTTTAAGTGCAGCATTTGTAACGGATGAGGCTTCACACTACGGCTGGGGATGTGAATAAAACGTGAAAAATATGTAAGAAAAAGTGTGAAGTTAATCGCTTGTGTGAACGCGGCCAATAAAGTCCAACAGGTACTCGCTCACCCGTCCCGGCGCGTCCTCCATCAGAAAGTGACCCGCGTTTTCCAGCACATGCAGGGCAGCCCCCGGAATATCCCTTTGCAGGCGCTGCGCATACACCAGCGGCTGCCACTCGTCTTCGGCGCCCCACAGAACCTGCACCGGCAAATCCATGCCTGGCAGACGTTCGGCAAAATCGGCGGTGTACCGTGCGTCGTAATGTGCCACCTGATGCTGGTAGAACGCCGGCTGGCCGACCACACCGCTGATCGGTGCCAAGTACGCCTCCAGCAACTCACCTTGCATCACGCTCTTGTCAAACACGGCCATGGCCAATTGCCGGCTCATCAACGCCTGATGTTCGTGCGGCGCCATGCGCCCGTGCTCGGCAAACCGTTGGTGAATCCCGCGCCAGGTGGGTGATGGCCACGAGTCATAGCTGGGCGCGTCGGCGATCGTCAATGAGCGCACCCGTTGTGGGTGCTCCAGGGCAAACAGCAGCGCGATGACGCCACCGATGTCATGCCCCACCAAGTGCACGTCCTCAAGCCCCCAGTGGTCGAGCAAACTGCCAATCAGCTGGCTTTGCGCCGCCACTGAAGTGTCTGCTTGCACGGGGCGTTCCGAAGCGCCGAACCCCAGCAGGTCGAACAGGTGAACCTGCAGGCCGGCGGCGGTCAGATGCGGCACCACATTGCGCCAGATGATGGAGTGGGCGGGCGTGCCGTGCAGCAACAGCACCGGCAGCCCGTCACCGTGGCGGCCTGTGGCAATGCGCCAACCGTTGATCAAGGCAACTTCGTTCAGCAGGGCAGTCATGGCAAATCCTCGCGGTGATGAAGGCTTTACCCTAAAGTGCCGCTGGCCATGACACCAATGACAACTTACTCTCTGCCAATCCTGTTTTTGTCATAGGCCATGCTCATGAACCAGCGACTGCCCATCGATGTACTGAGGGCCCTGCAAACCGTGGTGGAAACCGGCAGTGTCACCCGGGCGGCTGAGCGGCTGAATCTCAGCCAGTCGGCGGTCAGCTGGAAGATCAAGCGGCTGGAGAAACAGTTGGAGCGGCCGCTGATCCAGCGCGAAGGCCAGCGCCTGGTGGCCAGCGACGATGGTGCGCAGTTGCTGATCCACGCCCGTCGCATCCTTGAAGCCCACGACGCGGCCCTGGCGCACTTCAATCCGGTGCAGCTGCAAGGCACCATCCGCCTGGGCGCCACCGAACAGGTGCCGATGGCCGAGCTGTCGAACCTGCTGGGCCAGTTTTCCCGGCAGCATCGCCAGCTTGATGTGCGGATTGTGGTGGAACAGAGCCACGTGCTGCGCCAGGCCCTGGTGGACCGTGAACTGGACCTGGCGCTGCACCAGGATTTCACCCACCGCGTCGAAGCGCGGGACCAGTTGCTGTGGAGCGAACATGTGCACTGGTGCGCCCAACCCGGTTGGCACCACGCACCGGATGATTGCGTGCGGCTGATCACGTTCGGGCCTGGCTGTTTCTACCGGCAACTGGCCCAGGAACGGCTGAGTGCCTTGGGCATTCCCTGGCAGGTGGCGGTAGAGTGCGGTTCGGTGGAGGGCGTGATTTCGGCCATCGCCGCCGGGTTGGGCGTGGGCCTGCTCAGCAGCGATCACCTCGACAAGCGCGTGGCAGTGCACCGACCTTTCGAACAGCAGATGCCGCTGCCCGAAGTGGCCAATGTGCTGCGCTTCGCCGAAGACAGCCCCGAGCCCCGGCTACAGGCGTTGCAGCACCTGTTGGTCCAGGCGCTGCACCGGGATTGATCAGATTTTCCAGTGGCTGGCGGTCTTGGCCAGGCGCTGGCGCATGTCATCAACGTTGGCTGCCAGCTGCAGGGTCAATAACCGGTAACCGTCCAGCGGGTTGACCACCGGCACTTCAAAGGTCTGCTCGTGGGGCGTCGTGTTGCTCGGCCGCTCCAGTCGCTCGGTCACCCCCGACTTCAAGGCCCGTGCCATCCCGATCAACTGCACCCGTATCTGTCGATGCTCGCTCTTCAACGCCATCTGCATCCGCGCCAGGGCTTCCTTGTCCCGTGGGTCGGGCCGGGTGTTGCCGAGGATCTCCAGGGTGCTGATGCACATGCGCAGGTGCCGCTGGATGATGTCCAGTTCGGTCATGGAAATCCGCACTTCCTTGGACACCGACGGCATCAGCGAACGCAGTTGCAGCATGGCGGCGTTAAGCCGATTGAGCAGCTTGAGGTGTTCATCATCGGTCACCGACTGGCCGCTGATGATCCGGCTGTAGATCGCCGCGCAATCGCGCAAGGCACTGGCCAGGTTGTAGCGCCAGGAATACACCGCGTACAGCGGCAGGGCGAAGGAAAACGCCAGCGCCAGGACGATGCCAATCAGGATGTCCACCGTGCGCCACAGCCCGTCCGACAGCGGGTTGTCGCCATGGCCGGCGACGATAAACACGGTGATCGCCGACAGCAGCGCGATGTACCCGCCCTTGCCGATGGCGTGATAGGAAAAGAACCCGCACACCACCGACATCAGCAGGTAGGTCAACAGCGGCTGGCCCAGGTAGGTCTCTTGCACCACCAACAGCAACCCGACGCTGGCCCCGATCAACGTACCGTAGGCACGCTCGACGGCTTTCTTGCCGATATTGCCGTGGTGCTGCAACCCGCCGATCACGATCAGCATCGTTACCGAGGCCCACTCACCGTGGGGCAGGTTGATGCCGGTGGTGAGCAGGATCGTGGCGAGCAACCCGATGGAAACGCGTACCGCGTGGATCAGTTTGGCATGACGGTAGCGCCGGTACGGGTCCAGCAGCGGGCGCAGCAAGCGGCGGGCGAAGAGGGGTAAGTGCAATGAAAACGGTCTCAAGGTGGCCTCGGTCGAACAGGCGCCGTCGACTCAGGGTGGGAGCTGGCTTGCCTGCGATAGCGGTGTCATAGCCAACATCACTGTTGGAGGTGAGTCCGTCATCGCAGGCAAGCCAGCTCCCACAGGAGTTCGGCGACCTATTTCAGGGTTCAGAAAATATAGTCAGTGGTCAGAAAGCTCGACGTGCGCTCCTGCAAAATGTCGCTCACCAGTTCCTTGTTGCTCGCCTGGAACTTGGTCGCCACCAGGGTACGGATCGAAAACACCCGCAACGCATCATGTACCGACAGCGTGCCCTCGGCCGAGTTCTTGCGCCCGTTGAACGGGAAGCTGTCGGGCCCGCGCTGGCACTGGGCGTTGATATTGATCCGGCCCACCTGGTTGGCGAACGCATCCACCAGCCGCCCGACTTCACCCGGGCTGGTGCCGAAGATACTCAGTTGCTGGCCGAAATCCGATTCCAGCACGTAGTCGATCACCGTCTCCAAATCGCGGTACGGCACGATCGGCACCACCGGGCCGAACTGTTCCTCGTGGTACACGCGCATCTGCGGGTTCACCGGGTACAGCACCGCCGGGTAGAAAAACGAGCCACGGCTGGCGCCGCCATTTTCATTCACCACCTTGGCGCCGTGGGCCAGTGCATCGGTGACCAGGCCACCGAGGTAATCAACCTTGCCCTGCTCGGGCAGCGGCGTCAGCGATACACCGTCTTCCCACGGCATGCCCGGCTTGAGGGTGGCCAGCTTGCGGTTGAATTTCTCGATAAAACTGTCGACCACATCCTCGTGTACAAACAGGATCTTCAACGCGGTGCAACGCTGGCCGTTGAACGACAGGGAACCGGTGACGGCTTCGTTGACCGCGTTGTCCAGGTCCACCTGCGGCAGCACGATCCCGGGGTTCTTCGCGTCCAGGCCCAGTGCCGCACGTAGACGGTGAGGCTTTGGGTGCAGCTTCTTCAAATCGCTGGCGGCCTTGTTGGTGCCGATAAACGCAAAGATATCGATCTTGCCGCTGGCCATCAGCGCGCTGACGGTCTCGCGGCCGCTGCCATAGATCACGTTGATCACGCCGGCGGGGAAGCTGTCGCGAAACGCTTCCAGCAACGGGCGAATCAGCAGCACGCCGAGCTTGGCCGGCTTGAACACCACGGTGTTGCCCATGATCAGCGCCGGGATCAGCGTGGTGAAGGTCTCGTTCAGCGGGTAGTTGTAAGGGCCCATGCACAGCGCTACGCCCAGCGGCACTCGACGGATTTGCCCGAGGGTGTCCTGTTCCAGCTCGAAGCGGCTGGAGCGGCGGTCGAGTTCCTTGAGGGCGTTGATGGTGTCGGTAATGTAGTCGCAGGTGCGGTCGAATTCTTTCTGCGAGTCCTTGAGGTTCTTGCCGATCTCCCACATCAACAGCTTCACCACCGCGTCGCGTTGTTCACGCATGCGCCGCAAAAACGCTTCGACGTGCTGGATGCGATCCACCACGCGCATCGTCGGCCAGGCGCCCTGGCCACGGTCGTAGGCGGCCACGGCGGCGTCGAGGGCGGTCAGGGCGGTGTCGGCGTCCAGCAGCGGGGTGCTGCCGATGATCACCGGTGTGTCACCGTCGGTACCGCGCAACTGCACCGGGCTGCGTACTTCGGCCAAGGGGCCGTTCCACACATGCAACTGGCCGCCGACCAGGTAATCACGTTGTTCAATGGGCGCCGCGAGCCGGAATTGCTCGGGAATCTCGGCGGCAGTGGGAAACAGCTGGGCGAGCAGGTTGTCGGTGGTCATGTCGCTACCCCTTAAGTGGTTGCAAAACGTGACTAGAGATTCACCCATCAACGCCCCGTGTGGCAAGGGCTAGACGCATTACGCCCGGATGTGGCCCGCCAACAAGCCACCGAACAGCGCCACCCCGAGCGCCGCGCCCACCTGTCGGGCGGCGTTGAGGGTGCCGGCGGCGATACCGGCGCGGTGCTTGTCCACAGTGCCCATCAAGGCGCTGGTGGCAGCGGGGGTGATCAACCCGGCGGCCAGGCCGATCACCGGCATCGGCAGGGCGATCCACAGGTAGGACGTGGTGGGGCCATAGAGCAACAGCGGGCCGAAACCCGCCAGGTATAAAAGCAGTGCCACACCGATCAACCGTTCGCTGCCCCAGGCCTTGACCAGTCGGCCGGCGACCAGGCTGCCCAGGCTCACCAGTGCGGTCAGCGGCAGGAACGCCAGGCCCGTCCATAATGGTGAGTAACCCAGCACCCGCTGGAAATACAGGCTCAGCAGAAATACCAGGCCGTAGAGCACCAACGCCGAGATCAGCGACACCGCCACACAGGCGCTGAACACCGGATTGGCGAACAGCTTGAGCGGTAGCATCGGCTGGGCGTGGCGAATTTCAATCCGGATGAAGGTGCCCCAGGCCGCCACGCTCAGCAGGCCGGCCAACAGAATTGGCGTGGAGAACCAGCCGCGAACCGGGCCTTCGATCAGCACGCCAATCAAGGTCGCCAGCGCCAGGATCGCGCTCAATTGCCCGCGCACATCCAGCGCCCTTGGCGAGCGCTCGCTGGCGTTGAGCCGGGCGCTCAAGCCAATCGCAATCAGCCCCAGCGGCAGGTTGGCGAGGAAAATACTGCGCCAGCCAAACAGCTCGATCAGCACGCCGCCCACCAACGGGCCGGCTGCCATGGCGATACCGCCGCAACTCGCCCATACGCCGATGGCCGTCGCACGTCCGGCCGGATCGTTGGCAAAGGCCTGGTTGATCAGCGTCAGTGAGCCGGGCACCAACAGCGCTGCGCCAACCCCTTGCAGTACCCGCGCCGCCACCAGCGTCATCCAGTCGCCGGACATGCCGCACAGCAACGAGGCCAGGGTAAACAACACCAGGCCCGCCAGATAAAGCCGGCGGGCACCAACGCGATCCCCCAGCGCGCCGCCACTGAGCAGCAGGCTGGCAAAACTCAGGGTGTAGGCGCTGACCACCCATTGCAGCCCGCTGATGCCGGTGTGCAGCGTGGCGGCGATGCGCTCCAGGGCGACATTGACGATGGAGGTGTCGAGAATCACCAGCACATAACTGAGGCTGGTGGCGGCCAGTACCCCGCGTTGTGCAAGAAGAGGAGAGGGCATTGCGATCATCCTTGAAGAACCAGGCGGCGAATCTAGCGCGGGCGCCGGTGCCGATGCTTCGACGGTGATCGAAGCATGGCGTCGTTCGCTGCGCCTATACTGGCGCGGTCCTGCTGGAGACCTGCCATGCCCCTTGCTGCCAACTTTTCCGATGTCGCCGCGCTGATCGCCGAGCCGGCCCGCGCTGCGATCCTGCTCGCACTGTTCGACGGCCGCGCGCTCCCAGCCGGCGAACTGGCCCATGCCGCCGCCATCACCCCGCAGACTGCCAGCACCCACTTGGCCAAACTGTTGGCCGGTGGCCTGCTGACCTGCGAAACCCAGGGCCGTCACCGTTATTACCGTCTGGCCGGCGCCCATGTGGCGCGGGCCATCGAGTACCTCAGCGTGATCACCCCGGTGCCGGCCAAACCACTGGCACGCCAGGCCCAGGGACTGCGGTTTGCGCGCTGCTGCTACAACCACCTGGCCGGGCAAATGGGCGTCGCCATCACCCAGGCCCTGGAACACTGCGGGTACCTCCTGGCCGTGGAGGACAAACGCTACGAACTGCTGCCGGCAGGGGCGCAGTGGTTTGCCGCGCTGGGCATCGACCTGGCGGCGCTCAAACCCTCGCGCCAGGGCCTGGCGCAACAATGCCTGGACTGGACCGAGCGCACCCATCACTTGGCCGGCCCCCTGGGGGTACAACTGCTCAACGCGCTGTGCGAGGCCGACTGGCTGCGCCGCTCGAAAAACTCCCGGGCGGTGCTGGTCACGCCCAAAGGCTGGGCGCAACTCAAGGCACAGTTGAACCTCGACCCGCGAAGCCTGGAAAACCTTGAGCACAACCCGGCACTGGCCGGGTAAACTGCGCGGCTTTCTTGAAGGAGTTCACATGAGTCAGTACCAGCCGGGCATTCTTGCCGCACCGGTGCCGTTGCAGGCACGCCATCTGTTTTTTGCCATTGAGTCCGTGGACGCTGTGCCTGCTGCACTGGATGCGCTGGTGCACTTGGTGGACGCCAATGCAGTGGTTGGTTTCGGTGAGCCGCTGGTCAACGCCTTGGGTGCCCGGATTGAAGGGTTGCGGGCGTTCCCTCATGTGAGCGGGCCGGGGGCGGAGAATCCGTCGACCCAGCAGGCGCTGTGGGTCTGGTTGCACGGTGTGGATCGCGGTGAGTTGCTGTTGCGCAGCCGGGCGTTTGAGAAGGCTCTGGCGCCGGGGTTTGGTCTGGTGCAGATGACCGAGGGTTTTCGCTACAAGACCGGGTTTGACCTGACTGACTATGAGGATGGCACCGAGAATCCGCATGATGATGCGGCGGTGGATGCGGCGGTGGCGCCGGGTGGGGCGAGCTTTGCGGCGATCCAGCAGTGGCAGCATGACCTGGATGGGTTTGCTGCTTTGCCGGCGGTGGAGCGGGATCACATTATTGGTCGGCGTCATGGTGATAACGAGGAGCTGGAGGATGCGCCGGAGTCGGCGCACACCAAGCGTACGGCCCAGGAGAGTTTTAGTCCGGAGGCGTTTGTGGTGCGTCGGTCGATGCCTTGGGCCGAGAATGGGCAGGCGGGGTTGATGTTCCTGGCGTTTGGGCATTCGTTTGATGCGTTTGAAGCGCAGTTGCGGCGGATGAGTGGGCTTGAGGATGGGATTGTTGATGGGTTGTATCGCATCAGCAAGCCGTTGACTGGGGGGTATTATTGGTGCCCGCCTGTGCGCGATGGGCGGGTAGATTTGGGTTTGGTTTTTTTGGGTTGAGTACATATCCGTTGCTGCGGTAACGGCGGCTTATGGTTCCGCTCTTACAGCGGGTCACTTTTGAAAAGCGCAAAAGTAACCAAAACGCTCTGCCCCGCCTGTCGGCACCTCGCCTAGGCTCGGTGTTCC
>NZ_JANUEW010000049.1:0-37344 GCF_024807515.1 Pseudomonas sp. BIGb0558
GATCCCATCCCGAACTCAGCAGTGAAACGATGCATCGCCGATGGTAGTGTGGGGTTTCCCCATGTGAGAGTAGGTCATCGTCAAGATTAAATTCCGAAACCCCTGATTGCTAACGCAGTCAGGGGTTTTGTTTTGGGCGGTCGAAAAGTACGGGCGCGCAACGCATCAAGCGTGTCTCGCTTGCAGCCTGCAACTGCCTTCAATGCTAAAGTCCATCCCTCGATTTTGCTTTTCCCAAGGAAGCCGTTATGCCGGATGCGACGTCCCTCAGTGCTGGATTCATGGTGGTTCACGGCAACCGCCTGGATGAACTGCGCAGCCTGGTTGTCAGTTGGATGCGTCGTTACCCACTGGCTCCCCTGGAAAACGAAATCGCCTTGGTACAAAGCAACGGCATTGCCCAATGGCTCAAACTGGCGCTGGCCGAAGACCCTGAAGATGACGACATGGGCGGTTGCGGTATCGCCGCGGCCATCGACGTGCAACTCCCCGGCAGCTTCATGTGGCAGCTCTATCGGATGGTCCTGGGCAAAGATGAAATCCCGCCCAAGTCCCTGCTCGATAAAGCTCCTCTGACCTGGCGCCTCATGCGCCTGCTCCCGGAGCTGATCGATCAGCCCCACTTCGAACCCCTGCAACGCTTTCTGACCCACGATACGGATCTGCGCAAACGCTACCAACTGGCAGAGCGTCTCGCCGACCTGTTTGACCAATACCAGGTCTACCGTGCTGACTGGCTGGAAGACTGGGCCGCCGGCCGCCACCAATTGCGCAACGGCCGAGGCGAATCAAAACCCTTGAGCCCGGCCAACTGCTGGCAAGCCGAACTATGGCGTGCCCTGTTGCTGGACGTCGGGGAGGAGGGCATGGCCCAGAGTCGTGCCGGTGTTCACCAACGCTTTATCGAGCGCATCAACACCCTGGAACAAGCGCCCGCGGGCCTGCCTTCCCGAGTGATCGTGTTCGGCATTTCATCCCTGCCAGCCCAAGCCCTGGAAGCGCTGGCTGGCCTGGCTCGTTTCAGCCAGGTCCTGTTGTGCGTGCACAACCCATGTCGCCACCACTGGTCCGACATCGTCGCCGACAAAGACCTGCTCCGGAACGAATACAAACGCCAGGCCCGCAAAGCCGGAATGCCGGTCACCATCGACCCGCAAACCCTGCACCAGCATGCCCATCCGCTGCTCGCTGCCTGGGGCAAACAAGGTCGCGACTACATCAACCTGCTGGACAGCTACGACGACCCCAACAGCTACCGCTCGGCATTTCGTGACGGCCGCATCGACCTGTTCAGCGAGAGCGAGCCCACCACCTTGCTCAACCAGCTCCAGGACGACATCCTCGAACTGCGCCCGCTCAACGAAACCCGAGAACTCTGGCCAAGCGTCGATCTGGAGCACGACACCTCCATCCGCTTCCACATTGCCCACAGCGCCCAGCGCGAAGTGGAAGTTCTCCACGACCAATTGCTGCAGCGCTTCAGCGCCGACCCCACGCTGCGCCCACGGGACATCATCGTCATGGTTCCCGACGTCGACAGCTACGCGCCGCACATTCGCGCTGTATTCGGCCAGCTTGAAAGAAGCGACCTACGCTTCATCCCGTTCACGCTCACAGACCAAGGCCAGCGCGGCCGTGACCCATTGCTGATCGCCGTCGAGCACCTGCTCAAGCTCCCCGACAGCCGCTTCCCGGTCAGCGAAATCCTTGACCTGCTCGACGTCCCGGCCTTGCGCGAACGTTTCGCCATCAAGGAACGCGACCTGCCGACCCTGCACCGCTGGATCGAAGGCGCCGGTATCCGTTGGGGCCTCAACGCCGAACAACGCGCGGGCCTTGGCTTACCCCATGAGCTGGAGCAAAACAGCTGGCGTTTCGGCCTGCGCCGCATGCTCCTGGGCTACGCCGTCGGCACAGGTTCTGCCTGCGACGGCATCGAGCCTTACGATGAAATCGGCGGCCTCGACGCCGCATTGATCGGCCCGCTGGTTGCACTGCTCGATGCGCTGCAGGACGCCCACCAGGCACTGTCACAACCTGCCGCGCCGCAAGAGTGGGGCGAGCGTCTGCAAAACTTGATGCAGCTGTTCTTCCTCCCGAGCAATGAGCACGACGACTACCTATTGGGCCAGCTCGAGCAACTGAGAGAAACCTGGCTGGAGACCTGCGAGTCCGTCGGCCTGCACGACGGGTTACCTCTCACCGTAGTCCGAGAGGCTTGGTTGGCGGGCCTCGACCAAGGCCGCCTGTCCCAGCGCTTCCTTGCAGGTGCTGTCAATTTTTGTACCCTGATGCCCATGCGAGCGATCCCGTTCAAGCTGGTGTGCCTGCTCGGCATGAACGACGGTGATTACCCACGCGCACAACCACCGCTGGACTTTGACCTGATGGGCAGCGACTACCGCCCAGGCGATCGTTCGCGCCGCGAAGACGACCGTTACCTGTTGCTCGAAGCGCTGCTTTCGGCACGCGACCAGCTCTACATCAGTTGGGTCGGCCGCAGTATCCGCGACAACAGTGATCGTCCGGCGTCCGTCCTGATCGGCCAGCTGCGTGACCATATCGCCAGCGGCTGGCACACCACCAGCGGCGTACCACTCCTTGAAGCCACCACCCAGGAACATCCGCTCCAACCCTTCAGTGCCCGCTACTTCCATGAAGGTGACGAGCTGTTCAGCTATGCCCGTGAATGGCAGTTGCTCCACGCGACCCCGGAAAACCTGCCCGATACCGGCAACCTCGCCCCCTACATCCAGGAAGAGCCGCTGAGCCTTGGCCAACTGCAGGACTTCCTGCGCAACCCGGTCAAACACTTCTTCAGCCAGCGTCTGAAAGTGTTCTTTGAAGCCGCCGAAGTCCCGCTGGAAGATGAAGAACCCTTCGTCCTCGACGCACTCCAGCGCTACAGCCTGAGCGACAGTTTGCTCGCCGCCGCGCTGACCCAACCCGACAACCTCGACGAAGCCCTCAACGCCCAGGCCTTGCGCCTGCAAGGTAGCGGCTTGCTGCCAATGGTCGGTTTCGGCGAATGCCTGCGCAAAGAACTGATCGAGCCTTTGCCTGATCTGCTGCAACGTTACCAGCAGCTCCTGGCACTCTGGCCCACACCATACACCAGCGCCGAACCGATCAGTTTTGAGTATCAAGGCATCCAGCTGGAAGGCTGGATCAGCGGCCTGCACCAGCGCAGCGACGGTGGCTTCCTGAGCGTCACCGCCATCCCCAACAGCATCGGTTCGATCAAAACCCGAAAGTGGCACCGCCTGATTCGTCCGTGGGTGAACCACTTGGTGGCCTGTGCTTGCGGACTGCCACTCAGTACCGGCCTGGTCGCCAGCGACGACACGCTGCTATTGGCCCCGCTGGAGCAAGCCACAGCCCAGGAACTCCTCGGCAACCTGCTGCTCGCCTGGAAAACCGGCATGAGTGAACCACTGCCGATTGCCGTTAAAACAGCGTTCGCCTGGCTCGGTCAAACCGACCCGGCCAAAGCCCAAGCCGCCGCCTGCAAGGCCTACGAAGGCGACGGCCAAACCACCGACGGCGAGCGCCGTGAAAGCCCAGCGCTCACCCGCCAGTTCCTGGACTACGCTGCGCTAATGGCCAGCGAAGAGTTCGAAGGCTGGTGCGAAACCCTGTATCGACCGTTGATCAATGCCCCCTGGCGATCACTCACCAGCGCGGAGGCCAGCGCATGAGCGGCACAAAACCCCTGGCCCTGGCTTTCCCGCTTAAAGGCAGCCAACTGATCGAAGCCAGTGCGGGCACGGGCAAGACCTTCACTATCTCGGCGCTCTATCTGCGCCTGGTACTCGGCCATGGCGGTGATGAGTCGGGCTTCGGCCGCGAGTTGCTGCCGCCGCAAATCCTTGTGGTGACCTTTACCGACGCCGCCACCAAAGAGCTGCGCGAACGCATCCGTATCCGCCTGGCAGAAGCCGCGCGTTTTTTCCGCGAAGAAATCGAACAGCCCGATGCACTGATCGCTGAACTACGCGATCAATACAGCCCCGAACAATGGCCCGGCTGCGCCAATCGCTTGGACATCGCCGCCCAATGGATGGACGAAGCCGCCGTCTCGACCATCCACAGTTGGTGCCAGCGCATGCTGCGCGAACACGCATTCGACAGCGGCAGCCTGTTCACCCAGACCCTGGAAACCGACCACAGTGACCTGCTCGGCGAAGTGCTGCGCGACTACTGGCGGTTGTTCTGCTACCCGATGCACGACGATGCGCTGAACTGGGTGCGCAACAATTGGGGCGGCCCGGCTGCGTTGATGCCACGGGTACGCGCCTTGTTCGGCAGCGAACGGCCCACCGATGAAACCCGTGAACCCGCCGAGCTGATCAATGCGTGTTTGCAAGAGCGCCGCCAAGCCCTCGTTGCACTCAAGGCGCCCTGGCAGCAATGGGCAGAAGAACTGCGCAATATTTGCCTGCAAGCCGTCGCGGCCAAAGCGGTCGATGGCCGCAAGATGCAAGCCCGTTACTTCGAACCCTGGTTCGAAAAAATCAGCGCCTGGGCGGCTGACGAATCACTCGAACAACTGGATATCGGCACCGGCTTCACCCGGTTGACGCCCGACGGCATGGCCGAGGCCTGGAAAGGCGAACCGCCGCAGCATCCAGGTATCGACGCCATGGCCGGCCTCAAGGCCAGCCTCGACGCCCTGCCAACGCCCGACGCCGCCGTACTGCAACACGCCGCCGGCTGGGTTGGAAAACGCTTCGAAGAAGAGAAACGCCGTCGCGCTGAAATGGGCTTTGACGACATGCTGATCCGCCTCAACGCCGCTCTGCAGGCCGATGGCGGCGAGCGCCTGGCCAGTGTGATCCGCGAGCAATTCCCGGTCGCCTTGATCGATGAATTCCAGGACACCGACCCGGTTCAATACAGCATCTTCGACAGCATCTACCGCATCGAAGAACACCACCTCGACAGCGGCCTGTTCCTGATCGGCGACCCGAAGCAGGCGATCTACGCGTTCCGTGGCGCCGACATCTACACCTACTTGCGTGCGCGCCAATCCACCACCGGCCGCCATCACACCCTGGGCACCAACTTCCGTTCGAGCCACGCCATGGTCGAGGCGGTAAACCACGTGTTCCAGCGCGCAGAAAAAGGTCGCGGCGCGTTCCTGTTTCGCGAACCCGACGGTACGAATCCGGTGCCGTTCCAGTCGGTGTTGTCCCAAGGCCGCAAGGAACAACTGCAGGTCAACGGTCAGACGTTGCCGGCGCTCAACCTCTGGCATCTGCCCACCGACCAGCCGATCTCCAGCGTGCTCTACCGCCAACAACTGGCCGCGTCCTGTGCCAGTCAAATCGTCGCCTTGCTCAACGGTGGCCAGCAGGGTACTGCGGGATTCCTGAGCAAAGACGGTAGCTTCAAGGGCGTACTGCCGTCGGACATCGCCATCCTCGTGCGCGACGGCAAGGAAGCCCAGGCCGTGCGTGGCGAGCTGGCCGCCCGTGGTGTGCGCAGCGTGTACCTCTCCGACAAGGACTCGGTGTTCGCCGCCCAGGAAGCCCACGACCTGCTGGCCTGGCTCAAGGCCTGCGCCGAGCCGGATGTCGAGCGCCCGCTGCGCGCCGCCCTGGCCTGCATCACCTTGAACCTGTCACTGCCCGAACTGGAACGTCTGAACCAGGACGAATTGGCGTGGGAAAAGCGCGTGATGCAGTTCCGCGATTACCGCACGATCTGGCGCACCCAAGGCGTGCTGCCGATGCTGCGCCGCCTGCTGCACGACTTCAAATTGCCGCAAACCCTGATCACCCGCAGCGATGGCGAACGGGTACTGACCAACCTGCTGCACCTCTCGGAATTGCTGCAACAGGCAGCCGCAGAGCTGGACGGCGAACAGGCACTGATTCGCCACCTGGCCGAACATCTTGCACTCTCCGGGCAGGCCGGCGAAGAGCAGATCCTGCGGCTGGAAAGCGATGAGCAGTTGGTCAAAGTGGTGACGATCCACAAGTCCAAGGGGCTGGAATACGACCTGGTCTTCCTGCCATTCATCTGCTCGGCAAAACCGGTGGATGGCAGCCGCTTGCCGTTGCATTACCACGACGAAAACGGCAAGTCCCAGGTCAGCCTCAGGCCCACCGCCGAATTGATCGCCCAAGCTGACGACGAGCGCCTGGCCGAAGACTTGCGGCTGTTCTACGTAGCACTGACCCGTGCCAAACACGCCTGCTGGCTGGGCATCGCCGACCTGAAACGCGGCAATAACAACAGCTCGGTGTTGCACCTGTCGGCCCTGGGCTACTTGCTCGGCGGCGGCGCTTCATTTGGCGAATCCGCCGGCCTTGCCCGCTGGCTGCTCGACTTACAGGATGGTTGCCCGGCGCTGCATTACGCAGAAATGCCCGAGGCCGACGCGGTCGTGTTTCATCCGCCGCGCAACGAAGCCACCTTGCTCGCGCCGCTGCTGCCCAAGCGCAAGGCGGCAGAAAACTGGTGGATCGCCTCCTACAGCGCCCTGCGTATCGGCGAAAGCATGAGTGCAGCGAGCCTGGAAGCGCCGGAAAGCCCACAGGCGCAGAAGCTGTTCGATGACGAACGCCTCGACCCGGATGCACCGCGTGAAGTACCGGCTTCCGGTGGTGATATTCACCGTTTCCCACGCGGGCCGAACCCCGGCACCTTCCTCCATGGCCTGTTGGAGTGGGCGGGCGGTGAAGGCTTCAACGTGACTGCCGAAGCCATCGAAGATGCAGTCGCCCGGCGCTGCAACCGACGTGGCTGGGAAGGCTGGATCGACACGCTGTCCGGTTGGCTTGGGCACTTGTTGCAGGCCCGGCTGCCCTTGGGCAACGGGCAGGTGGCCCTCGACGAATTGCAGCAGTACCAGATCGAAATGGAGTTCTGGTTCGCCAGCCACAAAGTCGACGTCCTCGCGCTCGACAAACTGGTGTGCCAGCACACTCACAACGGCGTATCCCGTGTGGCCGCCGAGCCGGTGTTGCTCAACGGCATGTTCAAGGGCTTTATCGACCTGACCTTCGAACATGAAGGCCGCTACTACGTGGCCGATTACAAATCCAACTGGCTCGGCCCTGATGATTCGGCCTACACACAACAGGCCATGGAACTGTCGATCCTCGATCATCGTTACGACCTGCAATATGTCCTTTACCTGCTGGCCCTGCATCGCCAGCTCAAGGCTCGACTGCCGGATTACGACTACGACCGCCACATCGGCGGCGCCTTGTACCTGTTCCTGCGCGGCACCCATTCCGCGAGCCAGGGCGCGTATTTCACCCGTCCGCCTCGTGAATTGATCGAAAGCCTGGACCTGCTGTTCCAGGGCAAACCGCTACCACCCAAGGCCGAACCCGCCTGGGAACAAGGAGTGCTGCTATGAGCCTGTCGCCGTTACCGCTTGAGGACCTGACGCCCCTCAGCCGCGCCGCCGACCTGGTGCAGTTGCTCGATCGCTGGGTGCAGCGCGGATGGTTGCGTGCGCTGGATAAAGCCTTCGTCGGCTTTCTCCACGAACTCGATCCCCAGGCCGACCCCTTGGTGCTGTTGGCTGCGGCCTTGACCAGCCACCAACTGGGCCACGGCCATGTGTGCCTGGACCTGTTCGAAACCCTCAAGGCCCCGGATTTTGCGCTGTCGCTGCCGCCTGAAGGCGATGTGCAAACCGGCGCCATGCTGCTGCCTTCGCAATTGCTTGAAGGCCTGGACGGCGCTCATTGGTGCCACGCCCTGGCCGCCAGCCGCCTGGTGGCACTGGCCGTCGACGGTAGCGAAGACGCGCAAAGCCGACCACTGGTGCTGTCGGACAAACGCCTGTACTTGCGCCGCTACTGGACCTACGAGCGGCGCATTGACACCGCTCTGCGCCTGCGACTCGCCACCCGCGAGAGCGTTGCCGATGATCTGCCCGAACGCCTGAATCGCCTGTTCGACCAGGCCCCGCCGGATGGGGTTGTCGACTGGCAGAAACTCGCTTGTGCCTTGGCCACCCGCGGTGCATTCAGCATCGTCACCGGCGGCCCTGGCACTGGCAAGACCACCACCGTGGTGCGCTTGCTCGCGTTGTTGCAGGCACCCGCCGTGGAAGCAGGCAGCGCATTGCGCATCCGCCTGGCAGCACCCACCGGCAAGGCGGCCGCGCGCTTGACTGAGTCCATCAGCCAGCAAGTGCTGTCGCTGAAAGTGCCTGATGCAGTGAAGGAAAAAATCCCGACCCAGGTCACCACTGTCCACCGTTTGCTGGGCAGTCGCCCCGGCACCCGGCACTTCCGGCATCACCTCGGCAATCCGTTGCCCCTGGATGTGCTGGTGGTGGACGAAGCCTCGATGATCGACCTGGAAATGATGGCCAACCTGCTGGACGCCTTGCCGCCTCACGCCCGTCTGGTGCTGCTGGGTGACAAGGACCAGTTGGCCTCGGTTGAGGCGGGCGCGGTGCTGGGGGATTTGTGCCGCGACGCCGAAGCCGGTTTCTACAGCCCGCAAACCCGCCAGTGGCTGCAACAGGTCAGCGGCGAAGACCTTGGCGCCAGCGGCCTGCAGGAAGACCTCGACGGCAGCCATCCCTTGGCGCAACAAGTGGTGATGCTGCGTTACTCGCGACGGTTTGGCGAAGGCAGCGGCATTGGCCAACTGGCCCGCTGGGTCAACCAGCAAAACGCCGAACAGGCTCGCAAACTGCTGGCGGCCCGCAGCCATGCCGACCTGTTTTGCGTCAGCCTCAAGGGTGAGCACGACCATGCCCTGGAGCGCCTGGTGCTGGATGGTCACGGCGACGGTGCCCATGGCTATCGCTATTACCTGAAGTTGTTACAGACCGCGCGCCCGGCCCTCGACACTCCTCGGGATGACGAAGCCTGGACCCTCTGGGCGCAAAGGCTGCTGAAAGCCTTCGATGCCTTCCAGCTGCTTTGCGCCGTGCGCAAGGGGCCGTGGGGTGTCGAGGGCTTGAACCTGCGCATCACCGCCGCGCTGCTCAAGGCCCGGCTGATCGACAGCGACCAGCAATGGTACGAAGGCCGCCCGGTGTTGATGACCCGCAACGATTACGGCCTGGGCCTGATGAACGGCGATATCGGCATTGCCCTGAAGCTGCCCGAAAGCGACGGCGGGCCGCAGGTGCTGCGCGTCGCGTTTCCACGCAACGATGGCCAGGGCGGTGTGCGTTTTGTGCTGCCCAGCCGGCTCAACGATGTGGAAACCGTGTACGCGATGACGGTGCACAAATCCCAGGGTTCGGAATTCACCCATACCGCGCTGATCCTGCCGGACGCCTTGAACCCGGTGCTCACCAAAGAGTTGATCTACACCGGCATCACCCGCGCCAAGGACTGGTTCAGCCTGATCGAACCCCGGGGCGGTGTGTTTGAAGAAGCGGTGCGGCGCAAGGTGAAGCGCTTGAGCGGGCTTATGCTGGAACTGGGTACTTGATCATTAAAGAAGCTGACCGATGGGTTATCTAAATTTTCTGATCCATATGTGTGATTTTTCTTAATAAAATGTCGGAATCCTCCTAGGTCTCGCCTCGGGGGTTTTCCGCCGTTGTGCTATCGTTGCGGCATCATCCAAAGAAGATCAAAGAGAATCGCTGCATGAACGTGGCTGTCTCGCCCACAGAGCGAAGTTTGAGCTGGAGACGCATGCTGCTGTTGGCGCTTCTGTGGATATTCATGCCTCTCGCTTTTGCCCAGCCACCTGCCGGCATGGCCGATCAACGGGCCAAGGCCGTCACCCAGGTGGTCCTGGGCATTCTCAGTTACGCCCGCTGGCCGGTAGAGCCCGCGCAATTGCGCCTGTGCATCGTCGGGCCGACTCAATACACCGATGACCTGGTCAAAGGCACCACCCAGGCTACCGGCCGTCCGGTGGTGGTGCAGCGTTTGCTGGCCAACCATCCGGACATCGCCAATGCCTGCGACGCGGTGTACATCGGCCAATTGACCAGCGATGAGCGTAGCCGCCTGTTCGCGGCCTTGATTGGCCATCCGGTGCTCAGCATCAGCGAAGGCGGCGACCAATGCACCGTGGGCAGCCTGTTCTGCCTGCGGGTGGCCGATGAGCAGGTGTCGTTCGAGGTCAACCTCGACTCCGTTGCCCGCAGCGGTGTGCGTATTCATCCAAGTGTGCTGCAACTGTCCCGCCGTCGAGCGCCAGGGTCATGAGTGTGGATAAAACCCCGGTACGGCCAACCCTGCGCTCAGTCATCGGTCGCGGGCACCTGAGCCTGGCGCTGATGGCGGTGACCATGGCGAGTGTCTCGCTGACGCTGCTCGGGGTGCTTGCGTTGCGGGTGTATGCGGACCACAACCTGCATCTGATCGCCCGCTCCATTAACTACACCGTAGAAGCGGCCGTGGTGTTCAACGACAGTGCAGCGGCCACTGAAGCATTGGCGGTGATTGCCTCGGAGGAAGAGGTGGCCGAGGCCGAGGTCTTCAATGTCGACGGCAAGCAACTGGCACATTGGGAGCGCCCGGAAACCGGGATGCTCTCAATGATTGAGCTGCAGTTGGCGCATGCACTGCTCGAACAGCCGATCACCCAGCCGATCCTGCATCAGGGTCAAGTTATCGGCAGTGTCCACCTGACGGGGCATGGCGGCAGCCTGTTGCGCTTCCTGCTCAGTGGGCTGGCCGGGATTCTGATATGCACCGCCCTCAGTGCCTGGGTCGCCTTGTTCCTGGCGCGGCGGCTGTTGCGTGGCATCACCGGGCCGCTGCACAGCCTCGCCTCGGTGGCCCACGCCGCCCGCAGCGAGCGGGCGTTTGACCGGCGCGTGCCACCGGCGCAAATCGCCGAGCTCGACAGCCTGGGCAATGACTTCAACGCCTTGCTCGACGAGATGGAAGCCTGGCAAACCCACCTGCAAAGCGAAAACGAAACCCTTGCCCACCAGGCCAGCCACGACAGCCTGACCGGGTTGCCCAACCGGGCGTTCTTCGAAGGGCGATTGATTCGTGCCCTGCGCAGCGCCGCCAAACTCAACGAGAAAGTCGCGGTGTTGTTCCTCGACAGCGACCGCTTCAAAGACATCAACGACAACTTCGGGCACGCCGCTGGCGATGCGGTATTGGTGGCCGTGGCGGCGCGCGTGCGTGCGCAACTGCGCGAAGACGATCTGGTGGCACGCCTGGGTGGCGACGAGTTTGCGATCCTGCTGTCGCCCCTGCACAAGCTAGAGGATGCCCAGCGCATCGCCGACAAGATCATCGCCAGCATGGATACACCGATTCCTCTGCCCGGCAACACCCAGGTATTGACCTCACTCAGTATCGGCATCGCCGTCTACCCTGACCATGGCGCCACCCCGGGCACCCTGCTCAACGCCGCCGACGCGGCGATGTACCAGGCCAAACGGCTTTCCCAGGGGGGCCAGCAAACGGCGGAATCGGAGGATCCCGCTGTCAACGTTCAACACAGGAGTTGATCCCTTGTTCTCGACCGCACGTTTTTTGTTTATCACCTTGCTCGTGGCCCTGCTCGCGCTGACGGGCTGCCAGACCCCGCCACCCAAAGGCCTGACACCGGCGCAGATTGCCGTGCTCAAACAACAGGGTTTTGAACTGACTGATGAGGGTTGGGCCTTTGGCCTCTCGGGCAAGGTGCTGTTTGGCAGCGACGTCGAAGTGCTGAATGCACCGAGCACCGAGATCGTCCAGCGCATCGGCAAGGCGCTGCTGGGCGTGGGCATTGAGCGGGTGCGGGTCGATGGCCACACCGACGCCTCGGGCAAGGAGACCTACAACCAGCAACTGTCCCTGCGCCGGGCCAAAAGCGTTGCGCACGTGTTGGCGGGCGTGGGGATGAAAGAAGAAAACGTGCAGCTGCGCGGGCTGGGCAGCAGCGAACCGGTGGCCTCCAACGAGACCGCGGCGGGGCGTACCGAGAACCGCCGGGTGTCGATTGTGGTGATTGCTGACTAGTCTGGCTTCCGGGCAATTCGACTTGGAATGCAATCAATGTGGGAGCCGGGCTTGCCCTCGATGGCGGTGTATCAGTTGATGTATTGGGTGACTGACACACCGCCATCGCGGGCAAGCCCGGCTCCCACATTTTATTTGTGGCGGGCTTTATATGACGTCCGCTTAACCACTTGGCAACATGGCCTTGGTCAGGTCATCAACCACGGCCTTCCCCATCTCACACAGATAATGCGCAGCCCACGCATACTGCTCGCCACGCACATCCATGGCGGCTTCCATTGCGAGCTTCAGCCTGCAAACCGCATCTCCCGCGTCTCCCCCATCAACAACGGCTGATTCTGCTCCGTCACCTCACGGATGTAATCCCACAACAGGGTGATCCGTTTCAACTTCCTCAAGTCCTCGCGGCAGTACATCCAGAACTGCCGCGTAATATTGATCTCCTTGGAAAGCACCGGCAGCAATCGCGGGTCCTGCGCCGCCAAGAAGCACGGCAAGATCGCCAGCGATCGCCCCTGCTGCGCCGCCACGTATTGTGCTATCACGCTGGTACTGCGCAAGCTGGCGCTGGCGCCGGGCACCACGTTGGCCAGGTACAGCAGCTCCGAACTGAACGCCAGGTCATCTACGTAACTGATAAACGGATGTTCGGCCAGATCCGCCGCCCGGCGGATGGGCGGATGCTGGTCGAGGTATTCCTGAGTCGCGTACAGCTGCAGTTTGTAGTCGCACAGTTTGCAGCACACGTACGGCCCGTGTTCCGGACGCTCCAGGGCGATGACGATATCCGCTTCGCGCTTGGACAGGCTGATGAAGTGGGGCAGGGGCAGGATGTCCACGGAGATCGCCGGGTAGGTGTCGACGAAGTGGCTCAGTTGCGGGGTGATGAAGAAGCTGCCGAACCCTTCGGTGCAGCCCATGCGCACGTGGCCCGACAGCGCCACGCCGGAGCCGGAAACCTGTTCGCAGGCCATGTGCAACGTGCTTTCGATGGACTCGGCGTAACCCAGCAAGCGCTGGCCTTCGGTGGTCAATACGAAGCCGTTGGTCCGGGATTTTTCAAACAGCAGGGTGCCCAGGGAGCCTTCAAGGGAACTGATGCGTCGCGACACAGTGGTGTAGTCCACCGCCAGGCGCTTGGCGGCGACGCTGGCCTTGCGGGTGCGGGCAACTTCAAGGAAAAACTTCAGGTCATCCCAGTTCAGGGAGCCTAGTGACGTGATGTTTTTTTGCATATTGGACCGGCTTTTATGTGCGTTCTTATTAGAAGTTTGCACATCTATACTCCAAAAACAGTCCGAACGCCTCATTCCTCAAGGCGATTCAACGCCTTGGTTCTCTGCATACCTACAAGAATTGGAGACCACATGAACGCATCTGCCGATATTTCCGTGCAACAGGTCAAGCTGCTGATCAACGGCGAGTGGGTCGAATCCAAGACCACCGAATGGCAAGACATCGTCAACCCGGCCACCCAGCAAGTGCTGGCCCGCGTACCGTTTTCCACCCCCGAAGAAGTCAATGCAGCCATCGACGCCGCCCATCGCGCCTTCCAGACCTGGAAGCTGACGCCGATCGGTGCGCGCATGCGCATCATGCTCAAGCTGCAAGCCTTGATCCGCGAACACTCCAAGCGCATCGCCGTGGTGCTCAGTGCCGAGCAGGGCAAGACCATTGCCGACGCTGAAGGCGACATTTTCCGTGGCCTGGAAGTGGTGGAGCATGCGTGCTCCATCGGCACGTTGCAGATGGGCGAATTCGCGGAAAACGTCGCCGGTGGCGTCGATACCTACACCCTGCGCCAGCCGATCGGCGTGTGCGCCGGCATCACCCCGTTCAACTTCCCGGCGATGATTCCGCTGTGGATGTTCCCGATGGCCATCGCCTGCGGTAACACCTTCGTACTCAAGCCGTCGGAACAGGACCCGCTGTCGACCGTGCTGCTGGTTGAGCTGGCGCTGGAAGCCGGCGTGCCAGCCGGTGTGCTGAACGTGGTTCATGGCGGCAAGGACGTGGTGGATGCGCTCTGCACCCATAAAGACATCAAGGCGGTGTCGTTCGTCGGTTCGACCGCTGTCGGTACCCACGTCTACGACCTCGCCGGCAAACACGGCAAGCGCGTGCAATCGATGATGGGCGCCAAGAACCACGCCGTGGTGCTGCCGGATGCCAATCGCGAGCAAACCCTGAACGCCCTGGTAGGTGCCGGTTTCGGCGCCGCCGGTCAGCGTTGCATGGCAACTTCCGTGGTGGTGCTGGTGGGCGCGGCCAAGCAATGGCTGCCGGACCTCAAGGCCCTGGCGCAAAAGCTCAAGGTGAACGCCGGCAGCGAAGCGGGCACCGATGTGGGCCCGGTGATCTCCAAGCGCGCCAAGGCACGCATCCTCGACCTGATCGAAAGCGGTGTAAAAGAAGGCGCCAAGCTGGAGCTGGATGGCCGTGGCATCAAGGTGCCGGGTTTTGAGGACGGCAATTTCGTCGGCCCGACCCTGTTCTCCGGCGTGACCACTGACATGCAAATCTACACCCAGGAAATCTTCGGCCCGGTGCTGGTGGTGCTGGAAGTCGACACCCTCGACCAGGCCATTGCCCTGGTGAACGCCAACCCGTTCGGCAACGGCACCGGCCTGTTCACCCAGAGCGGCGCGGCAGCGCGTAAATTCCAGAGCGAAATCGACGTTGGCCAGGTTGGCATCAACATCCCGATCCCTGTGCCGGTACCGTTCTTCAGCTTCACCGGTTCCCGTGGTTCGAAACTCGGCGACCTGGGCCCGTACGGCAAGCAAGTGGTGCAGTTTTACACCCAGACCAAAACCGTCACCAGCCGCTGGTTCGACGACGACAGCGTCAACGATGGCGTCAACACCACCATCAACCTGCGCTGATCGAGGAGACGACCATGAAGATTGCATTTATTGGCCTGGGCAACATGGGCGCGCCGATGGCGCGCAACCTGATCAAGGCTGGCCACGCGCTGAACCTGTTTGACCTCAACCAGACCGTGCTCAAGGAACTGGCCGAACTGGGCGGCACCATCAGCGCCTCGCCGCGCGCGGCAGCAGAAGGCGCCGAGTTGGTGGTAACCATGCTCCCGGCTGCGGCCCATGTGCGCAGCGTGTGGCTGGGTGAAGACGGCGTGCTGGCCGGCATTGGCAAAGGCGTGCCGGCGGTGGATTGCAGCACCATCGACCCTCAAACCGCTCGCGACGTGGCGGCTGCGGCGGCGAAACACGGCGTGGTGATGGCCGATGCCCCGGTGTCCGGCGGCACCGGAGGCGCCCAGGCCGGGACGTTGACCTTCATGGTCGGCGCCACCCCGGAACTGTTCGCCACCCTGCAACCGGTATTGGCGCAGATGGGCCGCAATATCGTGCACTGCGGCGAAGTCGGCACCGGGCAAATCGCCAAGATCTGCAACAACCTGCTGCTGGGCATCACCATGGTCGGCGTCAGCGAAGCCATGGCCCTGGGCGATGCGCTGGGCATCGACACCCAAGTGCTGGCGGGAATCATCAACAGCTCCACCGGGCGCTGCTGGAGCTCGGACACCTACAACCCGTGGCCCGGGATTATCGAAACGGCGCCGTCGTCCCGGGGTTATACCGGTGGGTTTGGTGCGGAACTGATGCTCAAGGATCTGGGACTGGCCACTGAAGCAGCACGCCAGGCGCACCAACCGGTGATCCTCGGCGCGGTGGCGCAGCAGTTGTATCAATCGATGAGCCAGCGTGGAGAAGGGGGCAAGGACTTCTCGGCGATCATCAACAGCTATCGCAAGCCCCAATAGGGCGTTTGTGGTGAGGGGGCAAGCCCTCTCACCACAATGGCTTCAGGCAAAAACAAAATACTTACGCACCGTCTCGACCACTTCCCACGTCCCCTTCATCCCCGGTTCCACCACGAAGATATCCCCAGCCCGTAAATGGATGGGCTCCAGGCCGTCCGGGGTGATCACGCAGTAGCCTTCCTGGAAATGGCAGTATTCCCACTTCACATACTCCACCCGCCATTTGCCCGGGGTACAGATCCAGGTGCCCATGATCTTGCTGCCGTCTTCGCTGGTGTAGGCGTTGAGGTTGACGGTGTGCGGGTCGCCTTCGAGTTTTTCCCATTTGCAGGCGTCCAGCACCGGCAGTGGGTGGGTGTCGCGCAGTACGGTGATTGGCTTGGACATGATGATTCCGAGGCAGAGGAAGGGAAGCCCGAACCCTAGCGCCTTGGGCGGTGTGCCAGTGGTCTGAACTCGACATCGGGATGCCCAGAAGCGCAGGCATTTGCACATCCGTGAGTCACCGCTAACCCCTGTGGGAGCCGGGCTTGCCCGCGATGGCGGAGTGTCAGGCGATGGACGGGCAAGCTGTGCCGGCCTCATCGCGGGCAAGCCCGGCTCCCACAGGGAATATTTGTTGTTTGAAGGATTGAGTCAGTACGAAATATCTGTGCGCCAATCAGCCATTTCCTCGCAGTAAGTGCGAAAGATTTCCCGCTTTGCGCTGGAATTCGCAAGAATATTTACAGCCGGCCCTCGTATCATTCACCCCAGTAACGACCGAGAGCCTTGAAATGAATCCAATAAAAACGTGGTGGGACATCAGCCCGCCCTTGAGCACCGCGACCCCGACCTGGCCGGGTGATACGCCGTTTCAGGAAGAGCGCGTCTGGCAGTTCGGCCCTGAGTGCCCGGTGAATGTCGGGCGCATCACCCTGTCGCCCCACACCGGCGCCCATGTAGACGCGCCGCTGCACTACAGCGCCGACGGTGCGCCGATTGGCGAAGTGTCCCTGGATGTGTACATGGGCCCGTGCCGGGTGCTGCATTGCCTGGGCAGTGGCGCGCTGGTGCAGCCGCACCAATTGGAAGGCCACCTGGAGGACCTGCCGGAGCGTGTGCTGTTACGCACTTATCAACAGGCTCCGCTGGAGACCTGGGATTCGAATTTCACTGCGGTCGCCCCGGAAACGATTGAGCTGCTGGCCAGCCTCGGTGTGCGCCTGATCGGCATCGACACGCCGTCGCTGGACCCGCAGCAGTCCAAGACCATGGATTCCCACAACGCCGTGGCCCGGCATGGCATGGCGATTCTCGAAGGCATCGTCCTTGATGACGTGCCGGAGGGTGATTACGAGTTGATCGCGCTGCCGTTGCGTTTTGCCAACCTCGATGCCAGCCCGGTACGAGCCATTCTCCGCCCGCTCAAGGAGCCCACGCGATGAGCCAGTGTCCTTTCTCCCCTGACTACCAGCCGCCGGAAGAATGGCATAACGCCGAGCTGAATTTTTCCGAGTCCATGAGCTACGGCGACTACCTGGACCTGGGCAAAGTGCTCAGTGCCCAGCACCCGCTGTCGCCGGACCACAACGAGATGCTGTTCATCATCCAGCACCAGACCTCGGAGCTGTGGATGAAGTTGATGCTCCACGAACTCAAGGCCGCCCGCGAACACGTGCGCCTGGGTGAGCTGCCGCCAGCGTTCAAGATGCTGGCGCGGGTATCGCGGATCTTTGACCAACTGGTGCACGCCTGGGCGGTGCTGGCGACCATGACGCCGTCGGAGTACAAGTCGATCCGCCCGTACCTGGGGCAATCGTCGGGCTTCCAGTCGTTCCAGTACCGGGAAATCGAATTCATCCTCGGCAACAAGAGCGCGGCGCTGTTGCGGCCTCACGCCCATCGCCCGGAGTTGTTGAACGAGCTGAAAGTGGCGATTGCTACGCCGTCGCTGTATGACGAGGCGGTCAACCTGATGGCCAAGGCCGGACTGGCGATCGACCCGCAGCGCGCTGAACGCGACCCCACGGCGCCGACGGTTCACGATGATTCCGTGGAGGCGGCGTGGCGCGAGGTCTATCGCGATCCGAGCCGCTATTGGGACCTGTACCAACTGGCCGAAAAGTTTATCGACCTGGAAGATTCCTTCCGCCAATGGCGCTTTCGCCATGTCACCACGGTGGAGCGGATCATCGGCTTCCAGCCGGGCACCGGCGGCACCGAAGGCGTGAGTTACCTGCGCAAGATGCTCGACACCGTGCTGTTCCCCGAGCTGTGGCGAGTGCGTTCCACGCTGTAATAAAAAAGCCCCGGAGAACCGGGGCTTTTCATTTGCAATACGATCCAAATGTGGGAGCTGGCTTGCCTGCGATAGCGGTGTATCAGTCACCACCGCTATCGCAGGCAAGCCAGCTCCCACAGGTTTAGCGCACAGCCACAGCCTTCGCGTTATTCAACCGCAACCGGTACGCCACATAGATAATCCCGACCCAAACCGGGATCGCATACACCGACGCCCGCACACCCGGAATCGCCAGCATCACGCAGATGATCATCAGCATGAACGCCAGGCACAGGTAGTTGCTGAACGGGAACCAGAAGGTCTTGAACGACGGCACCACGCCTTGTTCGCCCATGGCCTTGCGGAACTTGATGTGAGTCAGGCTGATCAGCGCCCAGTTGATCATCAGCGAGGCAACCACCAGCGCAAACAACAACTCCAGTGCGTCATGCGGCGCGACGTAGTTGATCACCACGCACAGCAGCGTCACCAGGGCCGAAATACCCAGGGCACGCAGCGGCACACCTTGCTTGTTCAACTTCATCAGCGCTTTCGGCGCATCGCCCTGCTCGGCCAGGCCGAACAGCATGCGGCTGTTGCAGTACACGCCGCTGTTGTACACCGACAGCGCCGCGGTCAATACCACGAAGTTGAGGATGTGGGCGGCGGTGTCGTTACCGATCAAGGAAAAGATCTGCACAAACGGGCTGCCGCTGTAGGCATCGCCCGACGCGCCGAGGGTTTGCAGCAGTTGGTCCCACGGGTACAGCGACAGCAGCACGGTGAGGGCGCCGACGTAGAAAATCAGGATCCGGTACACCACCTGGTTGATCGCCTTCGGGATCACTTTGCGTGGCTCGCTGGCTTCGGCGGCGGTAATACCCACCAGCTCCAGGCCGCCGAACGAGAACATGATGAACGCCATGGACATCAACAGCCCCATGCCGCCATTGGGGAAGAACCCGCCGTGGCTCCACAGGTTGCTCACCGAGGCTTGCGGGCCGCCGGTGCCGCTGAACAGCAGGTAGCAACCGAGCACGATCATGCCGACAATCGCCACCACCTTGATGATCGCGAACCAGAACTCGGTCTCACCGAAGAACTTCACGTTGAGGGTGTTGATCAGGTTGACCAGCACAAAGAACACCACCGCGCTGACCCAGGTCGGAATCTCCGGCCACCAGAACTGAATGTACTTGCCCACCGCCGTCAGCTCGGCCATGCCTACCAGCACGTAGAGCACCCAGTAGTTCCAGCCGGCGAGGAAGCCTGCGTAACCGCCCCAGTATTTGTGGGCGAAGTGGCTGAAGGACCCGGCCACCGGTTCCTCGACGATCATCTCGCCGAGCTGGCGCATGATCAGGAACGCGATGAAGCCGGCTACCGCATAGCCCAGGATCATCGAGGGGCCTGCCGACTTGAGCACGCCCGCCGAGCCGAGGAACAGCCCGGTCCCGATCGCCCCTCCCAAGGCAATCAGCTGAATATGCCGGTTCTTCAGGCCACGCTTGAGGCCCACCGGGTTAACCATGTCATCCGCCATTAACATTCCCTTCTACTTGTTTTTTTCAGGGTTGATCGCACACCGAACCAGCCCCTCATACCGCTGAGGGGTCAGATATTACTCTCGGTAAACTTTTCGTAATACAGCTGAACGTCATCAAGTGCCTGATCCAGCAGCCATTGTTTGATGGATTCGACCATCGGCGGCGGCCCGCACACATACATATCTGCCGATTGATCCCGCAATTCGGCCAGGTCGAAATTCTCGGTGAGGTAGCCGCGTTTGCCGGGCCAGTCGGGTGGCGGGTCGCTGAGGACTTCGGTGTAGCGAAAGCCCGGGATTTTTTCGGCGTAGGCTTTTATGCGTGTGGCCTCACATAAATCTGCCGCACCGCGTACGCCGTAATACAGGTGCACCGGCTGCTGGCAAGCGTTGGCGGCCAGTTCATCGAGCATGCCCAGCAGCGCCGACAAGCCGGTGCCGCCAGCCACCAGTACCAACGGCTGGGTGACATGCCGCAGGTAGAAAGCGCCCAGTGGTGCTTCCAGCAGCAGCTCATCGCCGACCTGGCAGCGTTCGCGGATGTAATTGCTCATCACGCCATCGGGCAGCAGGCGAATCAGGAACTGCAACTGATTGCCCGGGCGGTTGGCGAAGGAGTAGGAGCGCCAACTGTCGGTGCCGGGGATCGATAGTCGGGCGTATTGGCCCGGCAGGAAATCCAGTGGGGTTTCAAGCTCCAGGTGCAGGATCGCCGTGCTGGCCGAGACCTGCTGCACCGCGCTCACCGTGCTGCGGATCTGTACCGGCCCCGGTGCGTTGCACAGGCTGGAATCAAAGTCGAAATAAAACGCTGCGTCGGATTGGACCCGGGTCTGGCAACTGAGCATTTTGCGTTGTTGCAGGTCGAGGCTGGAGAGGGCTTCCTCGTCCACATAGTCCTGAGTGAAATGGCCGGACTCGCACCGGCCCTGGCAGGTGCCGCACACGCCTTCGCGGCAGTCGAGCGGGATCTTGATGCCATTGCGCAAGGCAGCATCCAGCAAGATTTCATTGGCGCCCACCGGGAAAAACAGGGTCTTGCCGTCGGCAAAACTGAAGGCCACTTTGTGATTCATATGATCGCTCTCTAAAACGCCGCGTAGCAGCTGTCGAGCCTTGGCGAGGCTGCGTCGGCGGCGCATCTGACACTCCGCAGACGCAGCCTCGCCAAGGCTCGACAGCTGCTACGGGGGGGGGAGGTGTTCACAGGTGATAGAAATCCAGCACCGAATTGATGGTGTCGTTGAGCAACAACGCATGCTTGCGGGTGATCAACCAACTGTCGCCATCGGGCTTGAGGCTGTAAGTGGCGCTGCCGTAGAACTGCTCCGACGTCGCCAGCCGATAAAACAGCGTGTGCCAGTTCAGCTTCACTTCCAGCAGCCCGTCTGCCTGCTCGGCAATCCGCACGTTATTGATCAAATGCAGCGTCCTCGGCATCGGCGTGGCCGACGCCGCCTTGCCCGTGCGCAGGCGAAACACCCGATCCTCCAGCCCCGAACGGTTGGCGTAATAGATCAACGACATCTCGCGCTTGGGGTCGCGGGTGTAGACGTGTTCCGAATCCCACTGCGGCAGGTGGAACTCACTCTGCGGGTCGAACAGCTGCACGTAGGCGTCCCAATCCTGGGCATCGCACAGCTCGGACTTGCGATAAAAGAACTGCTCGATCCGGTACTGCAATTGCGCATTCATCATTCCACCTCCCGCAGTTTCAGAGCTTGGGCATCGAGCCCGTCCAGCAGGAACTTCTGCCAGTTGCGATGCTGGTTGACGTACAACCCTTCGTGGGTGAATTCGGTGCCGGTCATCGCCGGCTGGATACCGATGGATTCGCTGTTGGGCGTCGGCCCGGTTTCCCAGCGGTGGCTGCCCCGGGAGATATCGCTCCAGCGCTCCAGGCGGCCCTGGAAACCGCGCTGGGCTTCGCGAAATTCCACCAGGTCATCCGGCGTGCCCATGCCCGAGACGTTGAAGAAATCCTCGAACTGGCGAATGCGGTTTTCACGGTCGGCGTCAGACTCGCCTTTCACCCCCAGGCACTGGCTGATGATCTCGGTCTTGTTCCACGCGATAGGACGGATGATCCGCAACTGCGAGCTGATCTGGTCGAGAAAGAACAGGCTCGGATAGATATTCAGGTTGCGCAGGCGGTGCATCATCCACTCGGCTTTTTGCTGGCCGTGTTCTTCGATCAGGCGCGGCATGATGGTGGCGTAGCCCGAGCGCACGGTGGGGTTGGGCATGTCGCTGAACAACAGGCTGTGGCCGTTGTTGAAGGCGAACCAGCCGTCGTCGGTGTTGGCATCACCGGCGCCGAGCTTGCTGTAGTCCAGGGTCGTACCGGAACCTGTGCCGTTCTCGGTGTTGACCTGCTGGCGGTGCTGCACCGTGGCCACGTAGTTGTAGTGCACGGTGCTGACGTGATAACCGTCCAGGCCGTTTTCGTTTTGCAGTTTCCAGTTGCCGTCATAGGTGTAGGCGGATTTGCCCGGCAGCACTTCCAGCTCACCGGTGGCCGACTGGGCGACCATCATGTCGAAGAACACTCTGGCATCGCCCAGGAAGTCTTCCAGGCGGTTGGTGCCGTTCACGTCCAGGCTGATGAACACAAAGCCCTTGTAGCTCTCGATCCGCGCCTTCTTCAGGCCGCGAGTGGCCTTGTCGAAGCCTTCCGGGTATTCGCCCGGCGCCTTGACCTTCACCAGCCGGCCGTCGCTCTTGTAGCACCAGGCATGGAACGGGCAGGTGAAGGTGGACTGGTTGCCTTTGCCGACGCGCGTCAGGGTGGTGCCGCGATGCTGGCAGGCGTTGATCAGCGCGTTGAGCTGGCCTTCGCCATCGCGGGTGATGATCATCGGCTGGCGCCCGGCGCGCATCGTCATGAAGTCATGTTTGTTGGCCAGTTCGCTTTCGTGACAGGCGTAGATCCAGTTCTTTTCGAAGATCAGCTCCATCTCCAGATCAAACAGTTCCGGCTCGGTGAACATGTCCCGGGCGATGCGGAACACTTCATCCACCGGACGAAAATCCAGGCAGCCTTCGATAAAACTTTTCCACTGCTCGACGCTTCTTGCACCACTCATGGGAGGCACCTTTTTGATAATGGCTAAACGGGTGGGCCATTAAGGGGCTGCGGCGGGGCGGCGGGCTATCCGGTTAATGGGGGAAGGTGGGCCACTTAGTTGGGCACGAAATACCCACGGCGGTGCAGGGAGGTGGCGCAATGCGCTACTGTCTTGCAAGGTGATTGTCGGAAAAGTCTGCTTGTTATCCACTTAGTCGACGGTTGCTATCCACCCAGTGGCGATCCCGCTGGCGTGGCGCAAAACTTGCTGTTGCTCTACCAGGACGCGCCGTCAGAGCGCGCCGGCCACAATTGCCGTGGGTGCCCCGTGATGAGTAGCAATACACGCGATATACGTATCGAGCGCTTCGACCTTGAAGGCGCTTGCAGCTGGATGTCCGGCATTTGCGGGCCGCACCGGCTGCAAACCGCGACGCCGGAGCGCATCCGCTTTCACCACAGTGCCAATGTGTTCAAGTCCCGCGCCACGACGCTGGGGATTATCGAGTACGGCACCGACGTCACCATCGACATCGAAGACGCCGAGCACTTCAGCAGCTACAGCCTGACCCTGCCGCTGGTGGGCGAGCAGGAGCTGAGCAAGAACGGCGTGCGGCTCAGCTCCAACCGCGACCAGGGCGTGATCATCTCGCCCAACGAGCATCAGGTGCTGGAGATCTCCGGCGACTGCCGCAAGCTGCAAGTGGTGATCACCCGCGCGGCCATGAGCGAATCTCTGGAAGGCCTGCTGCAACGGCCGATTGAGGCGCCGCTGCGCTTTGAGTCGGCGATGGACGCGGTGGACGGTGCCTCCGCATCGTGGTGGCGCATGGCGCGGTATTTCATCGCCGAACTGGAACGCAGCAGCGAACTGTATGACCAGGTGGCGTTTACCCGGGACCTGGAAAGCTCGCTGATCAAGGGCCTGATCCTGGCCCAGCCGAACAACTATTCCGAAGAACTGCGGGACGTGCTGGGAGTGAAGCTGCCGCACTATCTGATTCGGGCCCGGCAGTACATTCACGACAATGCGCGGGAAGCGGTGCACCTGGAGGATCTGGAGGCGGCGGCCGGCGTGTCGCGGTTCAAGCTGTTCGATGCCTTCCGCAAATACTTCGCCCTGTCGCCCATGGCTTACCTGAAGAAATACCGCCTGGGTGCCGTGCGCCAGCAAATCCTCGAACACGGCTCAACCCGCACCATCTCCGAGATCGCCCTGGGCTGGGGCTTTACCCACCTGGGGCGGTTCTCGGCCGAGTACCGCAAGCTGTTCGACGAATCCCCCAGCCAGACCCTGCAACGCAACGACGCCCGGCGCATGCGTGGCTGAACACACGACTCAAAACCAACGGAGATCCCCTGTAGGAGCTGGCTTGCCTGCGATAGCGGTAGATCAGCTTGCACCTTCTTTTCTGAATCACCGCTATCGCAGGCAAGCCAGCTCCCACAGGGGATCTGTGGTGGTTGTGAGACCTCAGATCAACTCTTCGACCAATTGCAGGCAATGATTGAGCCCCGGCGACTGGTCATTGATCCGCCGGCTGAGAATGATCGGCGACGTGGCGGTGGCTTCCACCACCGGCGTGTAGCCGATATCTGCGCGATGCAGCACCTGCACCGAAGCCGGCACCAGGGTCACGCCCATGCCCGCGCCGACCAGGCCGATGGCGGTCTGCAACTCATTGGTCCACTGCGAAACCTTGAGGCTCAAGCCATGGGCGTCGAACAGTGCGATCACATGGTCGGCATAGCTCGGGCGCGGGTTGCCGGGGTAGAGCACGAAGGGTTCCGCAGCCAACTGCGCCAAGGTAGCCGGGGCGCCGAGCAAGGGATGCCCGGCCGGCAGCACCGCCACCAGCCGGTCCTCCACCAACACCCGCTGCACAATGGCCGGGTCGTCGATGCGAATCCGCCCGAAGCCCACGTCAATCCGCCCGGCCTTGAGGGCTTCGACCTGTTGCAAAGTAGTCATTTCCGACAAACCCAACTCCAGCTCCAGGCCATCGTGGCTGCGCAGCCGCCGGATCAACTCCGGCAGCACGCCGTACAGCGTCGACGGCGCAAAACCGATGCCCAGCCAGGTCTTTTGCCCAAGGCCGATGCGCCGGGTGTTGTCGCACACCTTGCCCAGTTGCTCCAGCAGCACATTGGCATGCTCATAGAAAAACCGCCCGGCCTCGGTCAGCCGCAACGGCCGCCCGCGTTCCAGCAGGACCACACCCAGTTCGTCCTCCAATTGCTGGATCTGCCGGCTCAACGGCGGCTGGGCAATGTGCAGGCGTTCGGCGGCGCGGGTGAAGTTGAGGGTTTCCCCCAGCACCTGGAAGTAACGCAGATGGCGCAGTTCCATAAGGACTCCATTCATACCCTAAGGGTATTGTTCGAGACCAATTCTATATTGGAAGCCAGAAAAAATGGGGAACAGAATCAGGCCAAATCTATAAAGAACCCAACGGGTATTGCCATGCCGATTTGCGCCATCGAGTCGATCGAGACCATCATCGTCGACCTTCCTACCATCCGCCCGCACAAGCTGGCGATGCACACGATGCAGAACCAGACCCTGGTGATCATCCGCGTGCGCTGCGCCGACGGCATCGAAGGCATTGGTGAATCCACCACCATCGGCGGCCTGAGCTACGGCAATGAAAGCCCCGACAGCATCAAGATCAACATCGACCGGCACTTCGCGCCGCTGCTGCTCGGCCAGGACGCCAGCAACATCAACGCCGCCATGTTGCGCCTGGAGCGCAGCATTCGGGGCAACACCTTTGCCAAGTCGGGTATCGAAAGTGCCTTGCTCGATGCCCTCGGCAAACGCCTGAACCTGCCGGTCAGCGAACTGCTCGGCGGCCGCGTTCGGGACGCCCTGCCAGTGGCCTGGACCCTGGCCAGCGGCAACACCGAAAAAGACATCGCCGAGGCCGAGAAGATGCTCGACCTGCGCCGCCACCGCATCTTCAAACTGAAGATCGGCGCCGGTGAAGTCAGCCAGGACCTGGCCCACGTCATCGCGATCAAAAAAGCCCTGGGCGAGCGCGCCAGTGTGCGGGTCGACGTCAATCAGGCCTGGGACGAAGCCGTGGCGCTGCGCGCCTGCAAGGTGCTGGGCGACAACGGCATCGACCTGATCGAACAACCCATTTCACGCAACAACCGTGGCGGCATGGCCCGGCTCAACCTGTCGAGCCCGGCGCCGATCATGGCCGACGAATCCATCGAATGTGTGGAAGACGCCTTCAACCTGGCCCGCGAAGGCGCGGCTTCGGTGTTCGCCCTGAAGATCGCCAAGAACGGCGGCCCGCGTGCGGTGTTGCGCACTGCCGCGATTGCCGAAGCCGCGGGCATCGGCCTGTACGGCGGCACCATGCTCGAAGGCGGCATCGGCACCCTGGCCTCGGCCCATGCCTTTCTCACCTTGAACAAACTGGCGTGGGACACCGAGCTGTTCGGCCCGCTGTTGCTCACCGAAGACATCCTGGCCGAGCCGCTGGTGTACCGCGATTTCCACCTGCATGTCTCTACCGCTCCGGGCCTGGGCCTGGCCATCGATGAAGAGCGCCTGGCGTTCTTCCGTCGCGATAAATAACAAGAGGACACTTGCGATGTTGTTCCACGTAAAAATGACCGTGAACCTGCCCGTCGACATGAACCCCGAGCGCGCCGCCGCGCTCAAGGCTGAAGAAAAAGCCTTCTCGCAGCGGTTACAAGAGCAAGGCAAATGGCGCCACCTGTGGCGCATCGCCGGGCTGTATGCCAACTACAGCGTGTTCGATGTCGACAGCGTGCAGGAACTGCATGACCTGTTGATGCAGCTGCCGCTTTATCCTTACATGGCCATCGAAGTGAATGCCCTGTGCCGGCATCCATCGTCGATCCGTGAGGATGATCGCTGAGTCTGTTTTTTCACCTAATAATTACAAGATGAGGATTGCACCATGACCATCCGACTTTCCCAGACTGCTCACGCCCAACAGTTTCTCGAAGAAGCCAGCGGCAACCTGAACGACGGCGGCAACCCACGGGCCAAGGCGCTGATCTACCGGATCCTGCGGGACACGGTGAACATCATCGAAGACCTGGAAGTGACCCCGGAAGAGTTCTGGAAGGCGGTCAACTACCTCAACGAACTGGGCAAGAACCAGGAAGCCGGGTTGCTCGCGGCAGGCCTGGGCCTGGAGCATTACCTGGACATGCTGATGGACGCGGCGGACGAGGAAGCCGGCAAATCCGGCGGCACCCCGCGCACCATCGAAGGCCCGCTGTATGTGGCCGGCGCGCCGCTGTCCAAATACGAAGCGCGGCTGGATGACGGGCAGGACCCGGGTGTGCCGCTGTTCATGCAGGGCCAGGTGCGCGACACCAACGGCAAACCGTTGGCGGGAGCGATTGTCGATGTGTGGCAGGCCAATACCGGCGGCACGTATTCGTGGTTTGACGGCACGCAGTCGGAGTTCAACCTGCGCCGGCGGATCGAGACCGATGCTCAGGGCAACTATCGTTTCCGCAGCATCGTGCCGTCCGGGTACGGCTGCCCGCCGACCGGGCCGACCCAGCAGTTGCTGGACCAGTTGGGCCGCCACGGCCAGCGGCCGGCGCATATCCACTTCTTCATCTCGGCCCCGGGCCATCGGCACCTGACCACGCAGATCAACCTGTCGGATGATCCGTACCTGCACGATGATTTTGCCTATGCGACGCGGGATGAGTTGATCGCCGAGATTCGCTTCAGCGAAGACGCACACCTGGCGAAGGAGTTTGGTGTGGAAGGGCAGTTTGCGCAGATTGATTTTGACTTTGAGTTGCAGCCTGCGGCGGCGCCGGTAGAGCAGAAGCGCATGCAGCGAGTGCGCGCCCTCGAAGACTGAACGCGGTAAAAAAGGTGGGAGCTGGCTTGCCTGCGATAGCGGTGGTGAATGAAACACCGCTATCGCAGGCAAGCCAGCTCCCACCTTTGATGTGTGGTGTTCGTGCTATTTGCGAACAACCAGATCCAGCAGATCATCTCGATCCTTGATCTTCTGCAACACAATCTCCGACCGAATATCCATCACCCCCGCCGTGCGGTTCAGGTGGTTCACGATAAAGTCCGAAAAGTGCTTGAGGTTGCGCGCCTGCACCCGCAGCACATAGTTGCTCGCCCCGGTAATCACATACGCACTGGCCACTTCCGGCCACCCCTGCACCTTCTTGATAAACGTCTCGTGCCAATCCTCCACATCCTGGCGCAACGACAGGTGGACGATAGCCTCCAGCTCAATTCCCAACTGCTCGGCGTTCAACACCGCCCGATAACCACTGATGATTCCCTCGCTCTCCAGCAGGCGCAAACGCCGCAGGCAGGCCGATGGCGACAGGGCGACTTTCTCCGCCAGTTCCTGGTTACTGATACGGCCATCCTGTTGCAGGAAATGCAGAAGGCGCAGGTCGGTGGCGTCGAGAATCATGGTTAGAATAAATCCGCGTGTTTGGAGGTTAAATTCGAATTTCCTACAGCTTAATTAGCCTGTTGCCCACCACTTTGCACGAAAATTCTCTAAAGCTTCGTTCATTATTTGGCTCATTGTTACTACAAGAACAGGACTGACCATGACCACCCGCACCCATTGCCTGACCCTCGACGCCCAGGATCCGCTGGCGCCGCTGCGTAACCAATTCGCCTTGCCGGCCGGGGTGATCTACCTCGACGGCAACTCCCTCGGCGCGCGCCCGGTGGCAGCGCTGGCGCGGGCGCAAGCGGTGATCGCCGAGGAGTGGGGCAATGGCTTGATCCGCAGCTGGAACAGTGCTGGCTGGGCCGACCTGGCCCAGCGCCTGGGCAATCGCCTGGCGCCGCTGATCGGTGCCCGCGACGGTGAAGTGGTGATCACTGATACCACCTCCATCAACCTGTTCAAGGTGCTCAGTGCGGCCCTGACCGTGCAGCGCGAGCGGGCGCCAAGCCGCAAGGTGATCGTCAGCGAAGCGAGCAATTTTCCCACCGACCTGTACATCGCCGAAGGCCTGACCGAACTGCTGCAACAGGGCTACTCCCTGCGCCTGGTCAACAGCCCGGACGAACTGCCCCAGGCCATAGACCAGGACACAGCGGTGGTGATGCTCACCCACGTCAATTACAAGACCGGCTACATGTACGACATGCAGGCCCAGACCGCGTTGAGCCATGAATGTGGCGCGCTGGCGATCTGGGACCTGGCGCATTCGGCGGGCGCGGTGCCGATCGACCTGCATCAGGCTGCGGCCGATTATGCGATTGGCTGCACCTACAAATACCTCAACGGCGGACCGGGCTCCCAGGCGTTTGTGTGGGTCAACCCGGCGCTGGTGGATGCGGTGACGCAGCCGCTGTCGGGCTGGTTCGGGCATACCCGGCAGTTCGCCATGGAGTCGCGTTATGCGCCGAGCCAGGGCATTGCCCGCTACCTGTGCGGTACCCAGCCGATTACCTCGCTGGCGATGGTGGAATGTGGCCTGGATATTTTTGCCCAGACCGACATGGCCAGCCTTCGTACTAAATCCCTGGCGTTGACCGACCTGTTTATCGCGCTGGTGGAGTCCCGTTGCGCCGCCCACGAACTGACCCTGATCACCCCGCGTGAACATGCCCGGCGTGGCAGTCATGTCAGCTTCGAGCACCCGGAAGGTTATGCGGTTATCCAGGCCTTGATTGCCCGCGGCGTGATTGGTGATTATCGCGAGCCGCGCATCATGCGGTTTGGGTTTACCCCGCTGTACACCAGCTTCACCGAGGTCTGGGACGCAGTGGAAATCCTTGGCGAGATTCTCGACCAGAAAACCTGGGACCAGCCGCAATTCAAAGTTCGCCACAGCGTCACCTGATACAACACAAAACCCTTGTAGGAGCCCGGCTTGCCGGCGATGGCGTCCGTAAGATCGCCATCGCCGGCAAGCCGGGCTCCTACAAGGGGCATCAACATCGTGTGCAATCACAATAATAAAGGGGCACGCCACGTGACCACGCCAGACCAAGGCTTTGCCGAAATAACCAATCGCGAGTTGGGCCTGCGGCGCCAGCTCACTTCCGGCCAGATGAGCATGATCGCCATCGGTGGCGCCATTGGCACCGGGCTGTTCATGGGCAGCGCCTACGCCATCGGCTATGCCGGGCCCAGCGTGCTGGTCAGCTATGCCATCGGCGCGCTGATCACCTTGCTGTTGATGGGCTGCCTGGCGGAGATGACCGTGGCGCATTCCACCTCGGGCTCCTTCGGCGCGTATGCCGAGTTCTACGTAAGCCCGCTGGCCGGTTTCCTGGTGCGCTATGCCTACTGGGCGGCGATTGTGCTGGCGGTGGGTGCCGAGGTCACGGCAGTGGCGATGTACATGAAGTACTGGTTCGCCAACGTGCCGGAGTGGGTGTGGATCGTCTCGTTTTCCAGCGTGTTGATCGTGCTCAACGCCATCAGCGTCAAGACCTTCGGCAACTTCGAATACTGGTTCTCCACGATCAAGATCAGCGCCATTGTCGGCTTCATCATCCTCGCGGTGTATGTGGTGTTCGGCTCCGGCAATCCGGATTACGGCGTGCAGAATTACACCGCCCACGGCGGCTTTTTCCCGAACGGGTTGAGCGGCATGTGGATCGCGGTGATTGTCTCGATCTTCAGCTACCTGAGCGTGGAGATGATCGCGGTGGCCGCCGGCGAAGCAGCCGACCCGGAGCAGGCGGTGAAAAAAGCCTTCCGCGCAACCATCGTACGGCTGGTGGTGTTCTACCTGCTGACCCTGGCGCTGATGCTCGCCATCGTGCCGTGGAACCAGGCCGGGCATGCTCAGAGCCCGTTCGTCACGGTGATGCAGACCATCGGGATTCCCGGCGCCACGGGGGTGATGAATTTTGTGATCCTGATCGCGGCCTTGTCGGCGATGAACAGCCAGCTCTATATCACCACCCGCATGATGTTCAGCCTGTCCCGCGCCGGGTTTGCGCCCAAGTCGATGGGCGCCTTGAGCAAGAGCGGGATCCCGCTGAACGCCTTGCTGCTGTCCAGCTCGGGCATCGCCCTGGCGACGCTGCTGAATGTGGTGTACCCGGAAAGCTCGTTCACCCTGATGATGGCGATCTCGATGTTTGGCGCGATCTTCACATGGTTCATGATCTTCCTCACGCACCTGTTTTTCCGCCGCTATCGCAAGCGTCACGGCGGGGCGAAGTTGTCGTTCCAGCTGGCGCTGTTTCCCTACAGCACCCTGCTGGGCCTGGTGCTGATGGGGGCGGTGATGATCACCACATTCTTCACCGACGCGTTCAAGATGACGCTGGTGTTCGGGGTGCCGTTCCTGCTGATTCTGTCGCTGGTGTATTACGTGTTTTTCCGCAAGGGCCGCCAAAACCCTGTAGGAGCGAGCTTGCTCGCGAAAAACCCGAGGGCGCCGGGTTAAATCAGAAAGCCCGCGTTATAGTTGACGTTCTTCGCGAGCAAGCTCGCTCCTACAGGGGGAGAGGGCGTTTAGCAGTTGGGTGGCGTAACCCGGCAATTGCTCGAACTCGCGGGCACATAACAGCAGCTTGCGACAGGCCCACTCCTCGGTAAGGGGTTGGGCCTTGAAGCGCCGCTCCAGCGGCCAGCGTTCCAGCGCCGCCTGAGGCACGATCCCCAGCCCGGCGCCCCGGGCGACCATGCGAATCAACCCGTCAAAGCCGTCCGCGCGAATGCGTGTCTGCAAGCGAAAGCCGGCGTGCAGCGCTTGTTCTTCCAGGTACACCGCCAGCGCGCTGCCGGCGGCCAGGCCCACATAGTCGTGCTGCAAGCTGTCGATGAAACTCACGGTGCGTTCGGCCAAGGGATGATCCAGCGGCATGATCAGCACCAGCGGGTCGTCGCGAAAGGGCAGGGTTTGCAGGCCGTGGGTGTCCACCGCATCGGAAATAATTCCCAGGTCTGCTGTGCCCTGGCGCAAGGCTTGGGTGATGCGCAGGCTCGGCAGTTCCTGCAGGTCGATGTCTAGGTTGGGGTGCTCGTGCAGAAAATCCGCCAGCAGTTCCGGCAGGTATTCGCTCAGGGCAGTGGTGTTGCACAGCAGGCGCACCTGGCCTTTGACGCCGTTGGCGTATTCGGCGAGGTCTTGCTGCAGGTGTTCGGCTTGCTGCAACAGCAGGCGGGCGTGACGGGCCAGGGCTTTGCCTGCCGGGGTTGGGGTGACGCCTCGGCGGCCACGCTGCAGGAATTCGATGCCCAGTGAAGCTTCCATCGCCCGAATCCGCGCGCTGGCGGCTGCCAGGGACAAATGGCTGCGGCTGGCGCCGGCGGTGATATTGCCGGTGTCGAGGATGTGCAGGTAGAGGCGCAGGTCGATCAGGTCAAAGTGCATGGGCTGCAGGTTCCGGGTGAATGGGCCGGCCTCATCGCAGGCAAGCCAGCTCCCACAGTTGGAATGCGATCCACTGTGGGAGCTGGCTTGCCTGCGATGGCGTCATCAGCCTCACGCAAAACAAGAGGCTGCCTCAGTATATGGCGAATTTTCAGACATCACCCAAACCCGCAAAATCAACCCATGAATACTTTACTCGCGTTCTACCAAAACCTCGGCCCGGCTCTGACATTACTGGTGATCGGCACGTTTATGCTGGCCGGTACCGTCAAGGGCGTGATCGGCCTGGGCCTGCCCACCGTCGCCATGGGCATGCTCGGCCTGGCTATGCTGCCGGCGCAGGCTGCGGCGTTGCTGATCATCCCGTCCACCGTCACCAACCTCTGGCAACTGGCGTTCGGCGGTCACCTGAGCGCCTTGATCAAGCGCCTGTGGCCAATGCTCCTGCTGATTTTCCTCGGCACCGGGCTGGGCTCGTTGTGGCTCGGTATGGACGGCGGGCATTGGGTGGTGCGGGCGTTGGGCGGGGCGTTGCTGGTGTATGCCTTGAGCGGGTTGCTGCTGCCGACGTTCAAGGTCAGCCCGGGTACCGAGCGCTGGCTAGGGCCGTTGTGCGGCGTGCTGACCGGGGTCATCACCTCGGCCACTGGCGTATTCGTGATTCCGGCGGTGCCGTATCTGCAAGCCTTGGGCTTGAACCGCGACCAACTGGTGCAGGCGCTGGGCTTGTCGTTCACCGTCTCGACCCTGGCTCTGGCCGCCGGTTTGTTCTGGCGCGGCAGCCTGGGCGGTGGCGAGTTGAATGCCTCGCTACTGGCGCTGGTTCCGGCGCTGCTTGGGATGTGGCTGGGCCAGGCCCTGCGCCAACGCATCAGTGCCGTGTTGTTCAAGCGCGTGTTCTTTATCGGCATGGCTGCGCTGGGTGGGCATCTGCTGATAAGTGGTTAAGAATGCGTTATTGATTCGTGCGATTTGATCAAATGTATTTTGCCTGCCCGACGCTTATTCCAAAGCGCCGACCCCGTTACCCTGCCTTCAGACATTTTTAATCTTTAGGCACCTGCATGAAAAAAGTTCTGCTGCTCAACGGTGGTAAAAAATTCGCCCACTCCGACGGTCGCTACAACAGCACCCTGCATGAAGCCGCCCTGGCCGTGCTCGACCGTGGCGGCGTCGACGTCAAGGAAACCCACATCGACGCCGGCTACGACGTGGCCGAAGAAGTCGCCAAGTTCCTCTGGGCCGACGTGATCATCTACCAGATGCCCGGCTGGTGGATGGGCGCCCCATGGATCGTCAAGAAGTACATCGACGAAGTCTTCACCGAAGGTCACGGCAGCCTGTACGCCAGCGACGGCCGCACCCGTTCCGACTCTTCGCAGAAATACGGCAGCGGCGGCCTGGTCCAGGGCAAGCAATACATGCTGTCCCTGACCTGGAACGCCCCGCAGCAAGCCTTCGACGACCCTACCGACTTCTTCGAAGCCAAGGGCGTGGACGCGGTCTACTTCCCGTTTCACAAGGCCAACGAATTCCTCGGCATGACCGGCCTGCCGACCTTCCTGTGCGTGGACGTGATGAAGCGCCCGGCCATCGAAGCCGACGTGGCGCGTTATGAGCAGCATCTGGCCCAGGTGTTTAACCTGAGTCTGTAATGCGGCTAGTATCCGTGCAGCCGCTATAAAGAGGATTCACGTTGAAAGCCCGATCCGATGAGCTACAGATCTTCGTCTGCGTGATTGAATGCGGGTCGATTTCCGCCGCAGCCGAACAGGTCGGGCAGACGCCGTCAGCGGTCAGCCGCACCCTGTCGCGCCTGGAAGCCAAGCTCGACACCACCCTGATCAACCGCACCACCCGGCGCATGGACCTGACCGAGGAGGGCAAGTACTTCTTCGAGCGGGCCAAGGTGATCCTCGAACAGATGGACGACCTGGAAGAGCGCCTGTCGTCGCGCCAGCAAACCCCGTCGGGGCGCTTGCGGATCAACGCGGCGTCGCCGTTCATGCTGCACGCGATCGTGCCGTACATCGCCGAGTTTCGTGGCCTGTACCCGGACATCCAGCTGGAGCTGAACAGCAACGACCTGATCATCGACCTGCTGGAGCAGAGCACCGACATCGCGATCCGCATCGGCGCCCTGGCGGACTCGACCCTGCACGCCCGCTCCCTGGGTTGCAGCCCGCTGCATATCCTCGCCAGCCCGGCGTACCTGAAACAGCACGGCACGCCCGGCACCGTTGCCGAACTCGCCGAACACACCTTGCTCGGCTTCACCCAGACCGAAACCCTCAACCACTGGCCGCTGCGCCATGTGCACGGGGATCGCTGGCAGATCCAGCCGGGCGTTGCCGCTTCCAGCGGTGAAACCTTGCGCCAGCTGGCGCTGGAAGGGCAGGGCATCACCTGTCTGTCGGACTTCATGACCGCCCAGGACATCAAGACCGGGCGCCTGATACCGGTGCTGGCGGAGTTCAACAGCGGCTATCGCCAGCCGATCAACGCGGTGTACTACCGCAACTCGCAATTGGCCTTGCGCATCCAGTGCTTCCTGGACTTTATCCAGGGCAAGCTGGCCAGCTACGCCAGCTGATTCGTGACCCCAGCGCAAGATTGAATTGGTCAATACGGACTTATTCCGCACGGATAGGTCCGCAATACTGAGTCCATCAATTACTCACGCAGGGAGACACCTCCATGAACGTATTCATTACCGGCGCTGCCGGTTTTATCGGCGGTTCCATCGCCACTGGCCTGGTCAATGCCGGCCACAAAGTTACCGGTTTGGTGCGCAGTGCCGAGCAGGCTGAAGAAATGACCGCACTGGGCATCACCCCGGTAATCGGCACGCTGGATGACAGTGCGCTGCTGACCGAGCAAGCGAAGAAGGCTGATGCCGTGATCAACGCCGCCAGCAGCGACCATCGCGGCGCCGTCGAAACCTTGCTGGCCGCGCTGCGCGGTTCCAACAAAACCTTCCTGCACACCAGCGGTTCGAGCATCGTCGGTGATGCGTCGGGCGGTAAGTCGAGCGATGTCATCTACTTCGAAGACAACCTGCCGGAGCCGACCGTCGACAAGGCTGCCCGCGTGGCTATCGACAATCTGATCCTGGCTGCCGCCAAAGACGGCGTGAACTCGGCAGTGATCTGCAACACCCTGATCTACGGCCACAGCCTGGGCGTGAAGCGTGACAGCGTGCAATTGCCGCGCTTGCTCAAGCAGGCGCGCAAGAGTGGTGTAGTGCGTCATGTGGGCACTGGCCAGAACATCTGGTCCAACGTGCACATTGAAGACGTGGTTGCGTTGTACCTGCTGGCGCTGGAAAAGAATGTGCCGGGTACTTTCTACTTTGTGGAGAGTGGCGAAGCGGCGTTTGTCGACATGACCACCGCGATTGCCGAAGCGCTGAAGCTGGGCAAGCCCCAGGATTGGCCATTGGCGGATGCCGAGGCCGAGTGGGGTTATGAGATGGCCAATTATGGCTTGGGCTCCAACAGCCGGGTGCGTGGCAAGCATGCGCGGGAATTGCTGGGGTGGGCGCCGAAGCGGACCTCCGTAGTCGAGTGGATTCGCAACGAGATGGTTTGATGCCAGGCTGCGTGGTCCCTGTTTTTTGTGGCGAGGGAGCTTGCTCCCGCTGGACTGCGCAGCAGTCCCAAACCGGTTGTCAAAATTGAACTGAAACACCGCAGTGTTCTTTTTAGGGCTGCTTCGCAGCCCAGCGGGAGCAAGCTCCCTCGCCACGGAATTGGCCACAATCGCTGGCTCCGCAGCGCCCAATTCCGTACCATCCCCAGCCTTATCCCCGCAACTCCCCGGTACTTCAATGAACCTCATCCGTCTGCGCGCCGACGCCCTGGCCGGACTCACCACGTCTTTTGCCTTGCTGCCCGAATGCATCGCCTTTGCCCTGGTGGCTCACCTCAACCCGCTGATGGGCCTCTACGGCGCATTCATCATCTGCACCCTCACCGCGCTGTTCGGCGGCCGGCCCGGCATGGTCTCCGGTGCCGCCGGTTCGATGGCGGTGGTGATCGTCGCGCTGGTTGTGCAACACGGCGTGCAGTACCTGCTGGCCACGGTGCTGCTGGGCGGGTTGATCATGGTCGCTTTCGGCCTGTTACGCCTGGGCAAGCTGGTGCGCATGGTGCCGCACCCGGTGATGCTCGGGTTCGTCAACGGCCTGGCGATCATCATTGCCCTGGCGCAACTGGAACACTTCAAGAGCGGTGACAGCTGGCTCAGCGGCACGCCGCTGTATGTGATGACCGGGCTGGTCGCGGCAACCATGGCCATTGTCTACCTGCTGCCGCGCCTGACCCGCGCCGTACCGCCGGCCCTGGTGGCGATCCTCGGCGTCGGTTTGGCGGTGTACCTGCTGGGCCTGCCAACCCGCACCCTGGGCGACATGGCCCACATTGCCGGCGGCCTGCCGAGCTTTGCGTTGCCGCAGATTCCCTGGACCCTGGAAACCCTGCACATCATCGCGCCCTACGCGATCCTGATGGCCATGGTCGGCCTGCTGGAAACCCTGCTGACCCTCAACCTCACCGACGAAATCACCGAAACCCGTGGCTACCCGGACCGCGAAAGCGTGGCCCTGGGTGCGGCGAATATGGTCTCGGGCCTGTTCGGCGGCATGGGCGGTTGCGCGATGATCGGGCAAACCGTGATCAACCTCAGCTCCGGCGGGCGTGGGCGTTTCTCCGGGGTATTTGCCGGGGTGATGATCCTGCTGTTCATTCTGTTTCTGTCACCGCTGATCGAGCGCATTCCGCTGGCGGCGTTGGTGGGGGTGATGTTCGTGGTGTCCCAGCAGACGTTTGCCTGGGCTTCGTTGCGGGTGATCAACAAGGTGCCGCTCAACGACGTGCTGGTGATCATGGCGGTGACGGTGATTACCGTGTTCACCGACCTGGCGACGGCGGTGCTGTGCGGGATTGTGATTGCGGCGCTGAACTTTGCCTGGCAGCAAGCGCGTGAGTTGTATGCCGATGAGCATATGGAGCCGGACGGCAGCAAACTCTATCGGGTGCACGGCACGCTGTTCTTTGCCTCGACCACGCCGTTTCTCAACCGGTTCGACCCGGCCAACGACCCGGCCCAGGTGACGCTGGATTGCCGTCACTTGAGCTTTGTCGATTACTCGGCGATTGCCGCGCTGATGACCCTGCGGGAGCGCTATACCAAGGCTGGCAAGCACCTGCGGGTGCTGCACCTGTCCGAGCGCTGCCGCAAACTGCTCAAGCGCGCCCGGGTACAGCACGACTGACCGCAGAGGTGCGATTGCGTAGCAGCTGTCGAGCCTTGGCGAGGCTGCGTCTGCGGTGTGCCTGATACACCGAAGTCTGAGGTTTTACGACTGCTGCTCCGCAGAGGTGCGATTGCGTAGCAGCTGTCGAGCCTTGGCGAGGCTGCGTCTGCGGTGTGCCT
>NZ_JANUEW010000050.1:0-36738 GCF_024807515.1 Pseudomonas sp. BIGb0558
CCTTCAGGATGAGCCGGTAGATGCTTTTGGGGTTGCTGCGCAACCCAGCGGGAGCAAGCTCCCTCGCCACAGGGTTGGTGTGAGTCAGGTCTACAGGGGAGCGCTCCAGACTTTTTCGAGTGGCAATTGCGCAACGGCGAAGTGCTGACGCTCAAGATAGCCACAGAGCCAAATGTGGCGAGGGAGCTTGCTCCCGCTGGGGTGCGAAGCACCCCCTTGTAGACCACTGCGGTCCTTCAGGATGAGCCGGTAGATGCTTTTGGGGTTGCTGCGCAACCCAGCGGGAGCAAGCTCCCTCGCCACAGGGTTGGTGTGAGTCAGGTCTACACGGGAGCGCTCAATGCTTGTGCAAACGCCTGGGGGGTAGGGCTTTCCAGCCACGTCGGAACGCCCTCCGCCAGCGTCACCCACGGCTGCTTGTGCCGCACCCAGATATGCGCCACCGGCTGCACGGCCGGGCTCTCATCCAGCGTTCCGACCCGCAGCACAACCAACCCTGGCGCGGCCGTCGTGGTGTTGCAGATCCGCGTATGGCACACCCCGCACAGTTGATGCTCCGAACGCTGCCCATCAACCTCATAGCCATATCCCGTCAGCGCCCCCTCGACCTTCAACGTGTCCGCCGGCAACAGCGCATGCAGGGCAAACGCGCTGCCGCTCCAGGTCTGGCAGTGCTGGCAATGGCAGGCGTACACCGCCAGTGGCGCGTCGGTATTGAGGGTGTAGGTCACGCTGGCGCAGCGGCATTGGCCGGTGAGTGTCATCAAAAACGATCCTGTGCAAAGTGAGGGCGAAACGCCCATCGGGTATGCTCGCCAGCATGCCGCAGCCCCCGTACAAAGAACATCCGCCAAAACTGCCCAGCGGCTCACAGGAAATGTATGAACCCCCCTCTACTTCAATGGGAAACCCAGCGCGCTTTCCTCGCCGTGTTGCGTACCGGCAGCCTGTCGGGCGCGGCCCGTTTGCTGGGGATTGCCCAGGCCACCGCGCGGCGACGGATCGAGGCGCTGGAGCTCAGCGTCGGGGTCAGTCTGTTTATCCGCTCACCCGCCGGGCTGCTGCCCACCGACACCGCCAAGGACCTGATCAGCCACGTCGAAGCGATGGCCGTTGCCGCCAACGCTTTCAACCGCGCCGCCTCGGCCGACGCGGCGCTGGCCGGCGGCACGGTGCGGCTTACCAGCGGCAAGCTGCTGGGGGTGGAGGTACTGCCGCCGATGTTGCGCAGCCTGCGCCGCGACCATCCGCAATTGGCCATTGAATTGAGCGTGTCCAACCGCCTGCAAGCCCTGGCGCTGCAGGAGGCCGACGTCGCCGTGCGCATCCGCCGCCCCACGGAAGCTACGGTGGTCGCGCGCAAGGTCGGCGACCTGCAAGTGGGGTTGTACGCCGCACCAGAGTTGCTGGCGGAGCAGGGCACCCCGGACACCGTGGCGCAATTGCACGGCTACCCGCTGATCGGGCCGGACCGCAATCTGCTGGAGATCGAATTCCTGCGTGAGCGCGGTTTTGACTGTTCGGCACCCCATGCGGTGATCCGCACCGACGATCACCTCGCCCAGTTGGCCGCGCTGCGTGCCGGGCTGGGGATTGGCGTGTGTTCAGGCCAGGTGGCGCAACGTCACGGCCTGGTGCGCGTGCTGCAAGGGCAGGTGGATTTCAATGTCGACGTGTGGATCGCCATGCACCAGGACATGCGCAAGGTGCAGCGCATTGCCGTGGTGTTCGATGCCCTGGGCGGTGCCCTGGCGGATTTTCTTCAGCCGCGATAACGCAGCGCTTCCACCAGCAGCGCAAAGGCGGGCGAGGCCTGGCGACGGCTGGGGTAATACAGATGGAAGCCGGCAAACGGCGCGCACCAGTCATCCAGCACCTGCACCAGTCGCCCGTCCGCCAGATAAGGCGCCACCAGGTCGGCGGGGATGTAGCTCAAGCCGAAGCCGTCGACCGCCGCCTTGAGCAATGGGTACACGCCATTGAACGTCACCTGGCCAGACACCCGCACATTCAGGCTTTCCCCACCTTTGTTGAACTCCCACACATACAGGCCGCCATTGGTGGGCAGGCGCAAGTTGTTGCAGGCGTGATCGGTCAAGTCCCGGGGCGTGCGGGGGATCTCGCGCTGGGCAAAGTAGGCCGGTGAACCCACCACCAGCATGCGCATGTCGGGGCTGATGCGCGTGGCAATCATGCCCTGGGCCACGTCTTCCCCCAGGCGTACACCGGCATCAAAACCGTGGGCGGCGATGTCGACAAAGCCGTAGTCGCAACACACTTCCACGCAGATATCCGGGTACTGCGCCAGGAACGGTTGCAACACCGGCCACAGGATGAATTCCAGCGCGTGGTCCATGGCGTTGATGCGGAGGGTGCCGGATGGCCTGTCTCGCAAATGGCTCAGGCCTTCAAGGCCCACCTGGATTTCATCGAAGTGCGGCCCGACCGTGTCGATCAAGTGTTGCCCGGCTTCGGTGGGCGACACGCTGCGGGTTGTGCGGGTCAGCAGGCGCAGCCCCAGGCGCGCCTCCAGGGCACGGATGGTATGGCTCAGCGCCGATTGGGAAACCCCGAGTTTGGCCGCCGCCTTGGTAAAGCTGCGCTCACGGGCTACCGCCAGAAAGGCGAGCAGGTCATTGGCGTTTTCCCTGAGCATTGGTGAGTCATCCTCATAAGTATTTTCGGATTCTAGCGTCTAATTATCACAATCCGTAACTGTTAGATTGGAATCAGCCCCTTCATCCGGAGAACGACCATGCTTAAACGCACACTCGGTAACAGCCAGCTTGAAGTCTCGGCCCTGGGCCTCGGTTGCATGGGCATGAGCTTTGGCTACGGCCCCGCGGCCGACAAACAGCAGATGATTGCCTTGCTGCGCAACGCAGTTGAGCAAGGCGTGACCTTCTTCGATACCGCCGAAGTCTATGGCCCGTTCATCAATGAAGAACTTTTGGGTGAAGCCCTGTCGCCGCTGCGTGAGCAGGTGGTGATCGCCACCAAGTTCGGCTTTGCCCTGGACCCGTCCGGCAACGGCAAATGGTCGGGTCTCAACAGCCGGCCGGAGCATATTCGCCAGGTGGCCGAAGCCTCGCTCAAGCGCCTGAAGACGGATGTTATCGACCTGTTTTATCAGCATCGCGTTGACCCGAATGTGCCGATCGAAGAGGTGGCCGGTGCCGTGAAGGATTTGATCCAGGAAGGCAAGGTCAAGCATTTCGGTTTGTCTGAAGCCGGCGCCTCGACCATCCGCCGCGCCCACGCCGTTCAACCGGTGACCGCGTTGCAAAGCGAGTACTCGCTGTGGTGGCGCAAGCCCGAGGCCGAGGTGTTGCCACTGCTGGAGGAACTCGGCATTGGCCTGGTGCCCTACAGCCCTTTGGGCAAAGGCTTTCTGACGGGCAAGTTCGACAGTCACAGCACCTTTGACAGCTCGGACTTTCGCAGCAATTTGCCACGGTTCACGCCTGAAGCCTTGCAGGCCAACCAGGCGTTGGTGGAGTTGCTGCGCCAGGTCGCCCAGCGCAAACACGCCACGCCATCGCAGATCGCACTGGCCTGGTTGCTGGCCCAGAAACCCTGGATCGTACCGATTCCGGGCACCACCAAAACCTCGCGCCTGACCGAAAACCTGGGAGCGGTGGAGGTGCACCTCAGCGCGGCAGAACTCAGTGAGCTGGACGTCGCCGCTGCCAACATCGCCGTGCACGGCGACCGCTATCCCGAAGCCCTGGAACGGATGACCGGGCTATGAAAACCAGCCTCGCAGCCACTGCGCTTTCACTCTCATTACTGGCACTCGACTCACAGGCACAGGAGTCCCCCATGCTGACCATTACGCCCAACGGTTCCCAGCCTTCAGCCAAAGGCCCGGCGGATTATTTCACCGGCACAGTGCGTGTCGACTCACCTTTCAAGGGTACCGACGCCGCGCGCGTCACCGGCGCCTTCGTCACCTTTGAACCGGGCGCACGTACTGCCTGGCACACCCATCCCCTGGGGCAGACATTGATCGTGACCGCAGGCCTGGGCCAGGTTCAGGAATGGGGCCAGCCAGTGCGGGCAATTCGCCCCGGCGACACCGTGTGGATTGCCCCCGGCGTCAAGCATTGGCATGGCGCCACGGCCAACACCGCCATGACCCATATCGCGATCAACGAGATGCTCGATGGCAAGGTGGTGGACTGGATGGAGCAGGTCAGCGACGAGCAGTACGCGGCGCAGTAATCAGCTTCAGCGCCGCAACTGCGGCTCGCCTTCGATGCAACTCACCAGAAACTCCATCACCACCTTCACCGAAGGCGAGCGGCGCATGTCGGGATACACCGTCAGCCAGATATCGCGAACCGGGCCTTCGGTATTGGTTGCCAGCCGCACCAATGCCGCGTCGTGATCACCCACCAGCGTGGGCAACACCACCGCGCCGACCTGGGCCCGGGCGGCCATCTGCTGGGTAATCAGGTCGCTGGCGGCAAAGGCAATCGTGCGGTTGCCGCGCACCTGATGCATCCACGCCTGTTGGGGCAGGTGGTCGCGGGTGGCGTCATAGGCAATGAACGTCCACTGTTCGGCGGGTAACTGCTTGAACTCGGGCGTGGCATAGAGCCCGAAACGCACGGCGCCGACCTTTCTGCGCACCAGCGCTTCTTCGTCGGGACGCACGGTACGCAGGGCAATGTCGGCTTCGCCTTTGTCCAGGGCGGCGAGGGTCGTCGAGGACATCAACACGATATTCAGCCTGGGATACTGCGTCCTGAACCGTGCAACGTGGGGTGCGATGCAGTGGATGGCAATCGACGGCGGGCAACTGACCCGCACAGTGCCGGCCACCTCGATCGAGGCCACGCGGGACAGGCGCATCACTTCAGTGGCCATCTCGCCCATCCCGGCCGCCAGTTTCGCCAGTGCCAGGCCTTCCTCGGTGAGTGGCCGGCTGCGGGGCAGGCGGTCCACCAGTTTGACGCCGAGGGCTTTTTCCAAGGCATCGACGCGTCGGCCCACGGTGGCGTGTTCCACCTGCAGCTCGCGGGCGGCCGCCGACAGCGACCGGGTACGCGCCAGTACGGTGAAGAAATACAGATCCTGCCAATCAAACATCGGGTTATTTCCGCACGGAGGGTGGGAGGTATTGGGGAATTCTCGTACAGAGTGGTGCCTTTTACCATGGCGCATTCCCACCGCAAATGGAGTTGTCCCACGATGAAAGCCCTCACCCTTGAAACCTACGGCGGCCCTGAGGTCGTTCAACTGCGTCTGGATATGCCCAAGCCCCGGGTGACGCCCGGCCATGTGCTGATCAAGGTGGCCTGCGCCGGGATCAACTTTATGGATGTACACACCCGCCAGGGCAAGTACGCCCAATCGGTGACTTACCCGGTGCGCCTGCCGTGCACCCTGGGCATGGAAGGCGCCGGTGTGGTGGTGGAAGTGGGCGAGGGCGTGAGCCATCTGGCGCCGGGCGATCGGGTGGCGTGGTGCATCTCCTGGGGCGCGTTCGCTGAATACGCCAGTGTGCCTGCGGCGCGGGTGGCGCAAATTCCGAATGCGATCGGCTTCGATCAGGCGGCGGCGTCGATGTTTCAGGGCTGCACGGCGCACTACCTGATTGAAGATGTGGCCCGGTTGCAGGCGGGCAACAGCTGCTTGATCCATGCGGCTTCCGGCAGCATCGGCCAGTTGCTGGTGCAGATGGCCCATCGACTCGGCGCCACGGTATTCACCACCGGTAGCAGTGCCGAAAAATGTGCGATTGCCCTTCAGCGTGGTGCGGATCACGCCTGGCCGTACGACGGGTTTTCCGAGCGAGTCTTGCAGGCAACGCAGGGGCAGGGTGTGGACGTGGTGTTCGATTCGGTGGGCAAGGCCACGTTGCGGGAAAGTTTCAAGGCGTGCCGCACGCGGGGGCTGATCGTCAATTACGGCAATGTCTCCGGCTCGATCACTGATCTGGACCCGATGGAGTTGGGGGAGGCTGGATCACTGTTCCTGACTCGCCCACGGCTGAATGATCACATGGCCGACGGCCCGACCGTGCAACGGCGTGCCAATGCGGTGTTCTCGGCGATGCTTGAGGGTTCGCTGACGGTGGATATCGAAGGGCATTACACCCTGGAACAGGTTCAGCAGGTGCATGCACGGATTGAAGCCAGGCAGCAGATTGGCAAGGCGGTGGTGTGGCTGGATCGTGAGCTGTGTTAACAGCGAACGGCGACTTACGTTGGCGAGAGAGCTTGCGTGGCGAGGGAGCTTGCTCCCGCTGGGCTGCGAAGCGGCCCTAAAACCTGCCAATGGGGTCTCCCTGAAGAAATGCGGTGCATTCATTGGGGCTGCTGCGCAGCCCAGCGGGAGCAAGCTCCCTCGCCACACAAGCTCCCTCGCCACAGGGTTTTGTGGCGCTGTTGAAGAGTGGTAAACAGCAGGCGAAAAAAAGCCGGCTGATCAGGCCGGCTGGGGGTGAACCGCAAACAGTTGGGGTTATGCGCGGTTTTCCATCAGGCGGTCTGCACCACCTTCGGCTACACGGTTGCCTTGAAGACGCTCTGCACCACCTTCAGCTACGCGGTTTTCTTGAAGGCGGTCAGCACCACCTTCAGCCACGCGGTTTTCTTGAAGACGATCAGCACCACCTTCAGCTACACGACGTTCCAGCAACCGATCAGAACCACCTTCCGCCAGACGACGTTCCAGCAAACGGTCCGAACCACCCTCAGCCACGCGGCTGTCCATCAGGCGATCCGCGCCGCCTTCAGCGAGGGCAGGTTGGGTAAAGGCGCTTACAGCAAGTACCGAGAAAGCGAGGCTAAGCAAGAGTTGGCGTTTCATGATGGTGTGCTCCGGGATGTCATTGGTTGGTATGGATGTGATGGTACGCGGTGGATTTTTTTAGAGAACTTCATTGCGCTGATGGTGACTATCGACGCCAGCGATGGCCCGTTTCCCCGGGCCATCGCGCCGACCATCACGGCATTTCAGGCAGTTCCCGAGGGCGCAGGTCGAACACCAGCACTTCGGCATTCTCGCCATGGCTCAGGTGAATCTCCCGCTCATCGCGTACTCGGGCACCGTCGCCTTCGTGCAAGCGCTGGCCGTTGACTTCAACGCTGCCCCGCGCCACATGGATGTAGGCATAGCGCTCCGGGGCCAGGGTGAGGCTCGCGGTTTCAAAGCCGTCGAACAGCCCGGCATACACCCGTGCATCCTGGCGTACGCCAAGGGCGCCATCGGTGCCTTCCGGCGAAATGATCAACTGCAACCGGCCGCGTTTTTGCGCTTCGGTGAAGTGCTCCTGCTGATAGCGCGGTTCGGCGCCGGCCACATTCGGCACGATCCAGATTTGCAGGAAGTGCACGCCCTGGGTGTGGCTATGGTTGAACTCGCTGTGGGCCACGCCGCTGCCGGCGCTCATCAGTTGCACGTCGCCTGGGCGAATCACCGAGCCGGTGCCCAGGGTGTCCTTGTGTTCCAGGGCGCCTTCGAGCACATAGGAGAAAATCTCCATGTCGCGGTGCGGGTGCTGGCCGAAGCCCTTGCCGGCGGCAACCCGGTCATCGTTGATCACCAGCAGGTCGGAAAAACCTTGCTCCTTGGGATTCCAGTAGTTGGCGAACGAGAAGGTGTGAAACGACTTCAACCAACCGTGATTGGCGGCGCCGCGTTCCGAGGCTTTGCGAAGGGTCAGCATGGGGTGTTCTCCTCAAGGGAAGCTGGCTGCGAGATGCAGGGCTTCGGTGTGAGGAGAAGGTTACTGGTTAACGATAGGTTGATTAATAAGCTGGAATCGGAATGACTGTCCTGTATCAGTTGACAGTTGATGGCATGCCATAATGCGTGGATTCATCTCCCTGAATGGACAATTCCCTACAATGAAAACCGTGGCCATGGCGCTGTTTCCCGACTTCCTCCTGCTCGACATGGCCGGGCCGCTGGAAGTGTTCTCCATTGCCAATCGCTACCTGGAACCGTCCGCCCACTATCAGATCCTGACCCTCGGGACCGAGCCCGGGCCGTTGCGGGCCTCCAATGGCGTGGTGGTGCACCCCGACCTGCCACTGGACCAGGCCCACGAGGCGTATGACTTGCTACTGGTGCCCGGCGGCCCCGGTGCCTACAACGAATGCCACCCGGCCTTGTTGCCGTGGCTCAAGGCGGCCGCGCCCCGCGCCGGGCGGTTCGGCTCCATCTGCACCGGCGCCTTCGTACTGGGGTACGCGGGCTTGCTGGACGGCCAGCGCGTGACCACCCATTGGCATTACACCGAGCGGCTGATCAAGGCCTTTCCCAAGGCCATCGTCGAGACCGACCGCATCTACTTGCAGGACGGCCGACTCATCACCTCGGGCGGCGTGACGGCGGGCATTGACCTGGCGCTGTCCATCGTCGCCCAGGACCACGGCAAGCAAGTGGCGGTCGATGTGGCCAAGGTGTTGCTGGTGGTCATGAAGCGCCAGGGCGGCCAGGCTCAGTTCAGCCCGATGACCGCTGCGGTGGCCCCGCAGGAAACTGCGATTACCCGGGTGCAGACCTACGTGCTGGAGCGGCTGGACCAGGCCTTTACCATCGAGTCCATGGCGCAACTGGCGGGCATGAGTACACGGCACTTTGCACGGGTGTTCGCCAAGGAAGTGCAGATGACCCCGATGGCCTTCCTGCAAGGTGCGCGCATCGATCGCGCCCGGCTCTTGCTGGAGAGCAGCGACCTGCCGCTCAAGACCGTCGCGTTTCACGCAGGCTTTGGCAGCGTGCGACACATGCGTTTTCTGTTCAGTGAAAAACTCGGCTTGAACCCGACTCAATACCGCCAGCAATTCAGCTGATGTCCGTCTGGCGCACCTGAATGTCCGTGTGGATCCCTGTGCCAGCATTGTCCTGTCACCGGTAGCTGGCAAGATAGCTGTCAGTCCCATGGAAAAGGATGCGCAGACGCCCAAGGCCGGGTGTTTCAGCGCTTTGACGAGCATGAACAGCCTTCATACGATTGAACCGGAATGCGCAGTGCGCTTCGGCCCCTTCACCTTCTATCCCCAGCAGCGCCTGGTGTGCGAAGAGGGCAGGCCGCTGCCGTTGGGTGGGCGCGCCCTGGACATTCTCGCGGTGCTGGTGGAACAGGCCGGGGAGTTTGTCAGCAAGGCGACGCTGATCGCCCGGGTGTGGCCGTGCAGCGTGGTGGAGGAGAACAACCTGCGGGTGCACATCGCGGCCTTGCGCCGTGCCCTGGCCGATGGCGAGGGCGGGCGGCGCTATATCATCAACCTGCCGCAGCGCGGCTATTGTTTTGTCGCGACGCAGCCGCTGCGCGCGGAACCTGCGCAGCCTTTGCCTGAACATAACCTGCCGGCTCGTCTTGTCCCGGTGTTTGGCCTGGATCCGCTGGCGCATGCCCTTGCACGACGTTTGCCGGGGCAATCGCTGATGACGCTCACCGGGTGCGCGGGCGTCGGTAAAACTACCCTGGCCCTGCACCTGGCCGAGCAGGTGCTGGCGCGTTATCGCGACGGTGTGTGGCGGGTGGAGTTGGCCGGTATCCGCCAGCTATCGGGTGTGGTCGGTGAACTGGCCAAGGTACTCGGGATCGCCGTTGAACCGGGTGGCACGTTGCAAGGTTTTTGCCGGCAACTGGCGTCGCGGCAATTGCTGTTGGTCCTTGATGGGTGTGAACAGGCATTGGCCGCGTGTCGCAACCTGGTGTTCGCGCTACGGGAAATGGCGCCCGGGGTGACGCTGTTGCTGAGCAGTCGCGAAGCCTTGCACATTCCCGGCGAGTGGGTTCAGCGGGTGCCGGCGCTGGCACTGCCGCCGTTGTCCGCATTGGCCGACGTCGACGATGCGCTGGCTTATCCTGCGGTGCAGCTATTTGTCAGCCGGGCCCAGGCTTGCCAGCAGGGCTTTGGCTTGCGCAGCCAAGACCTTGCGCCCCTGCGGGATATCTGCCGGCGTCTCGACGGTATCCCGCTGGCCCTGGAACTGGCGGCGGCCCAGGTCGATGCCCTGGGCATCAAGGGCCTGCAAGTGCAGTTGGCGAATGGCTTGCTGGTGCTGACCCGCGGGCGGCGCACGGCCGTTGGGCGTCATCAATCCATGAGCGCGGCACTGGACTGGACCTACGAGCGCTTGAGCCTGCCGGAGCGCTGGCTGTTTCTCCAATTGGGCTTGTTCAAGATGGCAGTGACTGTGCCGACACTGGGCGCGCTGATTGCCGGCACGGAACTGGAACACGCCGACTTGCCTTATCTGCTGGCACGGTTGGTAGCCACCTCGCTGCTGACCGTCGAACCTGGCCCCGGCCCCCGGCGTTATCGCCTGCTCAACAGCGTACGCGCCTACGCGTTGGCCCGCCTGGGTGACCCCGACCAGGTGGCCCTGTTGCAGCAGGGCTACGGGCATTACCTTGGGCCGTTTTCAGGCCGGCAGTTTGTGGTGCAGTTCGTCGAGCAGGCCGCGCACGCTCACTAGGTCCGGTGTGGAAAACCCTTCGGTAAAGCGCCCATGGACGCTTTGCAACAGGTCGCGCGCGGCGGCGTATCGGCCCTCGCGCTGCCATAACCGGGCCAGTGACATAGCGCTGCGCAGTTCCCAGGCCAAGGCTCCCTGCTGATGAGCCAGCCCCAGCGCCTCCAGCAACAGGCTTTCCGCCGCCTGCGTTGTGGAGGGGGCAGCCTGGCGCAGCAGGGACTCGGCCCGCGCCCGCAGGATCTCTGCGGTGCACCAGCCCGCAGCACCCTGGCGGGCGCGTTCGAAGCAGGCCTCATCCACCTCCCGGGTGTGCAGGGTCACCACGATGTCCCTGATCAGGCCCAGGCCCGGGGTGGCGTCCTGGTGCACCACGCCGTCCAGTGCCCACGCGTAATGCCTGGCCCAGGTGTCGAACAGCAGCACCGAGTGTTTTCGAGCCTGCTGCACTAACAGCTCCAGCATTGATCTTGCGGCCCCGTCGTCGCCGTTGTAGTGGGCAATGACCACACCCGCGAGGGCCAGCGTGTAGCAGATCGAGGTGCCGTGATTGATTTGCAGCGCCAGCTCCAGCGCCTGGCGCGCAGTGCGCCAGGCGCGTTCCGGGAAACCCTGGAGCCAGAGGATGCGCGCCAGCACCGTCAGCGACGCCACGCTCTGGTCGTATTGCACGCCAAATCCATGGGTAAACCGATTGAGATGGCCGCTGTGGGCCATGCGTTGCATCACCTGTTCGGCGTTGTGCCGCGCCAGCGCCTGGTTGCCGGCGAAATGTTGCGCCAGTACCCGCAGGCGTTGTGCGCTCAAGTCCAGCAGCGGTAGGGCGTCGGGGTCCAGGCGGTCAAAATGCAGGCTTTGGCGCAGGGCCTGGCGGTAATTGCCGTTGCACAGGTTGACTGCCATATGGCCGGACACGGCCCTGAGCTGGCCGGCGAGATCGCGGCTGCCTTCAGCCAGTTGCCGTGCCTGCTCAAAGGCGTTGATGGTCTGCGGGGTTGCGCCCTGGGTGTGATAGGAAAAGCTGCCCAGGGCCAATTGCAGTTGCAGGTGCAAGTGCGCGCAGGGTGCAGCCGACTGTTGAAGCAACGCCAGGGCCTTGCCCACATACAAACCATGTTCGGTGAGCAGCGACAGTTCCTGCCACAGCGGCATCGCGCTGACCGTCAAGCGGATGGCCAGCAGCGGCGCGCCGGCCTGGCTCAACCCCCAGTCGAGGGCCGCCCGCACATCTTCGCGGCACGCTGCATAGCGGTCCAGCCATTGCTGGGTGGGCACTCGTTCCCAGTCGGCTTGCGCCTGATTCATCAGGGTCAGGCATCGGGCGGCGTGTCGCTCACGGCTGGCCTCCAGCTCGCAGGCGGCACTGAGTTTCTCCAGGGCATAGGTGCGGGTGATGTCCAGCAGCCGATAAGCCACCTCTTCATCGCCCACCTCAACGGTGAGCAGGGACTTGGCCACCAACTGCGTGATCGAACCCAGCACCTGCGTCGGTTCAATGTGCTCAGCTGCGATCACCGCCGCCGCCGACTCCAGGGTGAAGCCTCCCCGGAACACTGCCAGGCGGCGCAGGCACACCTGTTCGCAGGTGGTCAGCAGATCGAAGCTCCACTCCAGGGTGGCGCGCAGGGTCTGGTGCCGGGGCAGGGCGCTGCGCCGGCCGCGGGTCAACAGGCGGAAATTATCCTCCATCTGCACCAGCAGACCCTTCAGGCCAAAGCGCTCGATTTGCGCCGCCACCAGTTCGATCGCCAAGGGAATGCCGTCCAGGCGCCGGCAGATATCAATCGCCAGGGGCAGGTCGGCGTCACTCAGTTCAAAGCCGTCCCAGCGCGACAGCGCCCGCTCCACCAGCAATTGCAGCGCCGGGTACGCCATGGCTTCGGCGCGATCGCCAGTGGCCGGCGGGCACGCCAAAGGCTCCAGGCGTTGCACGAACTCACCTTCGGCGCGCAGCGCTTCGCGGCTGGTGGCCAGGATGTGCAACTGCGGGGCATTGCGCAGCAGGGTTTCGCTGATCAGCGCAATGTCGTCGAGCAGGTGCTCGCAGTTGTCGATCACCAGCAACATTTGCCGCTCACGCAGCAGGCCGGCGAGGCCGCACAAGGGCTCGTGACTGGGTGGCGTCAGCTCCAGCAGGGCGGCCAGGTTGGGCACGATCATCGAGGGTTGGCTCAGGGGCGCCAGGTCCAGCAGGCGGATGCCGTCGCGGTACCGTCCGATCAGCAGTTCGGCCACCCGCAAGGCGACGGTGGTCTTGCCGATACCGCCGGCACCCGTGAGGGTGATGAAGCGGTGTTGCGGCAACTGTTGCACCAGGCTTTCGATCAGGGCCTGGCGCCCGAGCATCCGGGTGCGGCGCAGCGGCAGGTTGTGCCCTGGATGGGCCGCTGGGCTGTGGCCTTCCAATGCAGTGGGCTCGACACTCAGGGGTGCCACAAAACTGTAGCCACGCTGTGCCACGGTGACGATATAGCGCTGCCCGGCCTGGCCGTCGCCCAGGGCCTTGCGCAGGGCCGCCATGTGCACCCGCAGGTTGCCATCCTCCACCACGGTCTTGGGCCAGACCCGGGCGATCAGCTCCTGCTTGCTCACCACCTGGCCGGCGTGCTCCAGCAAAATCAGCAGGATATCCACCGCCCTGCGGCCCAGGCGCAACGGCCGGCCACCCTCCAGCACCACGCGCTGGCGCGGGTGGATCCGGTAGGGGCCGAAATGCATGGCCTGGTCGCTGGGGTTGCTCATGCGCGGTCTCTGGCGCGGGGTCTGTGGTGCATATTCCAGAGGTTTGTGCCGGGGTGCAATCACCACTAGGCGGCGACCACGCGCAGTTGGTGGTTTCGCCAGGTCATCGGGTTCACGCCTTCGCTGCGGCTGAAAATGTGGCAGAAGTGCGCCTGGTCGCAAAAACCGCACTCCTGGCTGATTTGGGTCAGGCTCAACCCAGAGCTGATGATCAATTCCTTGGCCCGCTGGATACGTTGTTGCCGAATCCATTCCTGGGGAGAGAGGCCCGTGGTGCATTTAAAGGCGCGAGAGAAGTGGCTGCGGGACAGGGCGCAGGCGCGGGCCAGCTCGGTGACCTCCAGGCTTTCCCCAAGATTCGCCAGGATCAGCTGTTTGACCATGCGTTCCCGGCGGGTACACAGGCCGCCGGTGGCGGGGGAGTGCGCGTGCCGGTCAGGTGCGATTTGCTCAAGTCGGGCCATGACAGATTCCGCGGTCGATGGGAGCGTTCCCGGTGAGTGAAAGTCCAGTGTAGACGGCCGTATTCTTGGCGCCGGGCTGTCTGGCTGGCGAGTTAATCGTTGTTAATTTCGCCAGGTGACTGCGGAAAAAAGACAGCACAGGCATGCAATTGCACACGCCTTGAACGTGGTTAGCTGACGAGGTCCTCACCTCCCGGGAAACCCTATGAATCGCAACGACTTGCGCCGTGTCGACATGAACCTGCTGGTGATTTTCGAGGCCCTGATGTTCGAAAAGAACCTGACCCGGGTGGCCGAAAAGCTGTTCATGGGCCAGCCGGCAGTGAGTGCGGCCCTGGGCCGGTTGCGCGACCTGTTCGATGACCCGCTGCTGCTGCGCAATGGGCGCGGCATGGAGCCGACGCCACGGGCAGTGGCGATCCTCAAGGAGTTGCAACCGGCCATGGACACCATCTCCGGCGCGGTCAGCCGTGCAAAGGACTTCGACCCGTCCACCAGCTGTGCCGTGTTTCGCATCGGGCTGTCGGATGACGCCGAGTTCGGCTTGTTTCCGCCGTTGCTCAGCCAGCTGCGCGAAGAGGCACCGGGGATCATCGTGGTGGTGCGGCGGGCAAACTACTTGTTGATGTCGGCGTTGTTGGCCAGTGGCGAGATTTCCGTGGGGGTCAGCTACACCACCGAGCTGCCGGCCAATGCCAAGCGCAAGAAGCTGCGGGATATTCCGTGCAAGGTCCTGCGGGGGGACGACCGGCCCGAGCCGTTGACCCTGGATGACTACTGTTCACGGCCCCATGCCATGGTTTCGTTTTCCGGTGACTTGAGCGGCAACATCGACCTGGACCTCGCGCGCATCGGCCGGGCGCGACGGGTGGTGTTGGCGGTGCCGCAATTCAGTGGGTTGCGGGCGCTGCTGGCCGGCAGCGAGATGATCGCGACGGTGCCCGATTATGCCGCGTGCGCGCTGATCGAAGGCTGCGGGTTGCGGGCCGAGGACCCACCGTTTGCCATCGATGCGGCAGAGCTGTCGATGGTGTGGAGCGGGGTGCACGACAATGACCCGGCGGAACGCTGGTTGCGCTCGCGAATTGGCGAACACATGTCCCGGGCGTTGTAACAGAGCACGTACATCCAATTTTTCCGTGGCACCTGACCCCACACTGCGGTCATCGCTTAGGTATTTACGGGAGGAGCACGATGGACTCAGCAGCGCGGCAAGGCGGCCCGGACGAGGTGGTCACCCTGGTGGTCAAGCACCGCATCAAACCCGGCCTTGAAGCCGACTACGAAGCCTGGCTGCGGCGCATCGTGCGCATCGCCGGTGAACGCCCGGGCCACCTGGGCGTCGACGTGGTACGCAGCAAGCAGGGCGGCCTCGCGCTGTTCACTTGTGTGCTGCGCTACCGCTCCACCGACGACCTGGAGCGCTGGCTGGACTCACCCCAACGCCAGGCGCTGATCAACGAAGCCACGCCAATGCTGGCCGACGGCGACCAGACCGAGATCGGCGCGGTCAACGAGTTCTGGTTTTCGCCCCTGGCCGATAACGCCGCCAAACCGCCGCGCTGGAAGCAGGCGGTGGTCACGCTGCTGGTGATCCTGCCGCTGACCTTGCTGGTGCCGATCATCTGGGGCCCGGTCCTGAGGCTGCATCCGTTCCTGTCCAACTACATCGTCGCCACCTTCCTGGTCACCCTGACCATCGTTGTACTGGTGGTTTACCTGCTGATGCCGGCTGCCACACGCCTGTTCGCGCCCTGGCTTGAAGCCTCTGTAAAGGAAACCCTATGAACGCCGATCTGATTCTGTTCAATGGCCAGTTCCACACCGTGGACCGTGAAAACCCTAGCGCCACGGCAGTCGCCATCCACCAGGGGCGCTTCGTCGCGGTAGGCACCGACGGCGAAGCCCTGGCCTTGCGCGGCAGCGGCACCCAGGTCATCGACCTCAAGGGCCGCACCGTGATCCCCGGCCTCAACGACTCGCACCTGCACCTGATCCGTGGCGGCCTGAACTACAACCTCGAACTGCGCTGGGAAGGCGTGCCGTCCCTGGCCGATGCCCTGCGCATGCTCAAGGACCAGGCCGACCGCACGCCCACGCCGCAGTGGGTGCGGGTGGTGGGCGGCTGGAACGAATTCCAGTTCGCCGAAAAACGCATGCCCACCCTCGACGAACTCAACCAGGCCGCCCCCGACACGCCGGTGTTCGTGCTGCACCTGTATGACCGCGCCTTGCTCAACCGCGCAGCCCTGCGGGTGGCCGGCTACACCAAGGACACACCGAACCCGCCCGGCGGCGAGATCGTGCGCGACAGCAACGGCAACCCCACCGGCATGCTGGTGGCGCGGCCCAACGCGATGATTCTCTACGCGACCCTGGCCAAGGGCCCGAAACTGCCCCTGGAATACCAGGTGAACTCCACCCGCCAGTTCATGCGCGAACTCAACCGCCTGGGCCTCACCAGTGCCATCGACGCCGGCGGCGGTTTCCAGAATTACCCCGACGACTACGCGGTGATCGAACAGTTGGCCAAGGATGAGCAACTGACCGTGCGCATCGCCTACAACCTGTTCACCCAGAAGCCCAAGGAAGAACTCAGCGACTTCAAGAACTGGACCGGCAGCGTGACCCTGCACCAGGGCGACGACTACCTGCGCCACAACGGCGCCGGCGAAATGCTGGTGTTCTCGGCGGCCGACTTCGAAGACTTCCTTGAGCCACGTCCGGACCTGCCCCTGACCATGGAGCAGGAACTGGAACCGGTGGTGCGCCACCTGGTAGAGCAGCGCTGGCCGTTCCGCCTGCACGCTACTTACAACGAATCGATCTCACGGATGCTCGACGTCTTCGAGAAGGTCAATCGCGACATCCCGTTCAACGGTTTGCCATGGTTCTTCGACCACGCCGAAACCATCACCCCGCAGAACATCGAGCGGGTGCGGGCACTGGGCGGCGGCATCGCGATCCAGGACCGCATGGCATTCCAGGGCGAATACTTTGTGGAGCGCTACGGCGCCAAGGCCGCCGAGGCCACGCCGCCGATCAAGCGCATGCTCGCCGAAGGCGTGCCGGTGGGCGCCGGCACCGACGCCACCCGGGTGTCGAGCTACAACCCCTGGACCTCGCTGTACTGGATGGTCAGCGGCCGCACCGTGGGCGGGCTGGAACTGCACGCCGAAGGCTTGCCCCGGCTGACCGCCCTGGAACTGTTCACCCACGGCAGCGCCTGGTTCTCGTCCGAACAGGGCAAGAAAGGCCAGATCAAGGTCGGCCAACTGGCGGACGTGGCGGCACTGTCGGCGGACTTCTTCAGCGTCGATGAAGAAGCCATCAAGTGGATCGAATCGGTACTGACCGTGGTCGGCGGCAAGGTGGTGTACGGCGCCGGCGACTTTGAAGACTTCGCGCCACCCAGCGTGCCGGTACTGCCGGACTGGTCGCCGGTGGTCAAGGTGCCAGGCCACTGGCGCCCGACCTCAACGCTGCAGGCCCAGGTGCACCAGTGCAGCGGCCCGTGTGGCGTACATTCCCATAGCCATGAACGGGCGCGTCTGTCGAGCGTGCCGGTCAGCGACTTCCAGGGTTTCTGGGGCGCGTTTGGCTGCTCGTGTTTTGCCTTCTGAATCAACCCCAAAGGAGTATTCCCATGTCTTACAAACGCCTGAACAAAGATGACGCCGTGGTACTGCTGGTGGACCACCAGACCGGCCTGATTTCGCTGGTGCAGGATTTCTCGCCCAACGAATTCAAGAACAACGTGCTGGCCCTGGCGGACCTGGCCAAGTTCTTCAAGCTGCCGACCATCCTCACCACCAGCTTCGAAAACGGCCCCAATGGCCCGATGGTGCCGGAGCTGAAAGAACTGTTCCCGGACGCCCCGTACATCCCGCGTCCTGGCCAGATCAACGCGTGGGACAACGCCGATTTTGTCCAGGCGGTGAAAGCCACCGGGCGCAAGCAACTGATCATCGCCGGTGTGGTGACTGACGTGTGCGTGACGTTCCCGACGCTGTCGGCCCTGGCCGAAGGCTTTGAAGTGTTCGTGGTTACCGATGCATCGGGCACCTTCAACGAAACCGTGCAACAGGCCGCGTGGGCCCGCATGACGGCTGCTGGTGCACAACTGGTGAACTGGTTCTCGGTGGCCTGCGAGCTGCAAGGGGATTGGCGCAACGACATGGAAGGCCTGGCCAACTTGCTGTCGCCGCGCATTCCCAACTACCGCAACCTGATGAACAGCTACTCGGCGCTGGCGGCCAAGTAACCTCAGGGCCGAAGCAACCTCCTTGTGGCGAGGGAGCTTGCCGTGGCGAGGGAGCTTGCTGTGGCGAGGGAGCTTGCTGTGGCGAGGGAGCTTGCTCCCGCTGGAGTGCGAAGCGCTCCCAGGATTTTTGGGGCCGCTACGCAGCCCAGCGGGAGCAAGCTCCCTCGCCACAGCAAGCTCCCTCGCCACAGGGGTATCGACATTTGATTGGTGGTGATGCGACAACCCGGTTATAAAGAGCTTCAGCGTCCACCGAGAAGCGACAATGAACCCCTTCGAAGACATGCGCCTGTTTTGCCAGGTCATGGAGTCCGGCAGTTTCACCGCCGCCGCCGAACACCTTGGGCTGTCCAAGCAATTTGTCAGCCGCCGCCTGATCCAGCTGGAAGAACGCCTGGGCGTGCGCCTGCTCAACCGCTCCACGCGCCGCCTGGACGTCACGCCCCTGGGCCAGAGCTACTACGAATCCGCCCTGCGCCTGCTCAGTGAAGTCGAGCAAGTGGAGCAGGGCATCGCCGGCCAGAACACCGACCCCCGTGGCACCATTCGCCTGAGCGCGCCGCTGTCGTTCGCCATGGCGCACCTGGGCTGCCTGCTGCCGCTGTTCCTGCAACGCCACCCCCACGTCACGGTGGAAGTGGACCTGAGCGACCGCCCGGTAGACCTGATCAGCGAAGGCTACGACCTGGTGCTGCGCATCGGTATCCTCGAAGACTCGACCCTGATCGCCCGGCGCATCGCCAGCGTGCAACGCGTGTACTGCGCCAGCCCGGACTACCTGGCCCGCCACGGTACGCCCCGGACCCCCGACGACCTGGCCGAGCACGAATGCCTGCCCTACGGCCATGGCCGCCAGGTGCAATGGCACTTCAAGGTCGACGGCAAACCCCACACCCGCAACGTCAGTGGGCGCATGCGCGTCAACAATGGCGAGTTGCTGCGGGATGCTGCGGTGGCAGGATTGGGCATCACCTATTTGCCGAACTTTATCGTCGCCCAAGCCCTGCAGGATGGCCGTCTGGTGACGCTGCTGGAAGACTTCGCGCCCGAGTCCCTGACCCTTTCCGCCGTGTACCCCCAGCACCGCCAGAGCTCGCGCCCGGTGCAGGCGTTGATCGAGTTCTTGCGTGAACGCCTGGCCGGCGGTTTGTAGGAGCGAGCTTGCTCGCGAAGGACGTTAACGATGGCGCGGGCATCCTGGAAGCACCCATTGCCCTTGCGTTTTTCGCGAGCAAGCTCGCTCCTACAGGGAGGTGCACTCAGAACGCATACTGCACCCGGCTGTAGTAATACCCGCCGGTAAACCCGAACGGCGAATAACTGCCCCAGTTGTCGCCGAACGAGGAGTTCTTCACGCCGATGTGATCCGGGTATTTGTCGAACAGGTTCTGCGCGCCCACGGCCACCGTCAGTTGCTTGGTGATCGCGTACGCCACGTCGAGGTCGGTGATCCACTTGGCCGAATAGGTGCGGTCCAGGCTCGGGTCGCTGGAGCTGTTGACCTCGGTGTAGGTGCCGTAGCGGGTCAAGCGCAGGTTGACGTCGAAGTCGTGGATCGCCCAGTCGGCAGAGAAGATCATCTTGCTGCTGGGTGAGGTCTTGGTGATCAGCGCGCGCGACTGGCGGCCCATCAACTGGAAGTCGCCCAGGGCGGCGAGCTGCGCCGGGGTGTCGTTGACGCTGAGGATTTGCGTGTGGTTGTAGTTCAGCGCCGCAGTCCATTTCACCGAGCCATAGCGGTCGAGGTTTTGCCGGTAGTTGCCCACCACGTCCACGCCGGAGGTGCGGGTGTTGGCGCCGTTGGTGAAGTACTGCGCGCCCGCCGTGGCCGGTACGCCGATGCCGTCCAGCAACGCCGCAATGCCCGGGCCCTGGAAGCGTTCGCTGAGCACCAGGCGGTCCCGCAGGTTGATCACGTAGCCGTCCACCGTCAGGCTCAGGTCGTCGCTTGGGGTCAGGGCGAAACCGAGGCTGAAGTTGGTCGAGCGCTCCGGCTTCAGCGCCTTGGCGCCCAGGGCCTGGGCACCGGCGGAATCCACCGGCAGGATCACGTAGTTATATGACTGGTACACCCCGTTGATGGTGTCGAACCCGGTGGAGCGCGCGGTGAAGATTTCGTTGGCCAGGGACGGCGCACGAAAGCCGTTGCTCACGGTGCCGCGCAGGGCGAATACCGGGTTGAACGCATACCGCGTGCTGAGCTTGCCGCTGCGGGTACCGCCGACGCCTTCGTTGTAATGCTCGTAGCGCCCGGCCACGCCGACGTACCACTGCTCGGTGGGGTAGAAGCCCAGGTCGACATAGCTGGCGACGCTGTTGCGGCTGATCTTCTGTGCGTCTTCCGGGCGGATGCCGTTGGTGACCTGGGCGCCCGGGTCGGGTCGCTGCCCGGCCCGTGGATGGCCCGCGGGGAACACGTAGCCGCCATCGATATACGATGCCTCGGAGCCGGCGCGGGTCTCGTAGCTTTCGCGCCGGTGCTCCAGGCCGAACGCTACATCCAGCGGCTTGGCCAGGCCGATCTCGTAGGCGTTTTTCAGGTCCAGGTTGGTGGTGAGCTGGTCAGCGATGTAGATCCCGGAGGTGAACTTGTTCGGTGTGCTTTCACCCAGGGACGGGTTCTGGTTGTCGTAGGTGCGTTGCTTGGCGTAGTTGCGCCCGTAGGTACTGCTCAGGTCCCAGGCCCAGCCGCCGTCGAGGTCGTTGCCCTTCGCGCCGAAGGCCGATTGAAAGTCGGTCTCGTTGACCAGCCAGTACGGGCTGTAGCCGTTGGGGTAACCATTGGGGCCGGTGGTAATGGTGTTGCGGCCGTTGGGCAGGCGGAAGTTCTGGCCGTCGTTGTTCTCCCGGGTCGCGAGGGTGGAGAAGGAGTACAGCGTCAGGTCGTCGTTCAGCGGCAGGTCGAGGTTGTAGGCGACGTCGGCCAGTTGGCTGCGGGGCGAACCATAGCCTTTGTAGGTGTGGTGGCTGGAGGTGGCTTCGCGCGGGTCGGGTGAACCATCGGCCAGCGGGTAGTAATGGCTGCTGTAACCGTTGCTGCCGGCCTTGTTGTCGCGCTCCTGGTAGCGGGTGTCGAGGGACACGTTGAGCACCCCGGCTTCGCCCACCGCAAAGCCATAGTTCAGCGCCTCCTGGCCGGTGCCGCGCTTGCCGTCGTAGTTCTGGCCCAGGGTGGTGTCGGAGCTGCCGCCGGTGGTCTGCTTGAGGATGATATTGATCACCCCCGAAATCGCATCCGAACCGTACTGCGCCGCCGCACCGTCACGCAGCACTTCCACATGGTCGATGGCGGCTACCGGGATCAGGTCCAGGTCGCTGGGAGCGGCGCCGCTGTTGATGCCGTTGATGTTCAGGGTGGCGCTGGTGTGGCGGCGCTTGCCGTTGACCAGCACCAGTACGTGGGAAGCGGTGAGGCCGCGCAACGTGGCCGAGCGCACCACGCCGCTGGCGTCCCAACCGGCGCGGTCGGGCAGGTTGAACGAGGGGATGAGTTTGCCCAGGGCTTCCAGCAGGCTCGGCTTGCCCACAGCCCGCAGTTGTTCGCCGCTGATCACATCAATCGGCGTGGGGCTGGTGGTAACCGTGCGTTGCTCGGCGCCACGGTTGCCGGTGACCACCACGGTGTCGAGGGTGGAAGAGCGGTCTTCGGCGGATTCGACGCCGAAGGACGCCAGGCCGCAGGCCAGCGAGAGCGGCAGGAGTTTCAGTTGATTGTGCCGGTGTAACTTTTTGCGGTCAGGAAGCTTGCTGTGGTGAGAGAGCTTGCTGTGGCGAGGGAGCTTGCTCCCGCTGGGCTGCGCAGCAGCCCCAACGCCAGCGCCACGGTTTTCCAGGAGAACGGCGGTGTCAGGTTTTGGGGCCGCTACGCGCCCCAGCGGGAGCAAGCTCCCTCGCCACAAAGGCGTGGTCAGCCAGTTGATTTTTCGCATGAGAGTGAAGCTCCTTGGTCTCGGGTGATGTCCCTGTCAGCGTTTGCGCGCGGCAACCGCTTCGATTTCTACCAGCCCACCGGGCAGTGGCAACGCGACGACCTGCACCGCCGTGCGCGCCGGCTTTTTCGGTTGCTCGGCACTGCCGAAGAACGGCGTGTAGCCTTCCTGCAAACCGGCAAAATCCAGCTTGCCGCCCTTGGCAGGATCACCCACCAGGAACACCCGCAACTGCACCACATCCCCCAGGTCCAGCCCCTGGCTTTGCAGCACACCCTTGAGCTTGTTCAGGATCGAAGTGGTCTGGATCGCCGTGTCGCCATACGCGGCAAACGAGTCTTTCGGCGCCTTGGCGTCATGCACATCAGCCAGCAACCCACTGACAAACAGCAGCTCGGTCTGCGGTGGCACCGACACTGCCAGCGAGATCGGGAAGTTCGAGTTGGGCAGCGGCACGCGCTTGATCTCATCGGCGTGGGCGGCGAGGGTGGTGGCGGTCATCAGCAGTCCTGCAAGAAGAGTCTTCATGAGTTCATTCCTTGAGTGAGAAATTTCAGGCGGCAACGCCCGGTTGCTGGCGTTCGGCATGGCGGCCGATCAGCGCGACGATGCGCCGTGCCGAATCGGCGGCGCTGTTCTGCCAGATGCCCACACCGCCGTGGGCGAGGGCGTCGCTGGCCAGGTACGTGCGGCCCTGAGGTTCGTTGAGCACGCGATAGGCGCTTTCGCCGACCTCGTCGTTGACGATCCACGGGCCCTTGCTGTAGCTGACTTTCGACCAGTTGATCGCCACCGGTTTTTGCAACTTGGCGCTGTGGCCGGGGTGCAGCAGCTCCACCGCCTGGCGTGAAGAGGCGAACTGTTCGGCCAGGGATTTCTGGCTGAAGGCCTGGGCCGATTCGCTGGTGTTGTAGGCCGCCACCAGAATCCCCTGGGCGCTGTTGAGACGGTCGCTGGGGTACCACAAGCCTTTGACTTCATGGTCGAGGTACGACAGGCCGCCGTAGATGTTGAAGTCGGTTTCCCAGAAGCGCGGTGCCTGCCACGCCACCTTGTTGGCCTGGTCGCTTTGCGCGGTCTGGATCGCCTGCTTGAACGGTGCCGTGAAGTTGCTCGCAAGCTTGGCCAGCAGCGGCAACGGCACGGTGACGATGGCGTAGTCGGCGCTCAGGGTCTGGGTCTTGCCGCTGAGACGGTCGCGGTAGCTGATGCGGCTGCCTTGCTCCGACGTCTGGATATCGCTGACCTCAGCGTTGAAACGCACCGCATCTTTCAGGTGTTCGTAGAAGGCATACGGAATGCGGTCCATGCCGCCCACCGGCTGGAACATGGTGGAGGAAAACTCAGGTATTTCATCGAACACCAGCGCGCCCCACAGCTTGGGATTGAGCAGGGTTTGCAGCTCCAGCGGCGCGCGGGTCACGCCGGTCTGGTCGCCGGCGCCGGGCACGCGGGTGTAGCCGGAACGCACCGAGCCCTTGTATTGCAGGTCGCCGTTGAGGTCGCCATACGCCTTGAGGAAACTCAGCAGGGCCTTGCGGTCGTCCACGCTCAGGTCCTGGTCCAGCGCCTTGCGGCTGACGGTGCGGGCCAGCAGTTCAGAGAGCTGGCCGCGGGTGTCGTTGACCGCCTGGCGCAGTTGGAACGCCGGCTGCTGGGTATCCGGTCGGGCCAGGGCATTGCGGCTGCTGTTGACCAGCACCTGCAACTCCACACCCAGTTCGCGGCAGTAGCCGAGGATCGTTTGGTGGTGGCTGGGAATCCGCGCCGGGCCGGCATTGAAAAACTGCCCGTCGTCAAAGTCGACGGTCTGGCTGACGCCGTCGTCGAAGTCGACTTTGGTGCCTCGGCGCAGCGTCCAGTTGCGCCCGCCGACCCGGTCGCGGGCTTCCAGGATCGTCACGTTGAACCCGGCCTTGCGCAGCTCATAGGCGCTGACCAGCCCGGAGATTCCGGCGCCGACCACCACCACGCTCTTGCCTTTGCCGGTGCTGCCCAATTGCAGCGGGGTGAAGCTCGATGCCACTGCCTGAGGCGTCAGCCCCAGCGCGCCCAATGCGCTGACAGCGGCGGAATAACCGCCCACGGCGGCAATGCGGGAAATCAGTTCCCTGCGGGTAAAAGCCATGATTCGCTCCTTGAGATAGCGGTGCTTTTGGAGGTGGTAGCGTCAGAGGTCGTAGCGCACGGTCAGCAACAGGGTTCGCGGGTCGTTGACCGAGTAGTAGCGGGCGCCGCTGGAGGGCACGTAGCCCACCGACTGCGGGTAGGCGCGGTCCAGCAGGTTTTTCACCGCCAGGGTGGTAGTCCAGTGCCCGTCGCCGCTGATGTAGCGGGTGTTGGCGTTCCAGAAGGTTTGCTGCGGGATTTCCTGGATGTCGTCGTTCAGCGCATTGGCGTAGGACTTGGTCTGGAACTGCGCATCGGTGCCCGCAAGCAGAGTGCCGGGCAGCCCGGCCGGGATGGTGTAGTTCAGGCCAACGCTTGCGTTCCAGCGCGGCGAGAACACCAGCTGCTTGCCGTTGGCATCCACCCCGGCACCGCTGGCGTTCTGGAAGTCGTCGTACTTGCTTTGCAGGTAGCCGACGTTGGCGGTCAGTTGCAGGTCGCGGCTCAGGGCGGTGAGGGTTTCCAGCTCCACGCCGTAGGTGTGGGCACGGCCAACGTTGGTGCGCAGGCTCACCCCCAGCGCCGGGTCATAGGCGTTGGTTTGCAGGTCTTTGTAGTCGTTGTAGAACACCGCGACGTTGGCCCGCAGGCGCTGGTCGAAGAAGTCGCCCTTGACCCCGGTTTCCCAGGTGGTCACGTCTTCCGGGGAGAACGCCTGTTCGGCGGCGGCCTGGGTCGGTGCGCGGTTGTCGTAGCCGCCTGCCTTGAAGCCCTTGGCGACGTAGGCGTACTGGTTCAGGTGTGGGGTCCAGGCGTATTCGAAGCCGATTTTCGGGCTGGTGGATTGCCAGGATTTGCTCGATTCGGCGGTGAAGTTGGTGCCGGTGATCTGTCGGTCGGTGTTGATCGCATAGTTGGTGAAGTCGAAATTCTTGTGCTCGCGGGTAAAGCGCAGGCCGGCGATCAGCGACAGTTGTTGCGTGAGCTTGTAGGTGCCCTGGCCATACAGCGCATAGCTTTCGGTGTTGGTGGTGCTGTATTGGCCCTGGCCGATCACCCGGTTGCGGGCGACGGAATAGGTGAGGTTGTCGCGGTCGGCGTCGAACTTCTCGCGGTACAGGTACACGCCGGTGCTGAAGCTGAAATCGTCGTAGTCGCCGTTGAGCTGGAACTCCTGGGTCGCGTAGTTCTGCTTGTACAGGATCAGGTTGTTCTGGATCAGCGCGGCTTGCCCTGAGTTGTCATAGTCCACCGGTTGGTGGAACGCCGAGTAGGCGGTGACGGACTTGAAACTCAGATGATCGTCGATCGCATAGATCGCCCGCAGCACCGAGCTGCCCTGGTCCAGGCGGTTCTTCGGGTCGAGGCTGCTGTAGCTCTTGAACTTGTCGAAATGCCCGTTGGCGTCGAAGGGCGTGTAGCTAGTGGTGTCGCCCCGGTCGAAGGTGCCGGCCAGGGTCAGTTGCACATCCCAGGGCGAATCCACCGGCTTGTAGCGCAGCTTGCCGCGATAGGACTGGATGTCGACGTTGTTCACGTCCTTGCCCCGTGTAGGGTCGGACACGGTGCCATCGCGGCTCAGGCGAATCGCCGAGAAGCTGCCGAACAGCGCGTTGTCCACCAACGGGCCGCTGATCAGCAGGCGGGCGTTCTGCGCGTCGTAGCTGCCGGCGCCCAGCTCCACGAATCCACGGGTTTCCTGGGTCGGGTCGCGGGTGATCACACGGATCGCGCCGGCGCTGCTGTTGCGTCCGTACAGCGTGCCCTGAGGGCCGCGCAGCACTTCGACGCGCTCCACATCGTTGAAGTCGAGCATCGAGGAAATGGCGCGGGGGATGTACAGGTCATCGGCGTAGACGGCGACGGCGGCTTCCTGGATCGGGTCGGTTTCACCGATGCCGCGGATGCCATAGGTCTGGGCGCTGTAGGAGATCGACTGGCGGCTGAGTGTCAGGTTCGGTACCTGGCCGGCGAGGTCGCGCACGCTGTTGATCTGCTTGTCTTCGAGGGCCTTTTCGTCGAACGCGGAAATCGCCAGCGGAGTTTTTTGCAGGTCTTCGCTGCGGTGCTCGGCGGTGACGTTGACCACCGGCAGGGCGGTGTCATCAGCGTGGGCGGTGAGGCCGAACAGGGCGAGGGAGACGGCCAGTGTCAGGCGATTGGGTACGACGGTAGGACTCATGATGGACCCCTGAGGTGGTTGACGGTTTAGGCAAAGTCGGGCCTCCACCTGGTCAGGGGTCGGTAATGGATGTAACAGTATTTGTATAAATGCCGGGCGTAAAAGTCCGATTAGTTATAAGTTAATTATAAAATATAGGTATGTAATGGTTTGGTTGTGATGCGTAAGGCTGATGATATTTTTCGGCTGACAAAAAACAAATGTGGGAGCTGGCTTGCCTGCGATGGCGGTGGTTCAGTCACATTGATATCGACTGATCCATTGCTATCGCAGGCAAGCCAGCTCCCACATTTTTAATCGCGCTGGGCTTAGTAACCGCGTTGGGTATCGGCCAGGTTTTCCAGCGGCAGATTACCCAGATATCTTTCCAGGTTGCCCAGAAAACTGTCCGCAATATCATGCCGGCTATTGGTCGAAATCGCCGACGTATGCGGCGACACCCTGACCCTCGGATGCCCGTACAGCGCATGCCCGTCCGGCAATGGCTCGGGCTCGGTCACATCCAGCGAAGCCAGCCCGATGTGCCCGCTGTCCAGGGCCTCCAGCAGCGCCTCATGATCCACCAAACCACCCCGGGCAATGTTGATCAGGTGCAGCCCCGGCCTGGCACTCGCCAGCACGTCACGGTCCACAATATGCCGCGTTGCTTCGGTCAAAGGCGCGGCCAGTACCAGGTGATCAGCGCGCGCAAACAAGTCGTGGATATCCCGCGCCGCTTCCACGCCATCTACGTCAAAGGTTGCCTGGCTTTGTCGCAACGCCACCACCTTGATCCCCAACCCATGAGCCTTCTGCGCCAGGCTGCGACCAATCGCACCAAACCCGAGAATCCCCAACGTAGTGCCCTTGAGCGGCCGCAACGGGGTGAACTGCCATTGCGAATCCTGCACCCAGATATCCGGCAAATGCTTGGCCGCCGCGAAGATCGCCGCCAGGGCGAACTCGGCGAGGTTCTCAGCGGCGCTGCCTCGTGAGGTGCTCACCGGCGGTCCGTTGAACAGCCATTTGGGGTAGAAATCGATGCCCGACGACACCACTTGAATCCACTGCACGCCATACGGCCAGCCCGGTGGCGGTGTGTCCGGCGCGGTGTAGCCACGCACGTTGATCGGCCGCGCCAGCAGGATATTGGCCTGGGGCGGCAAGTCGCTGGGTACGCCAGCGGGCACTCCGATCACCTCGGCACCGGGGTGCGTGAGGGCCAGGCGCTGGCGGATCACTGCGTTGAAATCTTCATCCAGCTGGCTGGCGATAATCACCTGGCTCATGTGCGTTCCTTGTGTCGTTGAGCGAAGACGGCTTTGCCGACGCCTTGCAGCACCGCGTCGTTCTGCGGGGTGTGCACGCGGCTGCACAGCACGTCGCGGTAATGCCGTTGCAGCGGGCTATGGCGGGACAAGCCGGGATTGCCTGAGGCCTCGATGGCCAGCTCCACGGCGCGGATCGCGTTGCCCGTCACCAGGTATTTGATTTGCGCCGCATTGGCCGCCGGCGTGTGGCCATCGGCAGCAGCGTCCAGCAGGCTGCGGTTGGCAAACAGCAGGGTGTCGATATGCCCGACGGTCTCCTGAAAGCGCGGCAAGGTCGACAGCGCGGCGCCGAGGTTGGAGGGTTTGCGTTGTTCCAGCCAGTCCACCAGCCAGTCGCGCGCGGCCTGGGCCACGGCGTCGTACACCGATGAGAGCAGCACTGACATCCACAGGAACCCGTCGCCGTCCAGCTCTGCCTGTGGCGCGCTCCACGGGCTGACGCTGACCGCATGGTCCAACGGCACCAGCACGTTATCGAACACCACTTCGTGGCTGCAGGTAGCGCGCATGCCCAGGTGGTCCCAGGTGTCGATGATGCTGATGCCGGGGCTGTCCTTGGGCACCAGCCAGGCGCCTACCAGCGGGTCTTCATCGCTGCTGCGGGCCCATACGCTGAACCAGGTCAGGCCATGGCTGCCGGTGGAGTAGATCTTGCGCCCGCTGATGCGCCAACCGGCGGAGGTACGCCGTGCGACGGTCGCAGGCAGGCCGCCACGGGCCGGGGTGCCAAGATCCGGCTCGACCCGCAGCGCATTGATCAGCGCGCCATTGCGCACGGCGTCCTCGGCGACTTGGGTGCGCAGGGCCGGCGGCCAGGTTTTGCTGTCTTGCAGGCGGGTGTGTTGCAGGTACTGCATCACCAGGATCAACGCGGTGGAGGGCTCGCCCTTGGCGATGGCGCTGATGGCCTTGCGCGCCTGGGCCAGGTTGGCGCCGCCACCGCCCAACGCCTTGGGCACGGTCAGGGCGACGAGGCCGTGCTGGTGCAGCAGCTTGAAGTTGTCGTGGGGGAAGGCGCCGCTTTCGTCGTAAAGGTGTGCGGTGGCGGCGAGCTGGGCGCTGAGGGTTTCCAGCAAGGCTTCGAAATTGGCCACTTCCACGGAGCGCAGTGAGGGTTGAAAAGAAAGGCTCATGGTCGGTTCACTCTGGATGGGTGTACACCGATCAATGTGGGAGCTGGCTTGCCTGCGATAGCGGAGTGTCAGCCGCTGAAAATGCAATCTGATACACCGCTATCGCAGGCAAGCCAGCTCCCACACTGGATCGTGTTCGTCTTCTAAATGGGCAGCAGCTTGAACTGCCGATCCCACAACGGGCTGACATCCAGCCGCTCGCTCAACACCCCGGCGTTGAAGAACAGATCCGCCACTTCCTGCTGCGAAGCGATGGCCTGGTCGTTCACCTCGATCACGCTGTAGGGCTGGCTGCGGTTGTTGTACACGTCGAGGAACACCGCTTTGTCCACCCCCAGCAACTTCGCCGATTTCTCGGCCCAGGGCTCGGGGTTGTTGTTCATCCATTCCAGGGTGCGCGCCTGGCGCTGCAGGTAATCCTGGATCGCCTGCTTGCGCAGCGGGTCTTCCAGGGCCGCGGGGCGGGCGCCGATCAGGTAGTTGCCGGAGAGGTAGCCGAGGGCGGTTTTCAATACCCGGGCGCCGCTGCGGAATTTCGCCAGCTGGATAAACACCCCGTAGATTACCCACGCGTCCAGCTGGCCGCTCTGGAACGCGCTGAAACCATCCTGCGGCGTGAGCGCCACGGGGGTGATGTCGTTGAACGTCAGCCCTTGTTCCTTCAAGGCCTTGATCAAAAAGTAGTGGGACGTGGTGGAGCGCACATAGCCCACGCGCTTGCCTTTGAGCTGGGCGATGGATTCAATTTTCGAATCCTTGGGAATCAGGATCACCTGGTTGTTCACGTCGCCTTGCAGCACCGCGATCAGCTTCGGTTCGCGGTGGCTCTGGATCGAAAAGATCGGTGGGATCTCACTCATGCCGCCAATGTCGAGGCTGCCCGAGGCCAGCGCTTCGACGATCAGGTTGCCGCCGGCAAACTCGGCGTAGTCGACCTTGTAGGGGGTGTTGGAAGTGCCGGCATCGTCGGTGAAGTACGAGTCCTGGCCACGGTAGGTGGCGACGGCAAGGGTCAGGTCCGAGAGCTTCGCAGCGCCTGCGAAAGCCCGTGGTACCAGCGAGGCAAGCCCCAGCGCACCAAGGGCAATCGAACTGGCGCCCAGGAAGCCGCGACGATTGAACTGTCCCTGTTTGATCGTGTTCGTCATGGTCGGGTCCTGGTCAGATGGCAATCTGTGTTGGCTGCGATTCAAGGGCCGCGCTGTAGCGGTTGGACGGCACCTCCAGGCCAAGGTTGTCCCGCAGGGTGACGCCGCTGTATTCGCTGCGGAACAGGCCGCGCTGTTGCAGCACCGGCACCACCAGCTCGGTGAAGTACTGGAGGCCGTCCGGCAGCAGTGAATTGATGATGAACCCGTCGGCCGCGCCGGCTTCGAACCAGGTCTGGATCGCGTCGGCGACCTGCTCAGGCGTGCCGACAAAATCGCGCTTGGGCCGGGAGAAACGCAGGGCCACTTCCCGCAGGGTCAGGCCCTCGTCGCGGGCCAGTTGCTTGATGCGGTCGGAGCCGCCTTTCTGGCTGTTGGAGCCCAGGTCGCCCAGTTCCGGGAAGGGCTCGTCCAACGGGTACTTACTGAAATCGTGGTCATTGAACGGGCGGCCCAGGGCGACGATCGCATCTTCGACGGTCACCAGTTCCACCGCTTGTTGATAGCGACGTTCCACCTCGGCCTCATCGCGGCCAACAATCGGGCGGATGCCCGGCAGGATCGACAACTGATCGGCATCACGACCAAAACGGCGGGCGCGTTGTTTCAAGTCCTGGGCGTAGGCTTTGGCTTCGTCGAAGGTCTCGGCGTGCACGAAAATCGCGTCACTGTTTTCGGCGGCAAAATTGCGCCCGTCTTCGGAGGTGCCCGCCTGGAAAATCACCGGTTGGCCCTGGCGCGAGCGGGCGATATTCAGCGGGCCCTTGACCGAGAAAAACTCGCCCTTGTGCTCCAGCGCGTGCAGCTTGCCGGGGGTGAAGAACTCGCCGCTCTGCTTGTTGTAGGCGAAGGCATCGTCTTCCCAGGAATCCCACAGGCCCTTGACCACATTCACGTGCTCCTTGGCGATGCGGTAGCGCACGGCATGGGGCGGGTGCTCGGCCTTGCCGAAGTTGTCGGCGGTGCCGCTGAGCCACGAGGTGACCACGTTCCAGCCGGCGCGGCCGCCGCTGATGTGGTCCAGGGAGGCGAACTGGCGCGCCACCTGGAACGGCTCGGTGTAGCTAACAGTGACGGTCGCCACCAGGCCGATGTTCGAGGTCAAGGCCGCGAGGGCGGAAAGGATGGTCAGGGGCTCAAAACGGTTGAGGTAGTGCGGGCTGGATTTCTCATGGATATGCAGGCTGTCGGCGATGAACACGAAATCGAATTTCGCGCCTTCGGCCAGTTGCGTCTGATGCTTGTAGAACCCGAAGTTGACGCTGGCATTGGGTTGCGCCTGCGGATGGCGCCATTCGCCCCAGCCGTGACCGACGCCGTGCACCATGGCACCGAGTTTCAGTTGGCGTTTGCTCATGATCGATCTCCTGTTAGCGGGAAGCTTGGGTAAGGGGGGCGCGCTTGGCGTTGAAGCTCTTGTCGAAGCCTGGGGAGACGTCGATGTGTCGGGTCAGCAGGCCTTCTTCCTGGTAGATGTCGGCGGTGGTTTGCAGGCCGCTGATCACCGAGTCGTCAATCGCCACCGGCTGCATATGGGTGGCGTTGGCCACGGCCACATGCACCTCCAGCGGCAGGCCGGTGATTTTCGCCATGGCTGCGGCGAACTCCTGCGGGTGGTCGTTGCTCCAGCGGTAGGCGCGGTCGACCCGGGCGACGAAGTCATCCAGTTGCACGCGCTTGTCGGCGATCGCCTGGCTGGTGGCGGCGAGGTACAGATGATTGCTCAGCAGGTTGTTGCCGCTGGCGAGCACCCTGGCCTGGCTTTGGGAGGTGACCACCGTGGTGTAGGGGTCCCACGTCGACCAGGCATCGGCGGTGCCGTTATCCAGTACCAGCCGTGACTCGCTGGGCAGCAGGAAGATGAACTGCACGTCGCGGGTGGAAAGGCCGGCGCTGCGCAGCGCCTTGATCGCCAGGAAATGCCCGATGGAGCCGCGGGTGGTGACGATGCGCTTGCCTTTGAGGTCGGCGACGCTGTTGATCGGCGAATCCTTGGGCACGATGATCGCAGTGGTGTTGCGGCCTTCGGCGTGGATGATGCTCACCACCTTCAGCGGCGCACCGGCACCGAGGGCGAATACATAGGGCGCATCGCCCAGGGCACCGATGTCCACGGCGCCGGCGTTGAGGGCTTCGCCCAACGGCGCGGCGGCGGGGAACTCGGACCACTGGATTTCGTAGGGCACACTTTTGGTTTCGCCGGCGACTTCCAGCAGGGCCTTGATGGTGGATTTCTGGTTGGCCACCCGCAGGGGTTGCAGGTCGGCGGCCTGGCAGGCCGCGCCCAGGGTGAGGGCGGCCAATATAAGGGCAAGGGTCAAGCGCATCAGGCGGGCTCCAGGCTAAGTCTTGGGTTCAGTCGCCTCCGCCTGGAGAAGGGGTCGGCCGGTCGTGGGAAACGGGGCGAGCGGGCTCGCCCCGGGCAGTGTTCAGATCACGTAGAAACCGTGGGTACCGTCGCGGGCCAACTGGTCCACCAGGCCAAATTCCCAATCCAGGTAGGCCTGCATGGCTTCCCTCGGGTTGTCGGTGCCTTCGTACGGGCGGCGGTAGCGGTCGATGCGCGGCGAGGCGAGGCGGGTTTCGCCTTCTTCCAGGGGCAGTTGCGCGGCGATCCAGCTGGCGGTGCCGTCCTGCAGCAGGAACACGGGCTTGCCGGTCAGCGCTTCGACTTCGGCGACGGCCAGGCGCGCCAGTTGGCTGCTGCCGCAGGTCAGCACGTAGCGCTCGGCGGCGGGCACCTTGCGCAAGGCCTCTGGTAGTTGCGCGCGCAATGCCCACCATGCACCGGGAATGTGGCGCTTGACGTAGTTGGCGCTGGCGGTGAAATCCAGTACTGCGGTGTCGCCATGAGCCTGCCATTCGGCGAGGGTATGCGGGCTGATCAGCTCGGCCTGTTGCGGCGCCGGGACCGGGGCAACCCAGTTGCCCGTTGCACTGAAGTGTTCAGGCTGCAGGTTATCCAGCACATACACTTCCCAGCCCAACTGCGCGAGCCAGGACGCCGACATGTTGGCCCGCACGCCGTCGTCATCCGCCAGTACCAGCCGGGCGCCACGGACGCTGGCGACGTGATCGGTTTCCTGTACCAACTGGCCGCCGGGTGTGGAGCGCGCGCCGGGCAGGTGGCCGGCTTCGAATTCTTCCGGGGTGCGAACGTCGAACAGGTAAGTGGTGCGGGCGGCTTCCTGCTGCCAGCGGTGCAGGTCGGCGAGGGTGGCGCGGCCTGCGCGGGCCTTGTCGGCGACGTGGCGGGCGTCCTTGGCGGCAATCTGGCGATGTGCTTCGGACGTCGGCGCAAAGCGGCGAGCCTGCCCGTGTTGCAGCTTTTGCCCGGCGAGGGTCCAGCCGATGGTGCCGTTGCGCAGGGCCGACACCGGGTTGGCGATGCCCGCATTGATCAGCGACTGGGTGCCGATGATGCTGCGGGTACGCCCGGCGCAATTGACGATGATGCGGGTGGCCGGGTCCGGCGCCAGTTCACGGGCGCGCAGCACCAGTTCGGCCCCGGGCACGCTGATGCCGGTGGGAATGCTCATGGTCTGGTATTCATCGAAGCGGCGGGCGTCGAGCACCACCACGTCGGCGTTGCTGTCGAGCAAGGCCTGGACTTCTTCCGCCGCAAGAGACGGTGTGTGGCGCTGGCTTTCCACCAGTTCGCCAAAGGATTTGCTCGGTACGTTGACGTCGATAAACAGCTCGCCACCGGCGTTGCGCCAACCGTCCAGGCCACCTTCCAGCAAGCTGACCTGGGTGTAGCCGAGCGCCTGCAAGCGCTGGGCGGCGACCTGCGCCAGGCCTTCGCCGTTGTCGTAGACGGTGACGTGGGTGTCCCGGCGCGGGATGCGCGAGTACACCTCCAGTTCCAGTTTCGACAGCGGGATATTCGCGGCGAACAGGGGGTGGGATTCGGCGAAAGGCGCTTCCTCGCGCACATCCACGAGGGCGACTTCTTCACGGTCCAACAGGGCCTGGCGAATCTGGGCGAAGGTGCGGTTCGATACAGTCATGGGGCAAGGCTCTCTTTGGACAAGGCGTCTTTGGACAAATCCCAGATGTTCGGGAGAAAGGCGTTGGAATAACCGGAGATGAACAGTTTCTCGCTGCCGTCCGGCTGGTACACGGCGCGGCGCACGGCACCGATATTGGCGCCGTAGACATGAATGCTGACGGACACCTGGTCGCTGAAGGCATTGCTGACTTGATGGATGTCACCGATCTTCGGCGACACGGCTTCCACCTGGCCGGGTTCCAGCTGGATACGCTTGCCGTCAGGGATCAGTGCCCCCTCGGCGTTACGCTCGTAGCCCTGGGAATACTCGGAACCCCGCAGCATGCCGATCAGCCCCCACACCCGATGGTCATGGATCGGCGTGGTCTGCCCCGGCCCCCACACAAAGCTGACGATGCTGAAGCGCTGGCGCGAATCGGCGTGCAGCAGGAATTGCTGATAACGCTCGGGGTTGGGTTGGGCAAACTCGTCCGGCAGCCAGTCGTCATGGCTGACCAGTTGCGCCAGCAGCTTGCCGCCACGGTGCAGCAGGTCGCCTTCGCGAGGGTTGCCGTCGATCAATTCCGCCAGGGCGCCAATGAATGCTCTGAGTCTCTCCGGGTGTCGGGCCTGGGTCATGACAATTCCATCGTGGGTGGTTCGTGGTGATGGGTTTATCTAAGCATAATGTTTATAGTTAATATGCTATTTTTTAATGATTAGGTTATAGCTTAAAGTAATTTAGAACCGGTTTGAATAGCGTTAGACGTTATCGATCCGCCCGTGGGCTATCCAGCCATCGGGATTGGAACTATGCTTTTCACACATCTTAATGACTGTTCTCTATGTGCGGCCCAAATGAAAATTGACGATATCGATGCCTTTGTCGAAGTGATTCGTTGCCAGTCCATCAGCCATGCCGCCGAGTCGTTGCAACTGACCCAGCCGGCCATCACCCGTCGCGTGCAGAACTTCGAGCAGGCGTTGGGGGTGGAGTTGTTCGACCGCAACACCAAGCCGCTCAAGCCTACTTTGATCGGTACGCGGGTGTATGAACAGTGCCGTTCGATCCTTCGGGAAATGGACGCCCTGCGCGAACTGGTGGCCACCGACGCACCGCCCACCGGCTTGCTGCGCCTGGGCGTGCCGCAAACCATCGGCGACGTGGTGCTGCTGGATGCCCTCAAGCACCTGCGCAACGAATACCCCGAGCTGCGGGCCCAGGTGGCTACCGGCTGGGGCAGCCAACTGGTGGGCAAGATCGAGCGCGGCGAACTGGACGCGGCGGCGGCGTTGTTTCCGGCGGGCAAGATCTTCCCGGACAACATCGTCGGCGAGTCCATCGGCAAGATGGAATTGGTGGTGGTGTGTGCCAAGGCCCAACTGCCGAAAAAACCGTGCAAGCTAGCCGATGTGTACCAGAGCGGCTGGATCCTCAACCCCGATGGCTGCGGTTTCCGCGCCGGGTTGCAACGCACCTTGTCGGACCAGGGCCTGGCGTTGCGGGTCAACCTGGAGACCTTCGGCACCGAGCTGCAACTGGGCCTGGTGGCGGACGGCCTGGGCCTTGGCCTGGTGCCGCGCCCGTTGCTGGAACGCAGTGCCCATCGCGATCAGTTGGCGGCCATGCCGCTGAAGGATTTCAAGCCGGTGATGGACCTGTGGCTGATCTACCCGCACTTCCTTGGCAACCTGCAAGGGCCGGTGGATGCGTTTGGCGAGTTGGTGGCGGCGTCGTTGCACAAGATCCGGAATGCGGCGTGATATGAAAAAAAATAATAATTAGCTTAGATTAAAATGTGCTTTTTATTATTTTTTGGCATCCCCTAGGCTTGCCTGGAAGTCCTTAAGGCCATCCAGGAAGTTTTGCCATGAGCAGCGTCACCTCGATCTCCAGTGTCTCGAACAACGTCCGCCAGCGGGTCACCCCGGAAGAGTGGGAGGTGCGCGTCAAGCTGGCGGCGGCCTATCGGCTGGCCGCTCTGTACAAGTGGACTGACCACATCTATACGCACTTCTCCGCCCGCGTGCCGGGGCCTGAGGAGCATTTTCTGATCAACGCCTATGGGTTGTTGTTCGATGAGATCAGTGCTTCCAACCTGGTCAAGGTGGACATCGACGGTACGATCGTCGATGACCCTACCGGGCTGGGGATCAATTACGCGGGCTACGTGATCCACAGCGCTATCCATGCGGCTCGTCATGACCTGCAGGCTGTGCTGCATACGCATACTCGCGACGGTATTGCGGTGTCGGCGCAGAAGGACGGGTTGTTGCCTATCTCTCAGCATTCCATCGGATTTTCCGGGCGTGTGGCGTACCACGGGTATGAAGGCGTGGCGCTTGACCTGGATGAGCGCGAGCGGCTGGTGGCGGACCTGGGGGACAAGAGCGTGATGATTCTGCGTAACCATGGGTTGCTGACGGCGGGGGTGAGTGTGGAGCATGCGTTCCAGCAACTGCAGGGGTTGGAGCGGGCGTGCAATATCCAGATCGCGGCGCAGGCGGGGGGGAATGCTGAGCTGATCTTTCCGCCGGCCGAGGTGGTGGCCAAGGTGGAGAAGCAGGCGCAGGTCTTCAAGAGCGGGGATGGGCCGGGGGTGGCGCGGCACTGGAATGCGTTGATTCGGCAGTTGGAGCGTACGGATACTGATTACAAGCTCTGAGGGTGTGGGACCGAGTACATATCCGTCGCGGGTAAACCGGCGTCCTGCCTGTTTACCCGCTCCGTACTACCTGCGTTCGGCCAGCGTGGTTTAACGGGGCGTCTAAGATCAAAAGCCAGAGCACAGTGGCCTACAGGCCGGCTTGAGTGTGGTGAAGCAAAGGCAGCATCAAGATCAAAATCTACAGCGGGCACGGTCAAAAATGTGGGAGCTGGCTTGCCTGCGATGGCATCACCTCGGTGTATCTGATGTACCGAGTTGCCTGCATCGCAGGCAAGCCAGCTCCCACAGAAAAGCAGCTCTGCGCTTGCCTTGGCTTTTGATCTGGCTTTTACCACTCAGGTCGGCTTTCAGGCC
>NZ_JANUEW010000051.1:0-33491 GCF_024807515.1 Pseudomonas sp. BIGb0558
AACGCAGGTAGTACGGAGCGGGTAAACCGGCAGGACGCCGGTTTAGCCGCGACGGGGCAGGGACGCCCCGTCGCGGCGGCCCGCGGAGTAATGCCGGAGCTGAGGGCACACCGAGCCTAAGCGAGGTGCCGAGTGGTGGGGCAAGAGCCTTTTGGTTACTTTTGGGCTCCTTTCAAAAGTGACCCGCTGTAAGAGCGGAACCAATCGAAGCCATCACCCAAATAACGGATATGCCCCCCAAGCTACTGCAAGTTGACAAACAACCCCCCGTCTACCAACAGCGAAGCCCCAGTCACATACCGCGCCATATCCGAAGCAAGAAACACAATGGGCCCCGCAACATCATCAGGCTCCCCCAACCGCCCCAGCGGCGTACGCGAAGTCATGTACGCCAGCTTCTCTTCATCCGCCAGATCCTCCTTGTTGATGTCGGTAGCAATCGTCCCCGGCAACACCGAATTACAGCGAATCCCATAAGGCCCCAGCGCAATCGCACAAGACTGCATCAACGAATGCAGCCCGGCCTTGGTCGGCGTGTAATGCGTCTGCATCCCGCCCCCCACCAGCGCACTGATGGAACTGACGGCGATGATCGCGCCACCCTTGCCCTGGTTCTTCATCTGGTTGGCCGCCGCCTGCACGGCGAAGTAGGCGCCGTTGAGGTTGGTGTTGACGGTCTTGAGGTAAACCTCGCGAGGCATGTCGAGGAAAGAGTGGAACGGGCAAATCCCGGCATTGTTGACGAACACATCCACACTGCCAAACGCCTTGAGCGCGCCCGCCACCAGCTTGTCACCCGTGTCCGGATCGGCCGCATCGCCGCCCACTTCCACCGCCTGCCCACCAAACCCCTTGATCTCCTCGATCAACGAAAACGCCGCCTCAGTCCCCTGGCCACTGCCACTATGACCAATCACCACACGAGCTCCCTGACGCGCGCACTCACGGGCAGCAGCGCGTCCGATACCACGGGACGCGCCAGTAATAATCACGGTTTTATCTGCAAGCAACATAAATAAACTCCTGGAAAACAAGCGGCCTCAGCCGAGATAGTTGCCGTAACCGACCATGGCGATAGCCCCGAGAATCACCGCGATACCGGCAACCAATACGCTTTTGTTGGTAGCGCTGGTGCCTTGCCACTCACGGAAATACAGGCCCCAGCAGTTGGATACGATGATGATGAAAGACATGTGCAGCACCCAGGAACTGGCGTCGTTCTGCAGGCGGCTTTCGCCCATGCCGTAGAAGAAAAATTGCAGGAACCACAAGGTCCCGGCGCACGCCACCAGCAGGTAGTTACGGAACAGCGGGGTGCTGCGGTCGGTGTAGTTGTGGAACGTGCGGTTGCGCCAGTTCAGCCACAGGCACCAGAGGCCATTGGTGGTGAGCCCGCCCCACATGATCACCATGAAGGTCACGTTGTTCTGGAACAGGCTGTTGGCGCCGTGCTCGACAGCCGCGGCAGCCAGCGGGCGCCCGGCGGAAATGCCGTAGCTGAAGCAGGCGCTCAGCACGCCTGAGATCACCGCCACCAACATGCCCTTGGCCACCGAGAACTCGCTGATGCTGGCGAATTTCACCGCTTCCGGCACTTCCCGCTCCTTGATCAGACCGGCCTTGCCGCACACCGCAATGCCCACCAGGGACACCGCGACACCCCACAGCACCCAATGCCCGCCCTGGGAGGCGAGCATCGAGGTCAGGGTGCCTTCGGTGGCGTCGGTGAACAGGTCGCGGTACAGCGCCGGCATCAAGGCGCCGAGGGCCGAGGTCAGGCCGAGTACCAGCGACATGCCCAGGGACAGCCCGAGGTAGCGCATGGTCAGGCCGAAAGTCAGCCCGCCGATGCCCCAGAGCACGCCGAACAGGTAGGTCCAGAGCAGGGTGCCGCTGTCGGCCTGGCGCAGGATGTCGGCCCAGCCGGGCACGGTCAGTTGCGCGGCAATCAACGGCACGATCAGCCAGGACACCAGGCCGCCGGTGATCCAGTAGCTTTCCCAGGCCCAGCCGCGGACTTTCTTGTAGGGGATGTAGAAACTGCCGGAGGCGAAGCCGCCGATGAAGTGCAGAATCACACCGAAGAGAATGATTTCCACGTGTTCAATTCCTTTTTATTGTTGTGGTTGGCCGTGGGTTCAGCCATGGGCAGGCGTGGGGCTGTAGATCCGCACCGCGTTGTGCAGGAAGAACTTGCCTTGTACGTCCTCGGGTTTGCCCGCCAGGCAGGCTTTCACCAGGCCCAGGGTGGTGGCGAAATCGGCCAGGTGATCGCTGTTGGGCCAGTCGCTGCCAAAGAAGCAACGGTCGTTGCCAAAGGCTTCCCACAGCACGGCCAGACGGTCGTTGTAGAACGACGGGTCAAGGATCAATCCACCCGGGCCGACCTGGGGGATTTCCGCCAGTTTGGCAAACACATTGGGCCGCTCGGCCAGGCGCATCAGGTCAGCGTGATAGGCCGATTCTTCACCGGCCGGCACGCTGGCGTTGGGCAGGTGATCGACGATGATGCGCAGCTCGGGCAAGGCATCGCTCAAGTGCAGCAGCCCTTTGATCAGGCGCGGGTTCGGGTTGGCGCTGTCCAGGCTGCGCCCGTATTCGGCGAGGCGGCGCAGGCCTTCGATAAAGCCTTGGCGCTTCTGGTCATCGAGCAAGTCGCGGTCCCACAGGTTGCCGTAGCGCAAGCCGAGGAACAGCGGTTCAGGGGCCAGGGTTTCAAGGTCTGCCGCAAAGTCGCTGTGCAGCGGGTCGAGGTTGCCGACGAAGCCGAGCATGCGCGGGTCGCTGCGCAAGGTGTCCAGCAACCAGCGATTGTCCTCGCGCCACGGGCTGGCTTCCACGGCGATGGCGCCGATCACATGATGTTCGCCCGCCAGCGCCCAATAATCCGCCGGTAAATGCGCGGCATACAGCGCGTTGCCCGGCTCGGGCCAGGGGATGCCCTGGGAGCGGCGCGGGTCGAACAGGTGCAGATGGCTGTCGATGATCGGCCCGCTGTATGGGGTAAGAGGCATTGCGCAATCCTTCGGAAGAATGGACAGGGAAGGGCCCGCACGCTACCGCGCCAGGGCCCGTTGCACCACCTCAGCCCTGCAAGTACACCGCATGGGTATGGGTGTACTCATACAGGCCGTGCTTGCCGTCGGCGCCGCCGATCCCGGATTTGCGCACACCGGCATGGAAGCCCTGCATTGCCTCGAAGTTCTCGCGGTTGATATAGGTTTCGCCGAACGACAACTCGCGTACTGCCTGCATCGCCTTGCCCAGGTCGCGGGTGTAGATCGAGGAAGTCAGGCCGTAGTCGCAGTCGTTGGCCAGGGCGATGGCTTCATCCAGGTCATCGACAATCTGGATCGGCAGCACCGGCCCGAAGATCTCTTCGCGCATGATTTCCATGTCGGCGCGGCAGCCGGCCAATACCGTAGGCTGGAAGTGAAAACCCTGGCCCAGGTCGGCGATTTGCCCACCGGTGACCAGCGATGCACCCTGGCCCAGCGCGGTGCGCACCTTGCGGTTGACGCTGTCGAGGCCCTGGCGGTTGATCAGCGGGCCCATTTCTACATCGGCCTGGGCGATGGGGTCGCCATAGCGGGTGGCGGCCATCGCGGCGCTGATGCGCTCGATAAACTGGTCGGCCACCTTGCGTTCCACGTATACCCGTTCGGCGCAGTTGCACACCTGGCCGCTGTTGATGATCCGCGAGTCACGAATGGCTTTTACCGCCAGGTCCAGGTCGGCATCGGCGAGGACGATGGCGGGGGCCTTGCCGCCCAGTTCCAGGTTTAGCTTGGTGATATTCGGCGCGGCGGCGGCCATGATCCGCGAGCCGGTGGCGACGCTGCCGGTGAAGCTGATCATGTCCACGCCCTTGTGGGCGGTGAGGGCGCCACCCACGCGCCCATCGCCGCAGACCACGTTGAACACCCCGGCAGGCAGGTCGGTCTCGGCCACCAGTCTGGCGAACTCGAAGCAGTTGTTGGGCGTCTCTTCGCTGGGCTTGATCACGATGGTGTTGCCGGTCAGCAACGCCGGGGCCATCTTGCGGGCGATCAGGAAGAACGGGAAATTCCACGGCAGGATGCCGGCCACCACGCCCAGGGGTTTGCGGAACAGGAAGATGTTTTCGTTGGGCCGGTCGCTGGTGATGATCTCGCCTTCAATGCGGCGCGCCCACTCGGCCATGTAATCGAGGTAATCGGCAGTGAAGTTGACTTCGACTTCCGCAAGGCCCGTGACCTTGCCTTGTTCCAGGGTGATGGTGCGCGCCAGGTGGGCGACGTTTTCCCGCAGCTTGGCGGCGATGCGGCGCAAGTGTCCGGCGCGTTCGATGGCCGGTTTGCGGGCCCAGTCCTTTTGCGCATGGCGGGCGGCGGCCAGGGCCTGGTCGACGTCTTCGGTGGTGGATGCCGGGACCTTCGACAGCAGGGCGCCGGTGGCCGGGTTTAACACGTCCAGGTGGGCATCGCTTGGGGTAAAGCGGCCGTTGATGAAGTTCTGGTAGACCGGTACGGATGACATGGGCAGCTCCTCAGTAAGTACGTGACGGCGCCTTGGCGTCGGCGGCGGGGCGGTAGCGGGCCAGGGTGGCCATGGCGCTCTGGCGCAACAGGCTGATGTCGATGGCCACTGCGATGAACTGGCAGCCCCAGGCTTGATAACGGCGGGCATCGTCTTCGTTGGGGGCGAGGATGCCGCAGGCTTTACCGGCCGCCAGCGTGGCGTCGACCGCGTGGCGGATACGTTCCTGCACCTCGGGATGCCCGGGGTTGCCGGCATGGCCGAGGCCGATGGACAGGTCGGCCGGGCCGATGAATACCGCGTCCACGCCTTCGACCGCCGCAATCGCCGCGACGTTTTCCACCCCGAGGCGCGACTCCACCTGCACGATCAGGCACAGCTGTTCATGGGCGGTGTTGAGGTAGTCGTTCACGCCGTCCCAGCGGGTAGCGCGGGTCAAGCCGCCGCCGACGCCACGAATGCCGTGGGGCGGATAACGCATGGCGCGTACCAGGGCTTGGGCCTGTTCGGCGGTTTCCACCATCGGGATCATCAAGGTCTGGGCGCCGACGTCCAGCAGTTGCTTGATCAGGTTGGCGTCGCTGCTCACCGCACGTACCACCGGCGCGGTGGCGTAGGGCGCCACGGCCTGGAGCTGGTTGAGCACGCTGGGTACGGTGTTGGGGGCGTGTTCGCCGTCAATCAGCATCCAGTCGTAACCGGTGCTGGCGACGATCTCGGCGGCATAGGCCGTGGCGAAACCGGCCCAGATCCCGTATTGCGCAGCGTCTTTATGCAGCGCGGCCTTGAAAGCGTTGTGGGGCATGTTCATGGCAGGAGTCCTCAGCGGTTATACGGACGGTGCAGTTGGCAATCGGGGTTGAGGTCTACACCAAATCCGGGTTTGTCGAGCACCGAAAGACGCATGCGGCCATTCACCGGCACCGGTTCACCGAGCAATTGCGGGTGGAACATCGGCACCACTTCATCGGCCTTGGGCGCCATCATCAGGAACTCGGCGAACGGGCTGTTATGGCGGGTGGCAACGAAGTGGTAGCTGTAGACCGACGAGCCGTGGGGCACCACCAACGCGTTGTGGGCATCGGCCAGGGCGGAGATTTTCACCAGCTCGGTGAGGCCGCCGCACCAGCCCACATCCGGCTGGATAATGTCGCAGCAGCCCATCTCCAGCAGCATGCGAAAGCCCCAGCGGGTGGCTTCGTGTTCGCCGGTGGTGACCAGCATGCCCTTGGGCACGTTGTTGCGCAGCGCGGCATAGCCCCAGTAGTCGTCGGGCGACAGCGCTTCCTCGATCCATTTCAAGCCGTATTCATGGGCGCCTACTGCCAGTTTGGTGGCGTAGTTCAGGTCCAGGCTCATCCAGCAGTCGAGCATCAGCCAGAAGTCCGGGCCGACCCGCTCGCGCATGGTCGCCAGTTCCTCGAGGTTTTTGCGCAGGCCTTCTTCGCCTTCGGACGGGCTGTAGTGCAGGGGCATCTTGCCGCCGATAAAGCCCATCTTCTGCGCGAGGTCCGGGCGGGCGCCGGTGGCGTAGAACTGCAACTCGTCCCGCACCGCGCCGCCGAGCAACTGGTGCACCGGTTCCTGGCGGACTTTTCCGAGCAAGTCCCAAAGCGCCAGGTCGACACCGGAGATCGTGTTGATCACCAGGCCCTTGCGCCCGTAGTACAGGGTGGACTGGTACATCTGGTCCCAGATTTTTTCGATATCGGTGACGCGTGCGCCTTCCAGGAAGCGCGCCAGGTGCTTCTCGACGATATAGGCGGCGGGCTCGCCACCGGTGGTCACGGCGAACCCGACGGTGCCGTCGCTGGCCTCGATTTCCACCACCAGGGTGCCCAGCACGTTGATCCCGAAACTGCGGCGGCTCTGGCGGTATTCGGGGTATTTGCTCATGGGGGTGCTGATGTGATCGTCGATCCAGTGGCCGTCTGCCTGGTCGTGGTAGTCCGCGCCGCCGCCGCGCAGCACAAAGGCGCGTACGTGCTTGATAGTGAGGTTGCCCATGGTGTGACTCCTTGATTAAACAGTGGCCGGCGTGTTCGTCGCTTTTGGGCCTGGTGAATGGATACCGAGTACCAGCAAGGCGGCGAGCACGGTGGTGGCGGACAGCAGGTAAAGGCCGGCCGCAGGGGAGTGAAAGGCGGTTTCCGCCCAGTTCTTCAGCACCGGGGCGATAAACCCGCCGAGGGCGCCGAAGGAGTTGATCAGGGCAATGCCGGCCGCCGCAGCGCTGCCGGCCAGGTAGCTGGAAGGAAAGGTCCAGAACACGGGCTGCACGGCGATGAAACCCGAGGCGGCGAAACACAGGGCGAGCATGCCCAGCAGCGGGTTGGCGAAGGTCACGGAGCAGGCAATCCCGGCGGCCGCCATCAACAGGGTCAGGGACGCGGTTTTACGCCGTTCGCCGGTGCGGTCGGAGTAGCCGGGAATCCACCAGGCCGCGAACAGTGCACACACCCACGGAATCGCCGAGACCAGCCCCACCATCAAGCCGACTTTGGTGCCCAGCAGGCCGCCCACCTGGGTCGGCAAGTAGAACACCACGCCATACACGCTGGCCTGGATCAGCAGGTAAACGAGGCACAGGTACAGCACGCTGGGTTGGCACAGCACGTTGAGCAGGCTGCGACCGTGGGAGGTTTTGTGCTGGTCCTCGGCGTCCAGCAGGTCCTGGATCTGGCGGCGTTCGGCAACGGTCAGCCATTTGGCATCGGCGGGGCGGTTGTCCAGGTACCAATAGGCCCAGATGCCAACCGCCGTGGCCATCAGGCCTTCCACGGCGAACAGCCATTGCCAGCCGTGCAGCCCGGAGAACCCGTCCAGCTCCAGCAACAGGCCCGACAGCGGGCTGCCGAAGATAAAGGCCAGGGGCGCGCCAAAGTAGAAGAACCCCATGGCCTTGCCGCGCACGGCAGAGGGGAACCAGTAGGTGAGGTAGAGGATCACGCCGGGAAAGAACCCGGCTTCGGCTACGCCCAGCAGGAAGCGCAACACGTAGAAGCTGGTTTCGTTGTGGGCAAACATCATGGCGGCGGAGACGAGACCCCAGCTGACCATGATCCGGCACATCCACAGGCGGGCGCCGACGCGGTGCATGATCAGGTTGCTCGGCACTTCCAGCAGCGCATAGCCGACAAAGAACACCCCGGCGCCAAAGGCGAAAGCGGCATCACTGAGGCCGGTGTCGGCCTGGAAGGCTTGCTTGGCGAACCCGACGTTGGCGCGGTCGAGGAAGGCCATGATGTACATCAACAGCAGGAAGGGCAGCAGCCGCCAGGAAATCTTGGCGAGCAGAGACGCAGGCAGGGTCTTCATTGTTCAGTCCGGTTGTTTTGTTCTTATGGGAAGGACTGTACGGCGCTGGATCTATACGCTACAAATCGAATCTCGCTTACAACTGATAACCTCAGGGTATCGATAACAAGGAAAAAAATGAGTAGTCCCTTGATCTCCCGCCACCTGTTCAACCGCCTGCGCTATAAGCATCTGCATATGCTGGTGGCCTTGAGTTCCAGCCAGAACCTGCACCGGGCGTCCCAGAGCCTGAACATGTCGCAACCGGCGGCGACGCGCATGTTGCGGGAGATCGAGGACATGTTTGCCTGCGACCTGTTCGAGCGCCTGCCCCGGGGCATGCGTCCTACGGCGCTGGGCAAGGAGCTGATCCGCTTTGCCGAATCGGCCCTCAGCGGGCTCGACCGCTGCGCCGAGGAATTGATGGTGCGCCAGCAGGGCGGCTACGGGTATTTGTCGATCGGCACCATCATGGGCGCGGCCCCGGACCTGGTGATGGACTCGATTGCGCAGATCAAGACGCTCAACCCGCAGATGCGCATTCGCATCATGGGCGACACCAGCGACCAGGTGATCCAGTTGCTGGAACAGGGCCGCATCGACCTGGCCATCGCCCGGCGCAACGCCGCCACCGACAGCGAGCATTACAGCTTCGAACCCCTGGGCAATGAACGCATGCTGGTGGTGGTGCACGCCGGCCATCCGCTGGCCCAGCGCGAACACTTGCCGCTGGCGGAACTGGTCAGCGACTGGCCGTGGATCCTGCAACCGCAAACCAGCCCGGCGCGCATCGGTTTCGATGAGGCCCTGCAACACCTGGCCTTGCCGCAGCCGGCGGACATCATCGAGTGCAGCTCGGTGTATTCCATGCAGCAACTGATTCAACTCACCGACGCAATCATGGTGCTCTCGGAAAGCGCCCTGCGGGATTACCTGAAAATGGGCCTGGTGGTGGCCTTGCCGGTGGTGCTGGAGGTGCAGTTGGCGCCGTTCGGCATGTTGCTGCGCAAGGGCGACCCGGTGAGCCGCGAATTGGGGTTGTTTATCGACATGCTCAGGCAAAAGGCCGCGATGCTCTAAACGCATTGTGCAAAAGAACATGGTATGCCGGCGGGATATTAAATAGAATGAATCTCATTTGAGACTGACTCGCGCCGCGCAGGTTACTTGCCATGAATGAAGCTGTAGTGCCGACGCACCTCGCAGAACCGAGCCTTCACGCCTTGTACCGCGACCACCGCAGTTGGCTGGAAAGCTGGCTGCGGCGCCGTTTGGGCAATGCCTGGGATGCGGCCGACCTGAGCCAGGACACGTTCCTGCGGGTGTTGGCCAGTGCCCAGCCGATTGCCCAATTGCAGGAACCCCGGGCTTACCTGGTGACCGTAGGCAAGCGCTTGCTGGTCAACTTTCACCAGCGGCGCAGCCTGGAGCAGGCGTACCTCAATGCGTTGACGCACCTGCCGCAAGACTGCGTGCCGTCGCCGGAACAGCGCTGGTTGCTGCTGGAAACCCTGCAGGCCCTGGATGAACTGCTCGACGGTTTGCCACCCGTGGTGCGCCGTGCGTTTCTCTGGAGCCAGCTGGAGGGCCTGGGCTATCGCGAGATTGCCGAGCGGCTCAAGGTGTCCGAGCGTACGGTCAAGCGCTACATGACCCAGGCCTATGAGCATTGCCTGCTGGTGGAGCTGTGAGCCGCACCGCGCCGGATCTCGCCCGGGCGGCGGCGCAATGGCTGGCGTTGCTGGAGTCTGGCAGTGCTACCGAGCGTGATCACGCCAGCCTGCAACAGTGGCGCGACAGCCATCCCCAGCATGAGCAGATCTGGCAGAAAGCCCAGTTGCTGCGCCAGCGATTTACCGATTTGCCACCGGCATTGGCCATGGCCAGCCTTGATCGTCCGCAGCCGGGACGGCGTGCGGTGCTCAAGCGTGCCTTGGGCGTGGCGGCGCTGGTGCCGGCCGCGTGGTTGCTTAGCCGGCAATTGCCGATCGATGTCTGGCGGGCTGACCTGCATACCGCCACTGGCGAACGCAAGCGCGTGCCGCTGGCGGATGGCAGCAGCCTGCAACTCAATACCGCGAGTGCGGTGGACGTGGATGTGGCCAGGCGCCGTGTGACGCTGGTGGACGGGGAGATGGCGTTGACGGTGCCGGGGGCGGGTGCGCTGACGGTGCAGACGCGTTATGGGCAGGTGATTGTCAGCCAGGCCGAGGTGTGTGTGCGGCAGTTGTCTTCCGGGTGTCTGGTGTCGGTGTTGAAGGGGGCGGTGCAGGTGCGGGATCTGCGGGGGCAAGTGGCGACGTTGCGAGGTGGGCAACAGGCACGCTTGCAGGCGTCCGGGATGGGTGCAGCTGTAGCGTTTGATGCGCTGCAACTGGGGTGGCGTGATGGTGTGTTGACGGCGCAGAACCAGTTGTTGGGCGATTTTTTGCGGGAGTTGGAGCGGTATCGGCCGGGGGTGCTGCGCTGGGATCTGAGCCTTGAAGCGTTGCGGGTGACCGGGAGTTTTCAGTTGGCCGATACCGATCGTATTCTTGCGTTGCTGGTGTCGACGATGCCGCTGGAGGTGCAGTCGCGTACGCGGTATTGGGTGACGCTGGTTCCGCGTAAGACGGCTGCCTGATGACATATCCGTTATTCAGGTAACGGCGGCTTATGGTTTCGCTCTTACAGCGACTCACTTTGGAAGAGCCGGAATGCCGGCCCAGCCCAAAGAGTGTTAAAAGCCAGATCAAAAGCCGCTTTTCTGTAGGAGCCGGCTTGCCGGCGATGCAGGCGACTCGGTGCATCAGGTACACCCAGTTGATGCCATCGCCGGCAAGCCAGCTCCTACAGTGGACCGTGGTCGCTTTAGATTTTGATTTTGCTTCACCACACTCAAGCCGGCCTGTAGGCCGCTGTGCTCTTGCTTTTGATCTTGATCTTAGGCGCCCCGTTAAACCACGCTGGCCGAACGCAGGTAGTACGGAGCGGGTAAACCGGCAGGACGCCGGTTTACCCGCGACGGGGCAGGGACGCCCCGTCGCGGCGGCCCGCTTCGTGCTACCGGAGTGCGGGCACACCGAGCATTAGCGAGGTGCCGAGTGGTGGGGCAAGAGCCCTTTTGGTTACTTTTGGGGCTCTTTTCCAAAAGTGACCCGCTGTAAGAGCGGAACCAATAGCAGCCGTTACCTAAATAACGGATATACACCCCAGCCTGACTTACCCCCCCAACACGTGCCTTTCAGATCACATGCGCCCGTTGCAACTCGGTCAACGCCAGTGCCTTGAGCCGCGCCAACAGCGGATCCCGCCGGTCCCGCGGATGCACCAGATCCACCGCCAGCTCCTGGCGAATACTGCTCGGCCGGTTATCCATCACCAGCACCCGGTCACTCAGGTACAGCGCCTCGTCCACATCGTGGGTCACCAGCAACAGGGCGATCCCATGGTGCTCGGCCAATTGCAGCAGCAGGTCCTGCAGCTTCATGCGGGTAAACGCATCCACCGCGCTGAACGGCTCGTCCAGCAACAATACCTGCGGCCTTGAATACAACCCGCGAGCGATGGCCACCCGTTGTGCCATGCCGCCAGACAGGGCCTTGGGCAATGCCTGGGCAAACCCGCCAAGGCCCACCTCGTCAATCAACTGCGCCACCCAGGCCTTGTCGTACCCATCGTCATCACTGAAACCGATGTTTTGCTCCACCGTCAGCCACGGCATCAGGCGCGGCTCCTGGAAGACAAACGCGACCTCGCCACCGCCCTGCAACAGCTCACCCTGGTAGTCCTTTTCCAGCCCGGCAACGATCCGCAGCAAGGTGCTTTTGCCGCATCCGCTGGGGCCGAGCAAGCTCACCGCTTCCCGTGGTTGCAACGCCAGATGCACGTTGGTCAGCACCGTGGTGGCGCCGAAGTTTTTCCGCTCGACGCGAATATCCAATAGCGGTTCGCTCATGCTCAACTCTCCGAACCTTGACCGTTGAAGGTGTCGCGCCAGACCAGGCAGCGTTTTTCCAGCGCGGCCAACAGACCGTCGCTGATCTTGCCCAACAAGGCCAACACGATGATCGCGGCCAGCACAATGTCGGGCCGTGAGGTTTCCCGGCCATCGCTGAGCAGGTAACCCAGGCCCTTGGTCGCGGCGATCAACTCCGCCGCCACCAGAAACATCCACGCCAGGCTCAACCCGCTGCGCAAGCCGGTGAACAACCCGGGCAGGGCGGCAGGCAACAGGATGCGGCGCACCAGGCGCGTACGGCTGAAGCCATACATCTGCCCGACTTCCACCAGCTTGCGGTCGATGTCGCGGATCGCCGCGACGCCATTGAGGTACACCGGGAAGAACGCGCCGATGGCAATCAGTACGATCTTCGAGGTCTCATCAATCCCCAGCCACAACAGCAACAGCGGCACCCAGGCCAGGCTCGGGATCGAACGCAGGCCGGCGAACGTCGGCTCCAGGTACGCCTCGGCCTCGCGGCTCAAACCGACCCAGGCGGCAAACACCAGGGCCAGGCTGGCGCCGATGGTGAATCCCAGCAGCACCCGCAACAGGCTGGCGCTGATGTGTTTCCACAGCGCGCCCTCGGCGAGGTCGGTGAGGGTCACCGCGATCTCGCTGGGGGCCGGCATCTGGTAGGACGGCAGCCAGCCGATGCGCACCACCACTTCGAGGATCACCAGGATCAGCACCGGCAACGCCAGGCCCTTCAGTCGCCGTGGCCAGGCGCTGCGCTGCTCGGTGACAGTGGGCGCCAGTGCGACGGGCAGGGTTTCGCTTTTGCTGCTCATGACGCTCCCCTTATGGACGAGGCAAAGCCTGGCCGAAGCTTGGGTCGATCAACTGGTCGATCACCTGATCCACATTCACCCCACGGCGCACTAGTTCTTCCGACACCAGGATCGGCGCGGCAGCCTTGGACGACACCACGTCCTGGGCGGTAAGCAACGGGCTGCTCAAGTCGGTACGCGACAGTTGCAGCTTGGCCACGTCCAGGGGCAGGCCGGATTCGTCCGCCAGCAGCTTGGCGAATTCATCCGGGTGTTTCACCGCCCAATCTCGGGCCTTTTCATAGGCACCGAGCACCTTGGCGATGGTCTGCGGATGCTCCTTGGCGTACTTGTCGGTCACGCTGACCACGCCGTAGCTGTTGAAGTCCTTGTTGCGATACAGCAGGCGCGAACCGGCCTGGATTTCGCTGGCGGCCATGTGCGGGTCGAGACCGGCCCATGCGTCGACATCACCTTTCTCCAGGGCTGTACGGCCGTCCGGGTGTTGCAGGTGCACCAGTTCCACGTCGTCCTTGCTCAGGCCGGCTTTCTGCAGGCTGCGCAGGGTGAACAGGTACGGGTCGGTGCCTTTGGTGGCGGCGATTTTCTTGCCCTTGAGGTCGTTGACGCTCTTGAAGGTGGAGTCCTTGCGCACCACCAGCGCGGTCCACTCGGCGCGGCTGTACACATACACCGACTTGATCGGGCTGCCGTTGGCCCGGCTCAACACGGCCGACAGGCTGGCGGACGAGGCGAAGTCGACGCCGCCGCTGTTGAGGTATTCCAGGGAGCGGTTGCTGCCCTGGCTCAGCACCCAGCCGACCTTGGTTTTTGGCAATGCTTCTTCGAGCCAGCCGAAGTGCTTGAGCACCAGGCTCACCGGGGAGTAATAGGCGTAGTCGAGGTTGACTTGCGCAGGGTCGGTTTCCGCTGCATGGGCCACCGGTTGCAGGCTGAGGGCGAGGGCGCAGGCGCCCAACAGGGTTTTGGCGAAGGGTTTCATGGAACAGCTCCGGACAAGGCGGGAAAGAGAAGGCGTTTCTTATATTCAGAAAATTCATATGGCATGTTCCATCATGCGTTATAGGAATATGCAGTCTCTGTGCCAGCGTCTTTGCGGTGCCGGGCAATACCCCAGGTAGCAGCTGTCGAGCCTGAGCGAGGCTGCGTCAGCGGTGTATCAGACATACCGCTGACGCAGCCTCGCTCAGGCTCGACAGCTGCTACGTGGGGGGAGGGTGGAAGTGGGGAGGCGGGCACTTTGTTGAATCACTGTTGGCTGCGCAACAGCTTGCATATGTTTTTATGGAATAAATAAAGAGTTATATATTCCTTTTGTTGGTTTCACGAATAGGGCACTTTGAGTGCCTGCGCATTCGTGCGGATTGACCCAACAGACCAAAGGAAAGCCGACATGACCATTAAAGCGATCAACGTGCGCAACCAGTTCAAGGGCGTGATCAAGGAAATCCTGATCGGCGAAGTGGTGTCCGAGATCGACGTGCAAACCGCGTCGGGGATCGTGACGTCGGTGATTACCACGCGCTCGGTGCGTGACCTGGAATTGAAAGTGGGCAGTGAAGTGATTGCCTTTGTGAAATCGACCGAAGTGTCGATCGCCAAGCTGTAACTGCAACCCAGTTGTGAACCCAATCCAAATGTGGGAGCTGGCTTGCCAGCTCCCACACTGATTTGTGTAGATTTAGTTGAGTCGAGGTCCGCCTCCCGATGGCCGGGACCCAGGCTTCTCACCCGAAGCATCCGGCAGTTCCTTGGGCGTTTCACTCGGGTCCTTGTAGTCCTTGTGCAAATCCCCATCCAGCCGGTTGCTCGACGAGCCGCCGCTTTGTGGCGTGGCGTCAAAGTGCTCCCACTCCGATTGCTGGAAGCGGAACAGGCTGTCATCGGTCGGCGTGTCGCGGCCGTGGTAATGGTGGATTTCGTAGTGGGCGTATTCGACCTTGTCGGCCCAGTTGTCCTGCAGCAAACCGTCGCCGGCCAGGTCGCGGTACCAGTCGTTTTCCTTCTCGGTAGCCTTCTGTTTTTTGTTGTGGTCGACGAAGTAGCCGATGATCCCGCCCACCACTGCCAACACCACGCCCACCAGGAACAGCGGCCCGGTCAGCGCCGCCGCCGTGCCTGCGCCAAACAGCGCCGCCGCGCCCAATACCCCGGCCGATGCGCCGAACGCACCGCCCGCCACCTGCAAGCCACCGGCGGCCTGAGCCAACGGGTCTTTGCTGTCCACGCCGCTTTTGATCGCCAGCGCGCCGAGCACGATGTCGGCAAAACCACCGGCGATATCGGTAGCCGGGCCCAGCACCTTGATTACGGAACCTGCGATTTTTGCCGATTGGGAGGCGCCCAGCTTGGCCGCGCCGGCTGCCTTGAGGCCGTCATCCAGGTGGGTGGCGAGACCTTCGGTGGCTTCGGTCACCGCCTTGTCGCCTTCGCCAAATAACTTGGCAACACCGTCGTACTGGCTGTCGGGCACCGCATCCAGGGCTGCGGCAATTTCCTTGCTGACCTTTGAGTCGATCTCGGTAGGCTTGCTGAAGTCGATGACCTTGCCCGCCGCGCCTTCCTTGCCCCAGATTTCCGGCAGGGTCTTGTCCAGGCCGAGGAAATCCACCAGGCCGCCCTTGCCCAGGGCTTCGCCGATCTTGTCGCCGAGCTTGACGAAGTGGCTCGCGCCGCCGGCAAAACTCAGGAAGTCCTTGGCGATGGTCATGCGCTGGGCCGGGGTTTCGCCGAGCTTGCCGCCTTTGCCCACCAGTTGGTAGATCCCCGAGAACAGGCTGACGCCGGCGCCCATCGAGCCGAGGATGCCTTTGCTGTTGAGGGTGTTGAACACCTCGCCGAGCATGCCGCGATCCGCCACCGGGATATACGGTTTGCTCAGGGCGGTTTTCACATCGGCTTCGCTGATGGTGCCGCTGTTCTTGTAGACGTCGCCGAGTTCTTCCAGGGCCTTGGTCACGGCCGAGGATTTCTCCTTGCCCTCCAAACCTTCGTTGAGGAATTTCTCCAGCACTTCCTGGCTGCGTCGTGGCAGGTCCAGCAGGTTGCCCTTGAGCACGCCCTTGAGCAGGCCGAACAGGTCCTTGGTGGCCAGTTCCTTGTTTTCGTCGGAGATCTTGCTCGGGTCCGACAGGATCTCGTTGAGGTCGGTGGTCAGCCCGTCGGCCTGGATATTCTGCGCGGCCTTGGTGGCGGCTTCCGGGTCGAACAGCGACAGCGAGGTAAGGGTGTTGCTCAGGTCCTGCTGGGCTTCGTGGCTCTTGCCCTGCTTTTGCAGGTCCTTGAGGTAGAGCACGTAGTCGGGGTTGCTGGTGAGGTCGAGGAGCTTCTGCTTGATCTCGTCCTTGTTGGGCAGGTGGCTGATGGCGTCGTCCATCTTGGTCTTGTAGTCGGCCTGCACCGTCGGGTCTTTGAACAGTTCGCCGATCTGTTCCTGCACCGCCTTGCCGTCGATGATGTCGTGCATGTCGGCGGAGGTGAGTTCGGTCTGCTTGTCATCGAACTCGCGCCAGGTGGTGTTGAACGGGCGCTTGGATTCTTCATAGCCGGTGATGCCGTGGCCGTTCTGGTAGGCGGCCTGGGCTTCCAGGGCACGCACAAGCTTGGCTCGCGGGTCGTCCTTGGGAATCGAGCCGTCCTTGACGCCGGCGCGGTAGGTGTCGATCAGCTCGGTGGTGGCCAGCTCGCTGACGCTCTGGGTCGGCGATTTGTCGTCGTCCTTGTCGGCGTGCACGCCGGTGTCGAGGTTGAGCACGTCCAGTTCGTCGTTGCTCGGCAGGTTGTACTTGGCGCGGGTCTCATCCACCGTGCCGGCGCTCCAGGCCTCCCACTTGGCGACCACTTCATCGTAGAGCTGCGGGCTGAGTTCCTTGGAGACGATGATCTTGCCTTCGCTGGTTTCATAGCGGATCAGGCCGTCTCCCAGCTCGTCGGGGGAGCCGAAGGTGATGTCGGTGTTTTTCAGGAAATCATTCGGCCCGGCCAGCTTGTAGCCGGCGTCTTCACTGGAGTGGATCTTGCTCCAGGTATCCTGGGCGGTGGCCACGCTCTTGAACAGTTCCGGGCTGACATCGGCCGACACCACGACCTTGGTGCCGTCGTGGGTTTCATAGGTCAGCACGTTGCCTTGCTGGCCTTCGATCCAGCCGAAGCCTTTGTAGTCATTCAGTTCCGGTGGCTGGGTGTTGGCGTCTGCCAGGGTGGAGCCGTCGTTGAGGGCGGATTCCACGGCGGCCTTTTTGTCGGGGTTGGTGTAGACCTCGTGCAGGCCTGCCAGGTAGTCGAACAGCTTGGGGTTGTCGTCCCGGGCCACGACCATTTTCTGGCCGTTGCGTTCAAAGCGGATCAGGCCTGGGCCGACTTCATCCTTGGGGCCCACGGTGGTGCCGGCGTAGGGCGGCCACACTTCGTTGTCGCCGGCGCGCTTGTAGCCGGCGTCTTCGCTGGTGGCAAGGCCGGTGAAGCTTTCATAGGCTTCCTTGGCCTTCTGGAACGCCTCGGGGTTGTCGCGCTGGCTGATGACGAATTTGTTGCCGTCCTGGGTTTCGTAGCGAATCACACCCGGGCCGGTTTCGTCGGGAGGGCCGAGGGACTTGTAGTCGCCGAGTTTTTCCGGGGCCGTGGCGTCGCCGCCCAGGCGCTGGTAGCCGGCGGCTTCGCTGGCGTTGACGCCGGAGAGTGCCTTGAAGTCGGCGCTGACTTGCTTGAACAGCTCGGGGCTGTCTTTTTCGCTGACGATGACTTTCTTGCCGTCCTGGGTTTCATAACGAATCAGGCCGGGGCCCACTTCGTCCGCCGGGCCGATGGCCTTGTAGTCGCCCAAGGTGGTGGGCGGCGCGGCGTCCTTGGCGGCCAGTTCATAGCCTTGTTCCTGGCTGGCAGCGAGCCCCTGCGCGGTCTTGTCGCCGGCCTCGACCTTCTTGTTATTGGCGCTGTTCTTGAGCAGCACATGGAACGCCGCGCCGGACTTGGGCGGAGCAACGGGAAGGGCTTTAGGGTCGGTCGAGCGGTTGAGCGGCTGGGTCGTCATGCCATGGAACTCCTGCTGTTACCGGTGGGACGAATCGGCAAAAACAGTAACAGCAGGGGTTCGGCGGTCGTTGCGAAAAGTTGTGAATTGCGCCTTAACGGTGACGCAGGCTGCGTTCCAGGCGGGCAATGCCTTCTTCCAGCATGGCCCGTGGGCAGCCGAAGTTCAGTCGCACGAACTGCTGGCTGTCATCGCCGAATTCAATCCCGGCGCTCAGGCCGACCTTGGCCTGTTCCAGGAAGAACTGTTGCGGGTCGTCCAGGCCCAGGGCGCTGCAATCCAGCCAGGCCAGGTAGGTGCCTTGGGGCGCATGCATCACTACGCCGGGCAGGCGGGTTTGCACGGCGTTCAACAGGTAATCGCGGTTGGCTTGCAGGTAGGCCACCAGCGCTTGCAGCCAGTCGCCGCAGTCGCTGTAGGCCGCGCGGGTGGCTTCCAGGCCCAGGGGGCTGACGCTGTCGACCATGCCGCAACGGGCGTGGTTGAAGCGCTCGCGGATCTGCGGGTTCTGGATCACCGCAAAGCAGGTCTTCAGCCCGGCGACGTTATAGGCCTTGCTCGCCGACATCAGGGTGATGGTGCGCTGGGCGATCTCGGGGCTGAGGCTGGCGGTGGGGATATGCCGGCGGCCGTCAAAGCACAGCTCGGCGTGGATCTCATCCGAGACGATCAGTGCGCCCCGGTCCAGGCAGGCGGTGGCCACGGCCAGCAGTTCTTCACGAGGGAAGACCTTGCCCATCGGGTTGTGGGGGTTGCTCAACAGCAGCGCGCCGGCGCCTTTGAGTGCCTCACGCATTGCGGGCAACGGCGTGAGGTACTCGCCCTCGGCGCTCAGTTCAAACGGCACTTCGATCTTCGGCAGGTTCCAGTGGCCGGGGGCCAGGCGGATCGGGCGATAGTTGGGGGTTTGCAACACCACCGGTTGCCCAGGCTGCACAAACGCATGCAAGGCCATGTTGAAACCCGGCTCGACACCCGGCAAGAACAGCAGCTCATCCGGCTGCACGCGCCAGGCGTACTTGGCCCACAGGTCGGCGACGATCGCTTCGCGCACGCCATCGCAGGCCACGCTGTAGCCGAGGATCTGCTGGCCGAGGCGCTGTTGCAGAGCCTGCAGCACGGCCGGTGGCGCGGCGATGTCCATGTCGGCAATCCACATCGGCAGAACGTCTTGCGGGTAACGACTCCACTTGGTGCTGCCGGTGCCGAGGCGGGAGTGGATCGTGTCGAAATCAAAGCTCATGGGTGGCTCGTGTCAGGGAGGCGGGCGTGGAAATGGCGCTGATTCTAGCGCCATTAATTTTATAGGCCAGCATTTGCGTATCTTCATTCGCCACATCGGCCCCAAGCTTCTACCCTGAAGGCATAGCCCTCAGGACGCCCAGTGCTCATGTACAAAGACCTGAAGTTCCCGGTTCTGATCGTACACCGCGACATCAAGGCCGACACCGTTGCCGGCGACCGCGTCCGAGGCATCGCCCGGGAGCTGGAACAGGAGGGCTTCAGTATCTTTTCGGCGGTGGACTACGCCGAGGGCCGCCTGGTGGCATCGACCCATCACGGCCTGGCCTGCATGCTGATTGCCGCCGAGGGGGCCGGGGAAAATACCCACCTGATGCAAAACATGGTGGAGCTGATCCGCCTGGCGCGGGTACGGGCACCGAACCTGCCGATCTTTGCCCTCGGTGAGCAAGTCACCCTGGAAAACGCCCCGGCCGACGCCATGAGCGAACTCAACCAGTTGCGGGGGATTCTCTACCTGTTTGAAGACACCGTGCCGTTTCTCGCCCGGCAAGTGGCCCGGGCGGCGCGGGCTTATCTGGATGGCCTGTTGCCGCCATTCTTCAAGGCGCTGGTGCAGCACACGGCAGACTCCAATTACTCCTGGCACACACCCGGCCACGGCGGTGGCGTGGCCTATCGCAAGAGCCCGGTGGGGCAGGCGTTTCATCAGTTCTTCGGGGAAAACACCCTGCGCTCGGACTTGTCGGTGTCGGTGCCGGAGTTGGGTTCGCTGCTGGACCACACCGGGCCGCTGGCCGAGGCCGAAGCCCGGGCGGCGCGCAACTTCGGCGCCGATCACACCTACTTTGTGATCAATGGCACCTCCACCGCCAACAAGATCGTCTGGCATTCGATGGTAGGCCGCGACGACCTGGTGCTGGTGGACCGCAACTGCCACAAGTCGGTGTTGCACTCGATCATCATGACCGGCGCGATCCCGCTGTACCTGTGCCCGGAGCGCAATGAACTGGGGATTATCGGGCCGATTCCCTTGAGCGAGTTCAGCCCCGAGTCGATCCGCGCCAAGATCGACGCCAGCCCGCTGACCCGTGGCCGGCCGGCCAGGGTCAAGCTGGCGGTGGTGACCAATTCTACCTACGACGGCCTGTGCTACAACGCCGAGCTGATCAAGCAGCAACTGGGCAACAGCGTCGAGGTGCTGCACTTCGACGAAGCCTGGTACGCCTACGCGGCGTTTCATGAGTTCTTTGCCGGGCGCTACGGCATGGGCACCTCGCGCACGCCCGACAGCCCCCTGGTGTTCACCACGCACTCCACGCACAAGTTGCTGGCGGCGTTCAGCCAGGCCTCGATGATCCACGTGCAGGACGGCGGCGTGCGCAAGCTGGACCGTGACCGCTTCAACGAAGCCTTCATGATGCATATTTCCACCTCGCCGCAGTACAGCATCATCGCCTCCCTGGACGTGGCATCGGCCATGATGGAAGGCCCGGCGGGGCGTTCGTTGCTGCAAGAGATGTTTGACGAAGCCCTGAGCTTTCGTCGCGCCCTGGCCAACCTGCGCCAGCACATTGCCGCCGAAGACTGGTGGTTTTCCATCTGGCAGCCGCCGCTGGTGGCGGGCATCGACCGGGTGGTGACGGCGGACTGGCTGCTGCAACCCGAGGCGGACTGGCATGGCTTTGGCGATATTGCCGAAGACTATGTGCTGCTGGACCCGATAAAAGTCACCCTGGTAATGCCAGGCCTGAACGCTGGCGGGGCCTTGAGCGAGTGCGGAATCCCCGCTGCGGTTGTCAGTAAATTCCTCTGGGAACGTGGGCTGGTGGTGGAAAAGACCGGGCTGTATTCGTTCCTCGTGTTGTTTTCCATGGGCATCACCAAGGGCAAGTGGAGTACCCTGCTCACCGAATTACTGGAATTCAAGCGCAGTTATGACGCCAACGTAAGCCTCGCCAGCTGTTTGCCATCGGTGTTTGCGCAGGGGCCGGCGCGGTATCAGGGCCTGGGGTTGAAGGATCTGTGCGATCAGTTGCACGGCTGCTATCGCAGCAATGCCACGGCCAAGCACCTCAAGCGGATGTACACGGTTTTACCGGAAATCGCCATGAAACCGGCGGATGCCTACGACCTGTTGGTCAAGGGCGAAGTCGAGGCGGTGTCCATCGACGCTTTGCCGGGACGTATCGCAGCGGTCATGCTGGTGCCTTATCCGCCGGGCATTCCGTTGATCATGCCGGGGGAGCGGTTTACCGAGTCGACTCGCTCGATCATTGATTACCTGGCGTTTGCCAGGACGTTCGATAGCAGTTTCCCCGGCTTTGTCGCGGATGTGCATGGACTGCAACATGAAGATGACGGCAAGGGTCGTTGTTACACCGTCGACTGCATCAAGGGTTAAGAATGTTTATGCAAGCTGTGATGAACCCGAAGTACCCGGGCCTCAGTGTCCGGGTGGCAGACGAGGGATTTGACGCCTACGTGTGGGGTAACGACTTCAGTTTTGAGGTCGACGCCTACGGTGTGCCGGAAATGGGCAAGCGCGTCGATCAGTGGGCGGTGGAGCGGATCGTGCCTTACCGCAAATGCTACGGCATCGACCCCGAGGAATTCGCCAGCTTTCGCGACGTGCCAGACAGCGCGGTGTTCATGGCGTACCTGGATGACCGGCCCGTGGGGCATATCGTGGTCAGCACCAACTGGAACGGCTTTGCCCATGTGGATGAACTGGCGGTGGTACTGCCGGCGCGGCGCCACGGGGTGGCCAAGGCGTTGCTGGACGTGGCGCAGTTCTGGAGTCGCAAGAAGAACCTGCCGGGGATGATGCTCGAAACCCAGAATAACAACCTCGGTGCTTGCCGGTTGTATGAGCGTTGCGGGTACGTGATGGGCGGGATCGACCACCTGCGCTATCGCGGGATTGATCCGCAGACGCGCGAAGTGGCGATTTTCTGGTATCGGTTATTCAAGTCAGAACTGGAAGTGGTCTGAAGCCGGGCGCTGATTAACTGTGGGAGCTGGCTTGCCTGCGATAGCATCACCTCAGTGTTATTGATACACCGCGGTGTCCGCATCGCAGGCAAGCCAGCTCCCACATTTTTATCTCTGTTGGTCAGGAGAGAGTGTGTTGGTCAGCAGGCTTTCGGCCTTCTCGGTGACAATCTCCAGCAGCGCATTCAAGGCGGGCGATGCCTCGCTGCCTTTCAGCGTCAACCCATACAAAGTCACCACCATCGGCGGTGACAACGGGCAGGCATCCAGCCCGGCTTCCCGTGCACCCGTGGCGGTGAATGGGTCGACAATCGCCAGGCCTTCTCCGGCTTCAACCATGCTGCGCATCATCTGGTAGGTCTGCACCCGCGTCTGCACCACCGGCAGCGGGCGCAGGGCTTGCAGCTTGCTGTCCAGCAGGCGGCTCAGCGGGTCCTGGCCTTCGAGCCCGATCATCGACTGCCCGGCCAGCTCCTGCAGCGCAATGTACTTCTGCCGAGGTTTCAGCCAGCCATGGGGCGCAAGCAATTGCAGCTTGCCGTGGGCCAGCGGGGTGCTGTGGATTTGCGGGTGTTCCGGGTCGTGCAGGCTCAGCCCCAGGTCGGCTTCGTGCAGCAGTAGGCTCTTGACGATCTCCCGGGTGGAGTGGCTGGAGAGGTTGCACGGCGTGTCTTGAAAACGTCGGCGCAGCACAGCGATCGCCTGCGGCAACAACTGGTTGGCCAACGGCGGGGTGCACAAGGCGCGCAAGGGTGGGGCATGGTGGTGTTTCAGGCTGCTGGCCAGGCGCTGCACCGGCTCAAGGGCCGTATAGAGGTGAGCGATTTCGCCCTGCAGCTCGAGGGTTTCCCGGGTGGCCTGCAAGCGCCCGCGCACACTGGCGAACAGCATGAAACCCAGTTGCAGCTCGGCGTCCTTGAGGGTCGCGTCTACGTCGGCCACAGGCAGTTGCAACCATTCGGCGGCCGTGCCGAGGTGTCCGGTCTGCAAAATGGCCTGAATCACTTCGATATGACGTAAACGCATGGCCGGAGTCTATGTTTAGTGCGATAGGGATTCAATGGCTGAATCCCGGGCGTGGAAAAAAGACCCGGCGCGGGAACGGTCCAACTAGACTTGCACGATCAAGCCTCCTGGCACCTGCAACCAACAGGTCATACAAAGGGCGTATCAACCAAGGGATCCAAGGGGGAGCCTCATCGATGTTCGGTAAAACACAGACGCGCGGGTTTTCGTTGTGGGACCTGCTGGTGGTGGTACTGGTGGTGGGTGTGCTGGCAATTGCGGTGGGGCCGCGGCTCTTTGGCGACGTGACCGAGGCAGAAATCGCCACGGCCAAGGTCCAGTTGAACGAGCTGGGCAAGGCGGTGGAGCAGTTTCATCAGGATGTGGGGCGGTATCCAACGGATGACGAGGGCTTGGCGGCATTGACTGCTAAGCCTGCGGGGGAAGTGAAGTGGCGGGGGCCCTATCTCAAGGACGAAGACCTGCTGACTGACCCCTGGGGCGTGGCCTATCAGTACCACTATCCTCCCAGCCAGGCCAAAATTCCTTTTGATCTGTTCTCGTTCGGCAAGGACCGAACACTGGGAGGCGTCGGCGATAATGTGGATATCGCCTATGGGGAATAAGGTCTTATGAAGCGTGGGTCGTTGCCGATTCGCGGGTGATGATGGTGCCCGACTGAATCAATCTGAATTCATCGCCGTCCAGTTTCTCTACACGATCGCCAATGGCCAGCTTGTAGGTAATGGTGGGCGCCGAGCCAGTCAGGTCGCCTTGGGGCGGGTTGGATTCCTGGAACTCATGCACCGAATAAACGCGACCTTCTGCGTCTCTGGCATGGAACTGTCCGACAAGTACTGCTGCCATCTGTTTAGAACCTCTGGAGATAAACACTCGATTTGCGGTTCTGTAGACCGTAGGAGAGCGGGGTAGTTTACCTATGGAAAAAAAATACTATTCGTTGACTTTTTCAGACATTACTTACAAGTCCGTCTGCGGTGTAAACGTCCCTGGAGATTGCAAAAACACGCTGGTGATAGCGCCGCGCAGGCTCTATAACTACAAGCTCCTTAAGTCAGAAACCGGGAAACCCCAATGAGCAAGGTCTACACGATTGCCGTACTGGTCGGCAGCTTGAGAAAAGAGTCGATCAACCGCAAGGTCGCCCTGGCATTGGCCGAGTTGGCGCCCGCCAATCTCAAGTTGAACATTGTCGAAATTGGCGATTTGCCGCTCTACAACGAGGACATCGACGGTGCTGCACCGCCGGCAGCCTACAGTACTTTCCGCCAGCACGTGCGTTCATCCGACGCGGTGCTGTTTGTGACCCCCGAATACAACCGCTCCGTGCCAGGTGTATTGAAGAATGCGATTGACGTTGGTTCACGCCCTTACGGCCAAAGTGTCTTCAGCGGCAAGCCGGGCGCGGTGATCAGCGTGTCTCCCGGTGCCATCGGCGGTTTTGGCGCCAATCACCATCTGCGCCAGTCGCTGGTGTTCCTTGATGTGCCGTGCATGCAGCAGCCGGAAGCCTACCTGGGTGGCGCGGGCAGCTTGTTTGACGAGTCGGGCAAGGTGTCGGAAAAGACCAAGCCGTTCTTGCAGGCGTTTATCGATGCCTATGGCAAGTGGGTGGAAAAACAGCACGGCTAAACCGCAATCCCCGTAGCAGCTGTCGAGCCCCAGCGAGGCTGCGTTGGCCGCGCTGCTGATGTCGAGCCTGGCACGAGAGCCAGGCGCGCCCGACGCAGCCTCGCTGGGGCTCGACAGCTGCTACGGGGGGCGGCGTTAATCAGGCCAGGCGGTCGGCCAGGGCGATTGCCTGTTCGCCGGTGTGCTGGCGCGAGGCCAGGTCGACTTCGGGGCCCAGGATGGTTTTCTCAACAAACAGTGAGTGCACATCGGTTACCCCGATAAACCCCAGCCACGCATCCATATAGGGCTTCTGAAAGTCCATCGGTTGCGCCGCAGGCTCGGAAAAATCCATACCTCGTGCATACACATTCACCGCCGTCTTGTTGTGCAGCAGCCCACGCAAGCCGTGCTCGGGGCTGAATTCAAACAGCACATCTTTCTGCGATACCACGTCGATAAAATGCTTGAGCTTGTAAGGCACCGCGAAATTCCATAGCGGAACCGAGAACACCAGTACGTCAGCCTTGTGCAGGTGAGCGGCAAGGCTTTTCAGGGCGGCCCAGGCGGTCTCCTGTTCTTCGGTCAGCGGCGTGCCGCTCAGGCCGGCGTACTTGGCGTCCATCACCGGGCCGTCGAATTCCGGCAGGTCCAGGCTCCACAGGTCGAGGGTCAACACTTCGGTATCCGGCGCGTTCTGCTGGTAACGGGCAATAAACTGGCGGGCGATTTCCAGCGAGGCGGAACGCTGTTTGCGGGGTGAGCATTCGACGTGCAAAAGGACGGTCATGGTGGGTCTCGGCGGTAGGGGAAAGGACCCGAGCATTGCAACATAGTGGAACTTGAAATATAAATCGTGTTTCAACGCCTGATTAATCACGAATACGCATATGTTCGATGCCTTGTTACTCAAGACCTTTGTCGCGGTGGTGGACGAGGGCGGCTTCAGTCGCGCTGCCGAGCGCCTGCACCTGACCCAATCGGCGGTCAGTGGCCATTTGCGGCGCCTGGAAGAACAGGTGGGCAAGCCGCTGCTTACGCGTACCACCCGTTCGCAACAGCTGACGGCCGATGGCGAGCGCCTGATGGCCTATGCCCGGGGAATTCTGGCGCTCAACCGCGATGCCTGGGCCGAGCTGACGCGCTCGGCGTTCAGCGGCAACCTGCGTGTCGGTGTGTCGGAAGAGTTCGCCGATGCCCGGCTGCTGCGGGAGTTGCAGGTGTTGGCGGCCGACTTCCCGGGCATGCAGGTCAGCGTCCAGGTGAGTATTCCGGGCTCATTGCTGAGCCTGATGAAGCAGGGCGAGTTGGATGTAGTGATCGGTTCGCTGTGTGAGTCCAGCGAGCCTGGGCTGGCGTTATGGCAAGAGCCATTGGTGTGGGCCTGGTCGGCGCAACCGCTGGGTACATTGCCAACTCCGTTGCCCCTGGCGCTGTTTCCGGAACCCTGTCCTTACCGCGAGGCGGCGTTGACCCGTCTTGCGCAGGCCGGTATCCCCCAGCGTACGGCCATGCTGTGTACCAGCTATGCCGGCTTGCACGCCGCGGCCCTGGCGGGTTTTGCCATTGCACCGATGGCCCGCAGCCAGGTGACCCAAGGCTTGGCGGTGCTCGGCACCGAGCATGGCTTGCCGCCCTTGCCCGATGCCGAGTTTCGCCTGTTCAGTGCGCCGGATGCCGACCCGCGAGTGGTCGAGGCCATCACGGCGCTGATCGTGCGCTACGGTGCTACCCGGCGCTATTAACGCAACCAGTTGGTCCGCGCCAACTCGATCACTTCATCACCGCGCCCACTCATCACCGCCTTGAGCATGTACAGGCTGAAGCCCTTGGCCTGTTCCAGCTTGATGCTGGGCGGCATCACCAGTTCCTGGGTAGCGGTGACCACGTCCACCAGCACCGGGCCGTCGTGGGCCAGGGCGCGGCGCAGGGCCGGCTCCAGGTCTTCGGACTGCTCGACGCGAATGCCGAGGATGCCCATGGCGTTGGACATGGCGGCAAAGTCCGGGTTCTTCAGCTCGGTGCCGGTGTCCAGGTAGCCCGCGGCTTTCATCTCCATGGCGACGAAGCCCAGGGACGAGTTGTTGAACACCACGAGTTTCACCGGCAGGTTCAACTGCGCCAGGCTGATGAAGTCGCCCATCAGCATGGTGAAACCACCGTCGCCCGACATCGAAATCACCTGGCGCCCGGGAAATGCCGCTTGCGCGCCGATGGCCTGGGGCATGGCGTTGGCCATCGAACCGTGGTTGAACGAGCCGATCAACCGGCGCTTGCCATTCATTTTCAGGTAGCGCGCCGCCCACACGGTGGGTGATCCAACGTCGGCGGTGAAGATCGCGTCGTCGTCGGCCAGTTCACTGAGCAGCCGCGCAACGTATTGCGGGTGGATCGGCCGGCCGGCCTTTGACGGCTCGGCCAGGTCATCCAGACCCTGGCGCGCTTTCTCGTAATGCTTGAGGGAGGTTTCGAGGAAACTGCGATCCGTCTTGCGGTTCAGGCGCGGCAGCAGCGCCTGGAGGGTTTCGCTGACGTCTGCGGCAATCCCCAGGTCCAGGGTGGCACGTCGGCCCAGGGCCTGCGGGTTGCGGTCGACCTGGATGATCTTCGCGTCGGTGGGGTAGAACTGGCGGTACGGGAAGTCGGTGCCGAGCATGATCAGCGTGTCGCAGTTGAGCATGGCGTGGTAACCGGAGCTGAAGCCGATCAGGCCGGTCATGCCGACGTCGAACGGGTTGTCCCACTCCACGTGCTCCTTGCCGCGCAGGGCATGCACCACGGGCGCGCCAAGGGCGTCGGCCAGGGCCACCACTTCATCGTGGGCGCCGGCACAGCCGCTGCCGCACAGCAGGGTGACCTTGGCGCTGTGTTCAAGGATATCGGTGAGGCGTTGCAGGTCTTGTTCCGCCGGCAACGTACGGGGTGCCAACAGGGCCGGCCATGGCTTGAAGGTGTCTTCCACTTCCAGCAGCGACACATCCCCGGGAATCACCACCACCGCCACGCCACGGTTGAGGATCGCCGAGCGCATGGCGCGGTGCAGCACGTGGGGCATCTGTTCGGGGTTGGTCACCAGCTCGATAAAGTGGCTGCATTCCTTGAACAGCTCCTGGGGATGGGTTTCCTGGAAGTAGTTCAGGCCGATCTCGGAGGAGGGGATCTGCGCCGCGATGGCCAGCACCGGCACATGGTTGCGATGGCAGTCGAACAGCCCGTTGATCAAATGCAGGTTGCCGGGGCCACAGCTGCCGGCGCACACCGTCAGTTCGCCGGTGGCGGCCGCTTCGGCGCCAGCGGCAAACGCCGCCACTTCTTCGTGGCGCACGTGCATCCACTCGATGCTGTCCATGGTGCGCAGGGAGTCGGTCAGGCCGTTGAGGCTGTCGCCGGTCAGGCCCCAGATGCGCTTGATGCCCGCCTGTTCAAGGGTGGTCGCCAATTGCTGGGCCAGGGTGATTTTCGCCATGAAGAACTCCAATCGTCAGTGAGGGTAAAAAGCTGCTGATCAGTAGAGGACAGTTCCATGGCGCTGAATGCTCCCCGCTCAATGTGAAGAATTGGTCATCGCGGCGCGATATTGACGGGTACGGCGGGCGATAAACAGTTGGTCCTTGATCAGGGCCAGCAGTGGCGAAACCCCGGGTTTCGGCTGGCGGCCACGGCTCAGGCGGCGTAGCTGATAACGCACCACCGCCATGCTCGCCAGGCTGGCCAGGGGTTTGCGCTTCCAGCGGATCGGCGGCAGTTGCGGGTTGAGGTCACGGCCGGCGCGCCATTGCTTGATCAGGTGCGGCTCCAGGGTGAGGGCGGTGGCGATCCCGGCCATGGCGATGCCGCTGTCGAGCACTTGCTGCACGATGGGCAAGCGCCGGATACCACCGGTGACCATCACCGGCATGCTGGCGACTTTCGCCAGGTCGCTGGCCATCTCGATGAAATAGGCTTCGCGGGCCAGGGTGCGTCCGTCGCGGGCTTCGCCTTGCATGGCCGGGGCTTCGTAGCTGCCGCCTGACAACTCCAGCAGGTCGATGGCCAGCGGGTTGAGCAACTCGACCACGGCGCGGGCGTCGGCGGCGTCAAACCCACCGCGCTGGAAGTCGGCGGAGTTGAGTTTCACCGCCACGCAGAAACCCGGGCTGACGGCAGCGCGCACGGCCTTGATCACCTCCAGCAGGAGCCGCGCGCGGTTTTCCACGCTGGCGCCCCAGCGGTCTGTGCGCTGGTTGCTCAAGGGTGAGAGAAACTGGCTGAGCAGGTAGCCGTGGGCCGCGTGGATCTGCGCCCCGTTGAAGCCGGCCTTTTCGGCGAGACGCGCGCTGGTGGCGAAGCGCGTGATGACGTCCTGGATGTCGTCCTCGGTCATCGCCTTGGGCTGGGCGAACATCTTCGAAAAGCCGCCAAGGTCGAGGGGCACTGCCGAAGGCGCCAAGGTCTGCTGGCCGAGATTGGCCATGGTCTGGCGGCCCGGGTGGTTGAGCTGCACCCAGAACTGCGCACCCTTGGCCCGACCGATATTGGCCCACTGGCGAAATCTGGCCAGGTGGCGTTCGTCCTCCAGCACCACACCGCCGGGGCCGGTCATGGCGCGGCGGTCGATCATCACGTTGCCGGTCAGGATCAGGCCGGGCTCGCCTTCGGCCCAGGCTTGATACAGGCGCATCAGGGCCTCGGAAGGCGCCTGGTCGGCATCCGCCATGTTCTCTTCCATCGCCGCCTTGGCGATGCGGTTACCGATGACCTGGCCGTTGGGCAATTGCAATGCTTCAAAGGGCGACATGCTTGACTCCTCACAATGGGAGCGCTCAGGCTAAGCTTAAAGGTAACTTTAAGGTCAATGGGGTGGGCGATGAATATCGGTGAACTGGCGGAACGCAGTGGATTGGCGGCGTCGAAGATTCGTTTTTATGAAGCCCAGGGGTTGATCCAGGTGGAGCGGCAAGGCAATGGCTATCGCCGTTATCCCACGCAGACGTTGCAGACGCTGCAATTGATCCAGGGCGCCCAGCGGGCGGGTTTCAGCTTGCAGGAGTTGAAGGCCTTGATGCCGGATGACGCACCCAGTGAGGCCAAGCGCGCCGATATCGTCTCAAGGCTGGAACGCAAAATTGCACAGATAGAAGAGCTGCAGGCCCGTATGGACGAGAGCAAGGCCGAGCTGCGTGCCGTGATCGCAACGATCCAGTCGCACCCGCAAGGCACGCCGTGCACCCAGGCGCAGGACAAAGTCTGGGCCTCGATCGAGGCGCATAAAAAAACGCCGCGCATCTGACGATACGCGGCGTTCGTTTACAGCAACAAAACCTTAGGCTTGAACCACAGGAATGTTGGCGTTTGCAGCGGCTTCACGGAACTCGGCGATCTGGTCAAAACTCAGGTAGCGATATACGTCGCTGGCCATGGTGTTGATCTTCGCGGCGTATTCCATGTACTCCTCGACGGTCGGCAGGCGACCCAGGATGGAAGCTACCGATGCCAGCTCGGCCGAAGCCAGGTAGACGTTCGCGCCGTCACCCAGGCGGTTCGGGAAGTTACGGGTCGAAGTCGACACAACCGTCGAGTTCGGTTCTACACGTGCCTGGTTACCCATGCACAGCGAGCAGCCCGGCATTTCCATGCGCGCGCCAGCCTTGCCGTAGATGCCGTAGTAGCCTTCTTCGGTCAGTTGGTGAGCGTCCATCTTGGTCGGCGGCGACAGCCACAGACGGGTTGGCAGCTGACCCTTGACCTGATCCAGCAGTTTACCGGCAGCGCGGAAGTGACCGATGTTGGTCATGCACGAACCGATGAACACTTCGTCGATCTTCTCGCCTTGTACCGACGACAGCAGACGGGCGTCGTCCGGATCGTTTGGCGCGCAGAGCACAGGCTCCTTGATGTCGGCCAGGTCGATCTCGATGATTTCAGCGTATTCGGCGTCAGCATCGGCAACCATCAGCTCAGGGTTGGCCACCCAGGCTTCCATCGCTTGGGCGCGACGTTCCAGGGTACGCGCATCGCCGTAGCCTTCACCGATCATCCAGCGCAGCAGGGTGATGTTGGAGTTCAGGTATTCGGTGATGGATTCTTTCGACAGCTTGATGGTGCAACCGGCAGCCGAACGTTCAGCCGAGGCGTCGGACAGCTCGAAGGCTTGTTCGATGCTCAGGTTGTCCAGGCCTTCGATTTCCAGGATGCGGCCGGAGAAGGCGTTTTTCTTGCCTTTCTTCTCTACGGTCAGCAGGCCAGCCTGGATCGCGTAGTAAGGAATGGCGTGAACCAGGTCACGCAGGGTGATACCAGGCTGCATTTCGCCTTTGAAGCGCACCAGGATCGATTCCGGCATGTCCAGCGGCATAACGCCGGTGGCTGCGGCGAACGCTACCAGGCCGGAACCGGCCGGGAACGAAATGCCCATCGGGAAACGGGTGTGGGAGTCGCCACCGGTACCGACGGTGTCCGGCAGCAGCATGCGGTTCAGCCAGCTGTGGATGATGCCGTCGCCTGGACGCAGCGATACACCGCCACGGGTCATGATGAAGTCAGGCAGGGTGTGGTGGGTGGTCACGTCGATCGGCTTAGGGTAAGCCGCGGTATGGCAGAACGACTGCATTACCAGATCGGTGGAGAAGCCCAGGCACGCCAGGTCTTTCAGTTCGTCACGGGTCATAGGACCGGTGGTGTCCTGGGAGCCGACGGTGGTCATCTTCGGTTCGCAGTAGGTGCCTGGACGAACGCCAGCCACGCCGCACGCCTTGCCGACCATTTTCTGCGCCAGGGTGTAGCCCTTGTCGCTTTCGGCCGGAGCTTCCGGCAGTTTGAACAGGGTCGAAGGTGGCAGACCCAGCTCAACGCGAGCCTTCTCGGTCAGGCCTCGGCCGATGATCAGCGGGATACGACCGCCGGCACGGACTTCGTCCAACAGGACCGGGGTCTTCATTTCGAAGGTGGTCAGGACTTCATCGCTGTTGTGCTTGGTGACTTTGCCAGCATGCGGGTACAGGTCGATCACGTCGCCCATGTTCATGTTGGTGACGTCGAACTCGATTGGCAGTGCGCCGGCATCTTCCATGGTGTTGTAGAAGATCGGGGCGATCTTGCTGCCGAAGCAGAAGCCGCCAGCGCGCTTGTTCGGCACGTAAGGAACGTCGTCGCCGAAGAACCACAGCACCGAGTTGGTGGCCGATTTCCGCGACGAACCGGTACCGACCACGTCACCGACGTAGGCGATCGGGAAGCCTTGGCCGCGCATTTCTTCGATCTGCTTCATCGGGCCGGTCTTGCCTTGCTCATCCGGCACGATGCCTTCACGGGCCATTTTCAGCATGGCCAGGGCGTGCAGCGGGATGTCAGGACGGGACCAGGCGTCCGGGGCAGGGGACAGGTCGTCGGTGTTGGTTTCGCCAGTCACCTTGAATACGCGCAGGCTGATCTTGTCGGCCAGGGTCGGGCGGTTCTTGAACCACTCGCCGTCGGCCCAGGACTGGATCACGGCTTTAGCGTGTTCGTTGCCGTTCTTGGCTTTTTCGGCGACGTCGTGGAACGCGTCGAACATCAGCAGGGTGTGCTTGAGTTGGGTGGCAGCGACGGGAGCCAGGGTGGCGTCGTCCAGCAGCTCGACCAGTGTCACGATGTTGTAGCCGCCTTGCATGGTGCCGAGCAGTTCAACAGCGCGTTTCTTGTCGATCAGGGGAGAAGTGGCTTCGCCCTTGGCCAGGGCAGACAGGAAACCGGCCTTGACGTAGGCAGCTTCGTCAACGCCTGGTGGAATGCGGTTGGTGATCAGGTCAACGAGGAATTCTTCTTCGCCAGCCGGGGGGTTTTTCAGCAGCTCGACCAGGCCTGCGGTTTGTTCGGCATTAAGCGGCTGGGGAACGATACCCAGGGCTGCACGCTCTTCGATATGTTTGCGGTAGGCTTCAAGCACAGTTATTACCCTCATCAGTGGTCCCACGGGACGCTCATCCAGAAATGCACGGCACGCATGCGCTCGGGGGCTTTTTGGGCCGTAGAGCCAGCGCTGCCGGCAATCCTCACAGAAGCTGCTTTCAAAGTTTTACGCCTGCAGAACGGAGCTGATGAGGGTTGGCGCTGGCTATTTACCGGGTAAATAACCATCGCCAACACCGTTCTTTAGGAACGACTGTGCTCGTGACGCTTTGAAAACAGCTTCCAACGGATTATTGGCGCCTTACAAGGCCGGATGATTCTACGGTAAAAAATGTCTGAACGTAAGTTGCCTTGCCAAGTTTGCAGGGTGATCAACCTTAGACAAAGGGCTAACATGTGCAACTGTTTCGCTGATTTGTGCGTTGTCGACCATGTCCAACCAGACCATCAAGACCCCCTGCGTAGGCCTGTGCTCCACGGTTTACGGCGATCTCGTGTGCCGGGGTTGCAAGCGGTTTCACCATGAGGTGATTCAGTGGAACGGGTATAACGAGGAGGAAAAACGGGCGGTTTGGCTCAGGCTTGAGCAGTTGTTGGTGCAGGTGATGGCGGGGAAGCTTGAGGTGTTTGATCCGAAAATGCTTCGGGGGCAGCTTGAGCAGCGCAAGATTCGGTTTGTGCCGCATCAGTCGGAATACTGCTGGGCCTATCAGTTGATTGCCCGGGGGGCTCGGGTGATCAGCAATCTTGAGGCTTACGGGATGGTGTCGATGCCGGAGTTTCGGGAGTGGGGGTTGCCTGAGTTGCGTGATGCGATTGATCGGGAGTTTTTTATTTTGTCTGAGGCGCATTATCAGCGGTATATCGCGCCGGGGTTTCTCAGGGATGCTCTGTGATTGAGTACATATCCGTTGTTTAGGTAACGGCCGCTTATGGTTCCGCTCTTACAGCGGGTCACTTTTGAAAAGCGCAAAAGTAACCAAAACGCTCTGCCCCGCCTGTCGGCACCTCGCCCAGGCTCGGTGGTCCCTCACTCCGGTATTGCTCCGCGGGCCGCCGCGACGGGGCGTCCCTGCCCCGTCGCGGCTAAACCGGCGTCCTGCCGGTTTACCCGCTCCTCAATCCCTGCGTTCGG